>JAUNVO010000186.1 GCA_030540695.1 Micrococcaceae bacterium | reverse complement strand
GGGCCGACACCCTGTGGTTTCGTCATGGACCAAACCTAACCGACACCCCCGCCCTCTTCACAGGCTGGTGCCCACGGGCTGGGGCTGCACGCCGCTGCATCCGTTGCGCCGGGCGATGCTTCCGGTCCTTCGCCCCGCTCAGTGAACCAGCCACGAAGGGAACCCGGCGCCCACCGGTTATTTCGGGGGCGCGAGGAACGGGATCAGTTCGTCAATGACCTGCGGGTCCTCGATGGTGGAAGGAACCACGTAGGCCTTCCCGTCGGCGATCTGCCGCATGGTCTTGCGCAGGATCTTGCCCGAGCGCGTCTTGGGCAGCGCCTGCACGACGCGCACCTCGCGGAAGTCGGCAACCGGGCCGATATGCGCGCGCACCAGTGCCACCAGTTCCTTGCCGAGCTCCTCCTCGGTGATCCGCGCCCCGGACTTGAGCACCACGTACCCGCTGGGACGCTGTCCCTTGAGCGCGTCGGCCACCCCGATGACCGCGCATTCGGCCACTGCCTGGTGCGAACCCAGGACCTGTTCCATGGCCCCGGTGGACAGCCGATGGCCGGAGACGTTGATGACGTCATCGGTGCGGCCCATCACGAAGAGGTAGCCTTCCTCGTCCCGGAACCCTGAATCCCCGGTGGTGTAGTACCCGGGGAACTGGTCGAGGTACGTGTCGATGAAGCGTTGGTCGTTGCCCCACAGCGTGGCCAGCGTTCCGGGAGGCAGCGGCAACTTGATGGCGATGTTCCCTTCCTCGTTGGCGGCGACCTCGTCGCCGAACCCGTCGAGGATCCTCACGTCGTAGCCGGGCACCGGGACGGTGGGCGATCCGGCCTTGAGCTCCAGGACTTCCAGGCCCATGCAGTTCGAGGCGATCGGCCACCCGGTTTCGGTTTGCCACCAGTTATCGATCACCGGTACCCCAAGCTTCTTCCCGGCCCAGGCGTAGGTATCCGGGTCCAACCGTTCCCCCGCAACGAAGAAGTTCTTCAAGCTCGAAATGTCCCGCCCGGCAAGCAGTTCGGCGTCCGGGTCGGCCTTGCGGATGGCACGCAGTGCGGTGGGGGCGGTGAAGAAGGTGTCGACCTGGTGCTCTTCGATGAGCCTCCAGAAGGCACCGGCGTCGGGGGTTCCCACGGGCTTGCCCTCGTAGAGCACGGTGGTGGCCCCGGCGATCAGCGGCCCGTAGACGATGTAGGAGTGGCCAACGACCCAACCGACGTCGGAAGCGGTGAGCATGGTGGAACCTGGATTCACGTCGTAGACCTTGCCCATCGAGTAGGCCATGGCCACCGCGTATCCCCCGGAGTCGCGGACCACTCCCTTGGGGGCGCCGGTGGTGCCGGAGGTGTAGAGGATATAGAGCGGGTGCGTGGAAGGCACCGGGACCGCTTGGGCCGGCGCGGCATGGAGGGCCAGGTCGTCCCAGTCGTACCAGGTGGTGTCTCCTCCCCCGTATTCGGAGCGCCGGTGGGTGAATCCATCGCGGTGGGTGACGATGACCGTGGGGACTTGGTGCCCGGCCATGCCGATCGCCTCATTGACCGCTGGCAGGTATTCAACGCGGCGCGAGGGCTCGATGCCACCGGAAGCCGTGATGATCGCCGACGGTGTGGCATCCTCGATGCGCGCGGCCAGTTCCTTCGCCGCGAAGCCGCCAAAGACCACCGAGTGCACCGCTCCGATGCGGGCACAGGCAAGCATCGCGATGTGCGCCTGCGGGATCATCGGCAGGTAGATCAGCACCCTGTCGCCCAGGCCGATCCCCCGTTCCTGCAGGACTCCGGCGAAGCGTGCGACCTTCTCCAGGAGTTCGGCATAGCTGTAGGTTTCCTGGATACCGAGCACGGCCGAGTCGTAGATCAGCGCGGCGCTTGCCCCGCGTCCGGCGGCCACGTGGCGGTCCAGTGCGTTGTGGCATACGTTCAGGACCCCGTCCGGGTACCAGGCGTAGATCGGTGCCCGGCTTTCGTCCAGGCCGATGACCGGCTCCGTGTCCCAATCAATCGATGCGGCGGCGTCCAGCCAGAAGGCCGCCGGGTCGCTTGTGGCGTCGGCAAAGGTCTGCGCGTAAGTCGGTGCCATGCGAACCATCCATCCATTCAGTGTGGGGTGTCGTGCGGGGTGAGTCCGAGCCTATGACCTACGACACGTATTTTCAAGATCAATGTATACAGATTCACGAAGAACTTCCAGCAACTTTCGGTAAACAAGCATTTTTCTCGAACTCGTGTATACAATTGGGAACATGAGAGCGAGCGATAGAGCCTATGAGGTCCTGCGGACGGAGATCGTCGAATGGCGGTTGCGTCCCGGCGCCGTCCTGGGCGAGGTCGAACAGGCCGAACGGCTTGGGGTCTCACGCACACCGCTGCGCGAGGCATTGGCACGCCTGGTCGCCGATGGCTTGGCCGTCCAGCATCGTGGACGAGGCGCGGTTGTCTCGGATGTCTCCCTCGAACACATCGATGACCTTTTCGCCCTGCGCCGTGCGCTGGAAATCGAATCGGCGCGCATTGCCGCGAGGCGTTCGAACCCCGAAGATTTTGCCCGGCTTCGCTCACGCTTCCTGGAGGCGGGCCGCAGGACGGATCCGGGATCCCGCGAGGCGTTCTACGATCTTGCCGCGGAGCTGGACAGCTGCATCGATGCCGCGGTGTCCAACCCGTATATCAGCCAAGCCCTGCGTTCCCTGCGTGTGCACCTGGCCCGGGTCCGGCGCCTGGCCCAGGATGACCCCGAGCGGCTCGCGGTCTCCGCGCTGGAGCATGCGGCAATAGCCGAGGGGATAGCCGCACGAAACCCCGAGGTCGCCGCGGCCGCCACCCAGTTGCACCTCCACCACAGTCTTGAACACATCAAAACCCATGCAGGCCCCAGAGAGGACACCTAAATGATCAATCACCCAGTACGTGTTTACCGCAGTGAAGAGACCCTGGCCCACCAGGACCAGCTCGCGCACAAGATCGCCACGGTCGCAGCAGATCCCGTCGAGGTCCAGGCGGATGTCACCGAGATGATCATCAACCGTGTCATCGACAACGCCTCAGTGGCCATCGCCTCGTTGAACCGCGGCCCCATCGTTTCCGCGCGCGCCCAGGCGCTGAGCCACGCACCGTCAACCGGTGGCGCCGGCGCCTCGGTCTTTGGGATCCCCGAGAAGGTCTCCCCCGAGTGGGCTGCCTGGGCCAACGGGGTTGCCGTGCGTGAACTCGACTACCACGACACGTTCCTTTCGGCCGAGTACTCGCACCCGGGCGACAACATCCCGCCGATCCTTGCCGTCGCCCAGCACACCGGCGCCAACGGCAAGGACCTGATCCGCGCACTGGCCACCGGATACGAGATCCAGGTCGATCTGGTCAAGTCCATTTGCCTGCACGAGCACAAGATCGACCACGTCGCCCACTTGGGCCCCTCGGCGGCCGCCGGCATCGGCACCCTGCTGGACCTTGACGTGGAGACCATCTTCCAGGCCGTCGGCCAGGGACTGCACACCACCACCGCCACACGGCAGTCACGCAAGGGAGAGATCTCCACCTGGAAGGCCCACGCACCGGCATTCGCCGGCAAGATGGCCGTCGAGGCCGCCGACCGCGCCATGCGCGGCCAGACCTCCCCGGTGCCGATCTACGAGGGCGAAGACGGCGTCATCGCCTGGATGCTCGATGGTCCCGATGCCGCCTATACGGTCCCGCTTCCGGGTCCAGGCGAAGCAAAGCGCGCCATCCTTGACACCTACACCAAGGAGCACTCCGCCGAGTACCAGGCACAGGCCCTGATCGATTTGGCCCGCAAGATCAACCGCGAGCACCCCGAGGCCACGGACCCGAAGAACGTCGCCTCGATCCTGATCAAGACCTCCCACCACACCCACAACGTGATCGGCTCGGGCGCCAACGACCCGCAGAAGTACGATCCCAGCGCGTCGCGCGAAACCCTTGACCACTCGATCCCCTACATTTTCGCGGTGGCACTGCAGGACGGCTCCTGGCACCACGTCGATTCCTACGCCCCCGAGCGTGCGGGCCGCGCGGACACCGTTGAGCTGTGGAACAAGGTCACCACGGAGGAAGACACCGAGTGGACGCGCCGCTACCACTCGCTGGACATCTCCGAGAAAGCGTTCGGCGGCACCGTGGTCATCACCCTGGCCGACGGCACCGTGATCACCGACGAGATCGCCGTTGCGGACGCGCACCCGCTCGGCGCACGGCCCTTCGCCCGTGAGCAGTACATCAACAAGTTCCGCACCCTGGCCGCGGGCCTGGTCGAGGACGCCGAGATCGAACGTTTCCTCTCGGCGGCGGAAAACCTGGGCAACCTGGGCGCGGGTGAGCTTGACCAGCTGAACATCCTCGCGGCCCCCGGTGTCATTGACATCGCCGCAGCACCCAAGGGACTCTTCTAGCATGTTGTATTCAAACACCACCCCGGAGCAGAAGCGCGTGGCCATGCGCGAAATGCTCGTTCCGGGTGCGGCGCGCCAGTTCCCCGGCGCGTTCAACCCGCTCTCGGCCAAGCTGATCGGCGAAAAGGGCTTCGACGGCGTCTATATCTCCGGTGCCGTGCTGGCCAACGACCTGGGACTGCCCGACGTCGGGCTGACCACCTTGACCGAGGTCGCCACCCGGGCCGGCCAGATCGCCCGGATGAGCGACCTGCCGTCCCTGGTGGACGCGGACACCGGCTTCGGCGAACCGATGAACGTGGCGCGCACCATCCAGGAACTCGAGCACGCCGGATTGGCGGGCTGCCACATCGAGGACCAGTTCAATCCCAAGCGTTGCGGCCATCTGGACGGCAAGAACGTCGTTGACCTGGAAACCATGGTCAAGCGCATTGCCGCCGCGGCGGATGCACGCCGGGATGCGAATTTCTTGATCATGGCGCGCACCGACGTGCGTGCCGTGGAGGGGCTGGACGCGGCGATCAACAGGGCCAAGGCACTGGTTGACGCCGGCGCCGATGCGATCTTCCCCGAGGCGATGAAGGACCTTTCGGAGTTCGAGGCGGTCTGCAACGCCGTGGATGTCCCGGTGCTGGCGAACATGACGGAGTTCGGGAAGTCGGCGCTGTTCACCCGCCAGGAGCTCGCTGACACGGGGGTTGCCATGGTCATCTACCCGGTGACGCTGCTGCGCAGCGCGATGGGCGAGGCCGAGCGCGTGCTTGACGCGATCGGTGCCGACGGAACCCAACAGTCTCGGGTAGATTCAATGTTGACCCGTGCTCGTCTCTACGAGCTCGTTGACTACGAGGCGTACAACCGCTTCGATACCGGGATATTCAATTTCCAGGTGCCCGAACTGGATATCGACTCGAACAACGCGAATCTGTAGGAAACAGGAGCGAAGTGATGACTGAAACAGAGATCAAGAAGGGCCTTGCCGGCGTCGTGGTGGATTACACCGCAATCTCCAAGGTCAACCCCGACACCAACTCCCTGCTCTACCGCGGCTACCCGGTCCAAGACCTGGCCGCGTCCAAGAGCTTCGAGGAGGTGGCACTGTTGCTGTGGAGCGGCGAGCTTCCCAGCGAGATCGAGCTCACCGACTTCATTGCCGCGGAGCGTGCCGGGCGTGCACTGTCCTCGAACGTCAAGGCAGCGATTGACCTGCTGCCGCTGGATTGCCACCCGATGGACGTGGGCCGCACCGCGGTCTCGGTCATCGGGGCAAGCCACGCGCTGGCAGAGGACTCCTCCCCGGAGGCCGAGCTGGTCAAGGCCAAGGAACTCTTTGCCGCCTTCCCCGCGGTCGTCGCCTACGACCAGCGCCGCCGCCGCGGGCTGGGCGTCATCGAAGCGCGCGAGGACCTGGATTACTCGCAGAACTTTTTGTGGATGACCTTCGGCGAGGAAGCGGCCCCGGAGGTCGTGGACGCATTCCGTGTCTCCATGGTGCTCTATGCGGAGCACTCCTTCAACGCCTCGACATTCACTGCCCGCGTGATCACCTCGACGCTATCGGATATGCACTCGGCGGTCACCGGTGCCATCGGCGCACTCAAGGGCTCGCTCCATGGCGGCGCCAACGAGGCGGTCATGCACACCTTCCAGGAAATCGGCATCGACAAGGATGAATCCCGTGAGCATGCCGCGGCCCGGGCCAAGGCCTGGATGGAAGATGCCCTGGCGTCGAAGAAGAAGGTCATGGGCTTCGGTCACCGCGTCTACAAGAGCGGAGATTCAAGGGTCCCGACCATGAAGGCCGCGCTGGACAAGATGATCGAGCACTTCGGCCGTGGTGAAATGCTGGGCCTCTATGACGGCCTGGAAGCAGCC
>JAUNVO010000185.1 GCA_030540695.1 Micrococcaceae bacterium | reverse complement strand
GCCTTCCCGAGCTCACCATTATCGGCACCCATCCGGAACGCGGGGCAACACAGGGCCGGGTCATCCCGACCATGTCGAAAGTGGAATCTTCCGGTGCGGGGTAGCGTGACCGTGCCCATGAATGCCATGAGGCATGAGCCCGGTGCATTCCTCGGCAAGCCTACAGGCGACTCCGCAACATTTCGGTGAAGGCTTGTGCTCCCAGGGGCCGGCTGTAGAGGTAACCCTGCCCTGTGGCGAAGCCGAGACCCAGTAGTTCCTGAGATTGGTTCTTTTCTTCAATTCCTTCAACGACACATTGGAGATCGCAGGCTTCGACCAGACCGTAAATGGCCGCAAGAAACCGCCTTTTGCGTGCATCGGAGGATATGTCATCCACCAACGACTTATCGATTTTCACCCCTGCAACGGGTAATTGCGTCAAGTAGGCAATGGAGGAGTAACCCACTCCGAAATCATCGATATAAACATCGACGCCCATGGCTTGTAAGGCGAGCAACGTATATCGATGCAAGCTGTCCGAGGACATCAAACGGTTCTCGGTAATTTCCAGGGCCAAAACCGTGGCGGGGAGATCATGTTGGCGCAGGGCTGAGAGGATCAGGTCCGGGAATCCGAGCCGATGCAATTCACGGGAGGTGACATTGAGATGGATCTTGAAATTTTCACCGACGAGTTCCAGTGAACGCCAGCGCGCCAGATCGTCAAGTGCCCGATGCAGAAGGTATTCGGTCAGGTACCAGATCATTCCGGATTCCTCGGCCACATCCAGAAACCCTGCGGGCCCCACCAATCCGTGTCCTTTCCGTTGCCACCTCGCCAACACTTCGACCCCGGTGATGCTCCCGTCTGTCAAGGCCACCAACGGTTGGTAGTGCGGAAGGAATTCGTTCTCTGACAGCGCCGACTGCAAGTCAGTGACCAACGAGGCCCGTTGCTGGCGTTCGTGGAGCATGAACGGCTCAAACTCGATGACTTTCTCCGCGCCTGACTTCTTGGCCACGTACATTGCCGTATCGGCTTCAAGGAGGATTTGGTCGGAGCCGTTCCCCTCGCGGATCCACGTGAAGCCCAGGCTCGCGCTGGGGGAGAGGTAGATGCCGTCGATCACCATGACCTCGTTCATGGACGCGACGATTCGCTGGGCGAGATCGAGCACCGCATGCCTTTCGACGTGCACCAGCAACGCGAACTCATCCCCGCCCAGGCGGGCAATGACATCCTCGGAGCGCACCGAAGCCTCCAGACGCTGGGAAAGCCGACGCAGGACCTTGTCGCCCATGGAATGGCCGTAGGTGTCGTTGATGCTCTTGAAGGAGTCCAAATCCAGCAACAACACCGCGGGTGCGCCGGCATGATTGTCCAGTGTGGCGATGGCCGCGTCGATGGCCCGGATCAGGGCAGCCCGGTTGGCCAATTGAGTCAGGGGATCGGTGAAGGCCAGTCGCTCCATCTGGTCCCGCGCCATTTCCAGCATCTGCGTCCGCTCGGAAACCCGGCGATCGAGCGTGGAATAGGTGGACTGCAGCTCACAGGCCATGGAATTGATTCCGACCATGATGGCATCGATTTCATCTCGCCGTGGACTCGGTTGCAGGGCGGTTTCAAAGTCCATGTCGGCAATACGCAGGAGGGCATCAACGATCATTTCCAATCGTTCCCCGTCGTGCCGGCGGATTTCTGCCTGGCGGGGTTCCCTCATGCCGCGTAGAGGAAGTCCAGGGCTTCCCCGCGTTCCTCGACGTAGGCGCATGGATGCTGAGGATCGTGGTTGCGCATGAAGAATTTTGTCAGCACACGGTCCGCTGGGCCGAAGCCGAGCAAAGCAACACGCATGGTGGAGGTGATCTTGGAAAAGGCGCGCACCACCTCGGCATCGACACTACTGATACGCGAGACGTACACCAGCAGGCGCCCGGTCTTGTGCTCGCAACGCGCAGAGAACTCATCCAGGATGTCATGGACCAGGGGCAGGGTGAGCCGGGTACCGAGGCTGAAATCAAGTTCCAGGAGATCCGGGGTGTAGTAGCTAAGTCGTGCCCGCGACACGGATGCGGTCCACTGCAAACGCAGGTCGCGGGATTGCACCGTAGCCGAGGCGGATTTCATGGGGTTTTCGAGAAGTGACATGCCCTTACTTCACCCCCACGCGCTTGCGGCGGTCGGAACCGCCACGCAGGTCGCGGTCCAGCCGTCTGTCGCCTTGATAGAGCAAAGTCGCCCAATCAGTGTTTTCCGGTGTCGCCACGGGGTAGGACGCGTGCGCCTTTTTGGGAGTCCGCGGAGCAACGTAGAGCCAGCTGACGACCCCGAGGAACATGTCCACGAAGGAGTTCTTAAAGCCGATGTAAGCACGGATGGCGTAAACCGCCAGGGTGGCATTCAATGCTGCGAAAGCCACATTGCCCCAATTGCTTTCCTGGTAATCGCGCCACAGCGTCACGAGGGAAAAGATCACAATGGCGTATGGGATAAAGACGTAGAGCCCGGGAGACGCTGTCCTGTTACGGACCTTTGGCGTCCTGACAAAGGGAATCTTTTCCCCGGTGAATGCCTGTTCCAGCGACTTCAGGACCCCGGCCATGTTGACCGGAAGCAGGATCAAGTTGAATCCGTAAATCCGGAATATGTCGCTGAAGCGGTGTCCGCACGTGCGCAGGTCGTTGCCCATGGCGAGGAAGTATGGCAGGGCAGCAGCGAAAATCAGGGGACTGAGCAGGCGTCCGTCGTAAGGGTAGGCCAGCAGGAAGACCAGCCCGATGCTCGCCCACGCGATGGAGGCCATGTAGTTCACGCGAAGCAGCACTTCGCGCAACCCTATGCGGTCGCGGCGGTGTTTGCGCTCACTGAGCTGACGCCAGAACTTGGGCAGGATCAACAGGCCTCCGTTGGCCCACCGGCGCCGTTGGACGACCAGCGACCCGAAGTCCGGAGGTGTGGCGCTGTAGCTCAGCCGCTCCGGGTAGTTCGACAGGCTCCACCCATGGGTGCCCAAGTCGATGCTGGACTCGGTGTCCTCGATGACGGTTCGGTCCTGGATATAGGTGTGGATTTCATATCCACCCACGGTTTCGGTTTGCCGGATATCCAGCAGCGCTTGCTTGCGGATGATCGCGTTGGCTCCGACCCAGAAAGTGGCGTCGTAGTAGGTCATGCCCTGGTGCAAAATATGCTGGATGTCAGTGGTGGCCCCGGCGAGCCGCTCAATGCGCGTGGAGGCACCGCGGAAGGATGAATACGGGGTCTGGGTGACCGCCACATGCGAGTTTTCCTCGGACTCAAGGTAATAGACCAGGCGCAGGCAATAGTCACGCAACAGCAGCGAATCAGCGTCAAGGGTCAACAGGTATTCCGAATCGGGTACCTCAAGGACGAGATCCGCGTCATTCAAGGTGTCCCCGTCCTGCACGGGGCGCAGTACCTGAGTGGATCCGCGCTCGTCCACCACCCATTTCTGGCCCATAAGCGAAATGTAGGCGTTGAGGTTCATGGCTTTGTTCACGGCCTGGGAAAGGTTTGCATAGCGTTTGCGCTCGAATGACTTCATGTTCACGGAAAAAATGCGTTGGAGCCGAAGCAGGAATTCCTCGAGCCGGTCAGCGTCGGGTGATTGGTCCTGTGCCTTGGCTGCCGTGAGTCCAAGCAAGGTCAGGCGGAGCTCACGGGAGAGGCCCATGAGAACGGAATCCACGAAAAACTCGTCCACGTGGTCTTCTATGCTCTCCTGCGTAGCCATCTCCTCGATCCAGCGGGGAGCTTTTTCGTAGGCTTCAATAACCAACGGCAACAGCCCGTCTGCCGCGACACCACTGAGGCGTTGTTCATTGAACCGGTCCAGGGCAGCGGTGGCGTCTGCCAGTGGCGCCGCGAGCGCCTCCTGGATCTCGGTCGCCAACATTCGTGTTTGCTCCAACCGCTCCCTGGCTTCAGGGTCCGTGGGGTGGGGCTGGTCATCAACGAGCAGGACCACGGTCAGGTTGTTGAATTCCTGCAGGGCGACGGACCACAACGTTTTCTTGACCACCGATGGTTCTTCGGCGTAACTGGGAACCAACGTGGTGATGGACTTGTCGTACGTGTGGAAATGCCGGTCCAGCTCGCCGCGAGGGACACGGTGATGCGCCACGAACCGGTGAAGGGCCGCTTGCCGTGCGGTGAGGTACATCAGGGCCGAAAAAGACAGGAACGTTACGACCGTCAGGTACATGACTGCCTCGAACTGGAACCTGAATCCAACGTCTGGATTGTTGGCCAGCTGACGCAAGATGGTTGAGATGACGTAAGAAATCCACGACAAAATGGTAAAGACGATCCCAAACCGTCCCCACGCGATCTTTCGACGCGAAGGGGTGGGATGCACGATGGACAGCGGCTCCGAACGCTTCTCGGCACCCCACTGCCGCTTTCGGATCTCCGGTGGCGGGCCCAGTAAAGAACTGTCGTGCGTCTTCAAAATGATTTGCCCCCAGAGCAAAGGATTCAGATAAATTCTATCGTCAATTTTGACTAGTCGAAGCGGGATTAAGCGCTTGTTGCCTTGATCATAACGTATGATCCAAACAACATGGACAGTGCGTCGTATCGGCGTCTTGCTGAAGTGTTTCCGCGGTTCTGCGCGTTATTAACGCCCACCGCAATCCCCATGGCGGTCCCTCGTGGCTGCTTTCACCACCGAATGTTTCATCTCCGCCCTATTCTGTTACGAATTGAGAAAAAGCTTGTCCAAGCCAACTGCCGGTCGTCGCTTGTCGTGGATCCGCCTCCTGATCGTTGTCGTGTTGCTGGGCGCGCTTGTCGCCACGGCCATGTATTTGTGGAACAACCGGCAGGATTCGGCCCGCGCCGCGGGCTCGGGTGACTGGTTTGGTGCCTACGTCGATGCCACGTCCACACCGTTCTATCCCTTTGCCGACGAGGTTTCCGAGCATGAACGTGTGGTCCTGGCCTTTGTCGTTGCCGATCCCAAGGATTCCTGCACCCTGTCGTGGGGTGGTTACTACACCCCTGATACCGCGAACGAGACGTTCGATCTTGACCGCAAGGTAGCCCGTGTGAATGAACGCGGGGGGAAGATCGTGATTTCCGCCGGAGGGTTGAACAACGATGAACTGGCGACTGCGTGTACCGATGAGAAAAAAATAGTCTCCGGCTACGAGAATTTCTTGGACCGTTATGATTCGTCCACCCTTGATCTTGATGTTGAGGGCAACGACCTGGAGGACGTCGCGGCCTCTAAGCGACGGGCCTCGGCAGTGGCCGCATTGCAGGCAAAGATCGCCCGCTCGGGAAAGCCACTGGAGGTGTGGGTAACCCTTCCGGTGGATACCCGAGGCTTGACCGAAAGCGGTTTATCTGAGGTGGACCGGCTGCTGGACGGTGGCGTCGAGCTGACCGGGGTCAACCTGATGACCATGAACTTCGGCGGCTCGAGGGACGAGAACCAAAGCATGGCCGATGCGTCCGAGCAGGCAGCTCGCAGCACGCACCAGCAGCTGCGGGAGCTTTATCGCACGCACGGCCAAGAGATCGGTGAGCGCACGATGTGGTCCAAGATCGGCCTCACTCCGATGATTGGGCAAAACGACCTTCTGGGGGAGGTTTTTACGCTCAAGGATGCAGCGCAGCTCAAGGGTTTTGCCACGACCAATGGGGTCGGGCGTATTTCGATCTGGTCCGCGAACAGGGACATGGATTGCGGCCCGAACGTCCCGGATATCGAGAGGGTGTCCAACAACTGCAGTGGCACTCCGCAGGAGGCAGGGGAATTCTCCCGGGAGCTGTCGGCGAACATGGCAGCACCCAAGGCCAAGGCTCCGAAGCAGGCCGAGGCCACTCCGGAGCCGGCACCCATGGAGACGGCAATTGTCGATGACCCGGCAAAAAGCCCCTATCCGGTATGGAACGCGCAAGCGGCCTATCCGAAGTCGGAGCGGATTGTGTGGCGCGGAAATGTTTACGAGGCCAAATGGTGGTCACAGGGCGAAGCTCCCGACCTGCCGGTCAGCGATCTCGGTTCCACCCCGTGGTCACTGATTGGACCGGTGCTGCCAGGGGACAAGCCGGAACCCGCGGCGAAGGTCCCCTCGGGGCTCTTTGACTCATGGTCTGCCAAGAAAGTCTACGAAAAAGGCGATCGCGTGCTCTTCGACGGCCGGCTGTTTGAATCCAAATGGTGGAACGAAGGGCAAAGCCCCGAGGCTGAATTGGAAGGTGCAGCCACATCACCCTGGACGCGCCTGACCATTGAGCAATCCATCGATCTGGTAGCCTAGGACACGGCAAA
>JAUNVO010000184.1:4022-6297 GCA_030540695.1 Micrococcaceae bacterium | reverse complement strand
TTCCTTCGGTCCTGATGCAGTGCTTGGTAGGATCCTGAACATGTCCAGCCCACGCACCCTCACGCTTCGTTCACGTTTGGAGGAGGACTTCGACATGCTGTTCGAGATCTCCGGTGACTTGGGCACTTGGGAGGAACGGAACGCGGAATCCCCCGCGCCGTTAAATCGGCTCGCCTACAAGACCCGTCTGGCCCATGACGAGACGGAAGCATCCGCCAGGAGCGTGCGTTTCGTGATCGACGTTGACGGCACCGGAGTGGGCAGTGTTTCGCTCTTCGATTTCGACGAGCTCGCCCGCCATGCAGAAGTCGGAATCGCCTTGGTTCCCGAAGCCCGGGGAAAAGGCATCGGGACGGAGGCCATTTCACGGATCGTCGAGTTCGCCTTCGTTCGGTGCAACTTGCGGCGCGTCCATCTGCAAGTGATTGGATCGAACCTCGGCGCGATCCGCGCCTATGAGAAGGCGGGCTTCGTGATCGAGGGTAGGCGGCGCCAACACGCATGGGTCCGAGGAAAGTATGAGGATATCCTCATCATGGGGATCCTCCGCGCGGAGTAAACAGGTTCCCGATGCCAGCCTTGATGGGCGGTCAGCACCTTACCAAGAGGAAACCCACTTGGACTGGCCTGTCGCCAGAGTGGGTTTGCAAACCATCCGTGGCGAATGGATCAGCGCTTGCCCCGGAATATCGAGTCTCCTTCCAACGAGTCATCTGGGGGCGGATCACGGGCCGCACACCGGCAGGAACGGGCGACCGGCCATTGCCCCCACATCGCCATTCACTGCCATTGGTTCAGGACAGCGGCTCTCGTCTTCAGCACCCATCGCCTCCGGAGGGCCTTGCAACTGTTCGGCGCATCACGTAATCTCTACAGACGGAGAATATAAAAGTGATGTAGCCCACGCCTCATCGGTTTGGGCGCCGAAGACGCATGAAGACCGGTTCTGTCGCACCATGGAACACCGCATCCGATTGCCCCCGCACATCAAAACCGCACCACGAAAGAAGTCCCCCATGTCTGCCAAGGTACTGATTGTCGGAGCCGGCTTCGCTGGCTTGGTTGCCGCTCGAGAGCTGCAAACTGCCGGAGTCGAGGTGGAAATTTTCGAAGCACGCGACCGGATTGGCGGGCGCGCATGGACCGAGGAACGTATGGGTCACACGTTGGAGATCGGTGCCACCTGGGTGCATTGGATGCAACCGTTCATCTGGACGGAGATTGCCCGCTACGGCCAAGAAATCTTCCCCAGCCCGGACTACGAGCGCGCCTACTGGCTCAGCGGAGGAACGGTCCACGAAGGCACCGAAGCCGATCTCGACGGCAAGCTGCAGCGCCCCCAAGCCAAGGTTTTTGAGGACTCGCGCGAATTCTTCCCCTACCCGCACGAGCCCCTGCACGTACTCAGCGACGACTACACCGGCCCGGCCGAGGTAGTCGAACGCTTCCGCGCGGCCGACAAGGGCAGCGTGCTCGATGCCCTGCGCAACGGCGACTTCAGCCAGGAGGAGATCGACCTCGCCGATGCCTACTGGTCGGCCGGCTACAACGGCCACACGGCCTCCGCCTCGCCGCTGATGGCCAAGCACTGGGCCGCCCTGAGCGATCACCGGCTATCCCTGCTCGATGAGCAAACACTGAAGTTCAAGCTCAAGAACGGCATGCGCGGAATCTACGAAGCAATGGCCGCTGACCTTGGGTGCCCGATCCACCTCCAGACCGCCATTGAAAAGATCGAGCATTCAGGAAACGGCGTTAGCCTGACAACGTCCGATGGCGCGGTTCACCACGGCGCTGCGGCAATCGTCACCGCTCCCTGGGGCGCCTTGAAGAACCTGTCATTCTCTCCCGAGCTGTCGGCCGATCAGCAACGGCTGGTCACACAGGGTTCGAACTCCACGGGGTTCAAGATCTGGATCAAGGTCAAGGGACACCACAACCTCATTGCCACCGCGCCGTCGGGCAACCCATTGGCCATGATGAAGAGCGAGTACTTCCTGGAAGACGGCACGACCATCTTGGTGGGGTTCGGGCCTGACCACACCAAGATCGATCTGCACGACGCCGTCGGGGTCCAAGACCTGGTCCAGCGCTGGCGCCCGGACCTTGAAGTCATCGAAACCACGGGGCATGACTGGGTCGCAGACAAGTGGAGCGGGCAAACCTGGTCCACCATTGCCTCGGAACAGTTCACCAACGGCTGGCACCACTTCAGCGAAACCGGAACGCGCCTGCACTTCGCCGGCGCCGACTGGGCGAAGGGATGGAACGGCGT
>JAUNVO010000184.1:0-3922 GCA_030540695.1 Micrococcaceae bacterium | reverse complement strand
GTTTCCACCGACCCGCTGGCCGCATTGGCCAGGGCAAGCCACGTCTCCACGACGGTGTCCGGGTTCAGCGACACCGAGTCGATCCCCTCCTCAACCAACCACTGGGCGAAGTCACCATGGTCACTGGGGCCCTGCCCGCAGATCCCCACGTACTTCCCGCGGGCCTTCGCCGCCGCGATCGCCATGCTCAACAACTTCTTGACCGCTGGGTTGCGTTCATCAAACCCGTGGGCCACCACGGCTGAATCGCGGTCCAATCCCAGGGTCAGTTGGGTCATGTCATTGGACCCGATGGAGAAGCCGTCAAAGTGGTCAAGGAACTCATCGGCCAGCAGCGCATTGGCCGGCAGCTCACACATCATGACGACCTCCAAGCCGTTCTCCCCGCGACGCAAGCCGTTCTCGGCAAGCAGGTCGATCACTCCGGCCGCTTCCTCCAACGTGCGCACAAAGGGAACCATCAGCTTGACGTTGGTCAGTCCCATCTCGTTGCGGACAAAGGACAGGGCCTCGCATTCGAGGTCGAAGCAGTCCCGGAACGACGGGTCAAGGTATCGCGAGGCGCCGCGGAAACCAAGCATCGGGTTCTCTTCATGCGGCTCGTAGGTGGAGCCACCGAGCAGGTTGGCGTACTCGTTGGACTTGAAATCCGACATGCGCACGATCACCGGCTTGGGCGCGAACGCTGCGGCAATCGTGGCCACGCCTTCGGCCAGGCGCTTGACGTAAAAGTCACGCGGGGATTCGTAGGCACCGATCAGCTCGCGGATTTCATGGGCCACTTCGCGCGGCTGGTCATCGATATTCAACAGCGCCTTGGGGTGGATGCCGATCTGGCGGTTGATGATGAATTCGAGACGGGCCAAGCCCACCCCGTCATTGGGAAGCTGCGCAAAGGTGAAGGCCTGCTCCGGGGTACCGACATTCATCATGACCTTCACCGGCGCCTCGGGCAGCTGGGCGATCTCGGTTTCCTCGAGATCGAAGTCCAAGAGCCCCGCATAGATGAAACCGGTCTCGCCCTCCGCGCACGAGACCGTCACGTCGGTGCCGTCGGCGATGATGTCGGTGACTCCCCCGGTGCCCACGACGGCGGGAATCCCGAGTTCACGGGCGATGATTGCCGCGTGGCAGGTGCGCCCTCCGCGGTTGGTCACGATGGCCGAGGCCCGCTTCATGATCGGTTCCCAGTCCGGATCGGTCATGTCAGCGACCAAGACGTCGCCGGTCCTGAACGAGGCCATCTGGTCGATGGATGTCAGGATGCGCACCCGGCCGGACCCGATGCGCTGTCCGATGGCGCGGCCCTCGCAGAGCACCCGTCCGGTTTCCTTCAGGCGAAAGCGGCTCAGGCGTCCGGCGCCACGTCGGGACTGCACGGTCTCCGGGCGTGCCTGCAGGACGTAGATATGCCCGTCGCTCCCGTCCTTGCCCCACTCGATGTCCATGGGGCGGCCGTAGTGCTCCTCGATGGCCAGCGCGTGGGATGCAAGGATCTCGACATCGGCGTCGGTGATGCTGAATTGGCTGCGCTGCGACTCGTCCACCGGAACGAAATCGATGGTCTGCCCGACCTCTTCGTTGGAGGTGTACACCATCTTCAGCGCCTTTTCACCCAGTCCCCGTTTGAGGATGGCCGGTTTGCCGGCGTGCAGTGCGGGCTTGTAGACATAGAACTCGTCGGGGTTCACGGCTCCCTGGACCACGGCCTCGCCCAGGCCGTAGGAGGAGGTGACGAAGACCGCGTCCTGGAACCCGGATTCGGTGTCCATGGTGAACATGACACCGGAGGAACCGATGTCCGAGCGCACCATGCGCTGGACGCCGGCGGAAAGCGCCACCTCGGCGTGCTCGAACTTGTGGTGCACCCGGTAGGCAATGGCACGGTCGTTGTACAGCGAGGCGAAGACGTCCTTGATGGCCAGCAGGATGTTTTCGATCCCGCGGATGTTCAAGAAGGTTTCCTGCTGACCGGCAAACGAGGCATCGGGCAGGTCTTCGGCCGTCGCGCTGGAGCGCACCGCCCAGGACAAGTCCGCAAAGGAGCCATGCTTGTCCACCAGCTGCTGGTAGGAGGCACGGATCTGCGCCTCGAACTCGGGCTGGAACGGGGTCTGGATCATCATCTCGCGGATTTCCTGGCCAGCGGCAGCCAAGGCAATGACATCGTCGGTGTCCAGGCCCTCCATCCGCGCCGCGATCCTCTCATCAAGGCCGGAGTCGGCCAGGAATGTGCGGTAGGCCTGCGCGGTGGTGGCGAAACCGTCCGGCACCCGCACGCCCGCCGTTCTCAGGTTAGCCACCATCTCCCCCAGCGAGGCGTTCTTGCCGCCCACCGTATCCAGGTCACCGAGTCCGATCTCGGAGAACCACAGGATGTCTGTCGCCATGTTCTTTGCTCCTTTGCAAATGCTGACACGAAATCATTTCAACACCCCGGGCCGCGTGCGGGCCGGGGTGGTTCTTCTCCACTGTGACAGGTCTGCCCCCGCCGTACCATGTGTCATGGATCACAGGGGCTCGTGGTGTACACCGTGCTACTGCCGCAACCGCATCCGTTGCAGGATCGTGGCTGCCATCTCCTCCACCGAGACGCTTGCCGAGTTCAGGTACGGGATTCCGTGGGTTCTGTAGAGGAGTTCGGCGCTGCGCAGCTCGAATCCGCATTGTTGCAGCGAGGCGTAGGCGGAGCCGCGGCGACGCTCGGTGCGGATCTGGCTCAGTCTGCTGGGGTTGGAAGTAAGTCCAAAACATTTCTCCGCAAACCGGCGCAACGGTGCAGGGAGCCCCTCCCGGGAGAAGTCCTCCTCGACCAGCGGGAAGTTCGCCGCGAAGATCCCGTGTTGCAGCGCCAGGTACATGGTGGTGGGCGTCTTGCCGCAGCGCGAGGGAGCCACGAGGATGACCTGGGCCTTTTCCAGTGCCCTTAGGCTCTGGCCGTCATCGTGTTCCATGGCGTATTCCACGGCTGTCATCCGCGACTTGTAGCGCTCCGCGTTGCCCAGCCCGTGGGCCTGCCCCGGCTTGCCGCTGGCCACCTTGCCCAGGGTCCGTTCAAGCTCATCCACGTAGGTCCCGATGAGGTCAACCACCATGGCCTTGCAGGTGCCCAGGACCAGCCGGATATCGGGACCCACCACGGTGGAGAAGACCAGTGGCTCCGGTCCCCGCGCGGCCATCGCATCGATGGCGGCGACGACCGATCGGGCCTGTTCGACGTTGGTGATGAACGGGATGGTCTTGCGGTGGAAATTGCCGTCCGGAAACTGCGTCAGCAACGTGTTGCCGAGGGTTTCCGCGGTGATCCCGGTGCTGTCGGAGAGGAAGTAGACCGGGCGGGAATCGTTCTCTGTCATGCCCGCATTCTCCGTCAGGCGCAGGGGTTTGGCTCACCGTGCCCCCGGCGAGTCCGGCATTGTTACACGCTGCACCCCTTCGCTACCTCCCGGTCGGAGCGGGGTGCCGCACGGCGGCCCCGGCCCGACCGGCCCCTAAGCGACTCATCGCCCTCGAGGGCGTAGGTGCGATCTGGATCCTTCACTTACGAGAGGCCGCGGGCGATATGGTTGCGGAAGCCGGGCGCGGAGCCACGGAGGTGCTCGAAGCGGGCACTGATGGTCCCGGCGGGGCGGCGGAGATCGACGAGAGCGGCGGGGAATCCACTGGTGACGGGTTCGATGGCGGCTCGTGGTATCTGCTTGCCATTCTGTTTGGCGGTTCCCGCTAGACAGCGATCATCCGTTCGTGGATGGCTCAGGTCATCTCAACCTCAGCATGCTCTTCGATCGCGAATACGGTCTCGATCCGCTCCTGCTGTTCCCCGGCGAGCAGGTTCGCGCCTGTGGGCAGGGTACGACGCGACGGGCTTTGCAGAGCGGGTCGTCCGCACGGCCGCGAAGACCGAGGGCCGCCTGTTGAACGC
>JAUNVO010000183.1 GCA_030540695.1 Micrococcaceae bacterium | reverse complement strand
AGTGGTTGCACCGCTTGATGACGTCTTTGCCATACCCCAATTATAGTAGGTATGAACGACGGTTTGGAGTTACCCACAACCCCACTCGAAGATCTGTTTGAATTTTACGGGGAGGGGTTACTTGCGGCCGGTGAACTTTTCCATGGAGCGGTAGACACCGAAAACACGGTCCGCCACGATGTCCCAGGCAGCAAGGGGCAACACCCCGCGCAACGCGGTGCTCAGCTTCACCGTCCACGGCATCATCAGCATCGGGGTGCCTTCCTTCATCGCACGCCACACGCGCTCGGTCACCGGCCCGGGTTCGAGCAGCGGGGTCAGCAGCGGTCCGCGGGCCCCTTCGAACATTCCCGTCTTGATGAATGACGGGCAAAAAGTGGTCACGGCGATGTGGTGGTGTCCCGCCTGCTTCAACTCCAGCCGCAGCGAATCGCTCCATCCAATCACCGCCCACTTTGAGGACGAGTAGACGCTCATCCGCGGGTTGGCGAGCAGGCCGGCGGCGGAGGCGACGTTCACGATCCTGGAGGTGCGGCCGCGTTCGATCATCTGCGGGAGGAACTCACGGGTGATGTGCATCAGTGCCAGGGCGTTGATGTTCATGGTCGCGGCGATGTCGGCGCGCTGGTCGTGCTCCCAGAAGTATTTCCCGCGAATGATCCCGGCATTGTTGATCAGGATGTCTGGCGCCCCGGGACCGCTGCGCACCTGGGCGGCGGCTTCCTCAATGGATTCGAGGCTCCCCACATCGACCACGTGGGTGTGGATTTCGCTGTCGCGGCCGCGCAGTTCCGTTGCGGCCAGCTCAAGGGCCTGGGCGTTGATGTCCCAGAGGATCACGTGGCTTGCCCGGTCGTTGACGGCAAGCTGGGCGTACATCTTGCCCATGCCCATTCCGGCCCCGGTGACCAGGACCGTGGATCCTGACAGGCTATCGATGACGGTGCTCATGGTTTCTCCTCGGTTGTTGCTGTGTTTGTGGGTGCGGGGATCAGTTTTCCGGGGTTCATGATTCCCGACGGGTCAAGGGCTTCCTTGATGCTGCTGAGCACCTCGATGCCAAGCTCCCCGATTTCTGCGCCCAAGTACGGTGCGTGGTCCGTTCCCACCGCGTGGTGGTGGGTGATGGTGGCTCCGGCCGCGACGATGGCCCTGGAGGCCGCCCCCTTGACCCGCGCGTTTTGCGCCTGCGCATCGTCTTCCAGGGAGCCCAAGAAGGTGAAGTACAGCGAAGCGCCATCGGGGTAGACGTGGGAAACATGGGTCTGGACATAGCCCCGTCCGCCGCGGGCTTCCAGGGCCGCAAGGATGGCGGTGCGCACCGCCGCATAGGTGGCCCCCAGCTTGGTCCAGGTGGTGGCCGTTTCCAGGGTCTCGACGTAGACGCCGCGGGTGAGCAGCTCATCGCGCAGGTAGGGGCCGCTGAATCGTCCATGCTCCCAGGCCGTGGCCGGCATGGGCCCCAGAGGCACCCCGCCGGCGGCGCGCAGGATCCGTGCACTGCGGCGCTTGCGTGCCGCGGTTTCGGCCTTGGGCCCCTCCCAGAGGAAGAGCGCCAGCGCCGGGGTCGATTGGCCCCGGCGGCTCAGGTAGGACGCAAGCAGGCCGGTCTTGAAGCCACCGAGCTTGAAGGTGGCCGCGGTTTCATCGGCATCGCTGAGCCGGCAGACATGGGGCATGTCCCCGCGCCTTCCCTCGTGCTCGAGCAAACGCAGGGCGGTGGCACCTGCCTCGAAGTCCGGGAAGGACCATGCGCCGTACGACTTATGCGCCGGCAGCGGGGCGATCATCATGGTGGCCGAGGTGACGACCCCGAGAGTGCCTTCGGAGCCAACCACGAGATCGAGCAGCCTGGGCCCGGCGGCGCTGCCCGGAGACGGGGATCCCACATCCATGGGACCGGCGGGGGTCTCCAGGTGCACGGTCTTCACCAACGCATCGGAGCGGCCGTACCCCGTGGAGGCCTGGCCGGCCGAGCGGGTTGCGAGGTATCCCCCCA
Organism: Micrococcaceae bacterium; assembly: GCA_030540695.1. Classification (GTDB taxonomy): domain Bacteria; phylum Actinomycetota; class Actinomycetes; order Actinomycetales; family Micrococcaceae; genus Paeniglutamicibacter. Next base: position 4,333 of record JAUNVO010000183.1, on the reverse strand, counting down.
GGGTGGCCTCCTGGTGGCTTTGCGGAAAGTGCCCCAGGGTGAATCCGTGACTTTGGAGCGCGGCCTCGATTCCCGGGCCGCGGATCCCGGCTTCGAAGCTCGCGGTGCGCGAGAGCGGATCGATGTCCAGCAATGCGGCCATGCGGCGCATATCGAGGGTGATCACGGCCGTGAAGGGCCCACGCAGCGGTTCCACTCCCCCGACCACCGAGGTGCCCCCGCCAAAGGGGACCACCGCGATCCGGTGGCGCACGCACACCTCTAGGATCCTGCGGACCTGTTCGTCATTGCCGGGAGCGATGACGGCGTCCGGCGCCGCCAGCGCGTCCCCGCCGCGGATGCGCAGCAGGTCCGGGGTGCTCTTGCCGCCGGCATGCAGGATGCGTTCATCGCGGGCGGTCGAGACATGCCCCGCCCCGCAGATGGAGCGCAGTTCATCAAGCGCCGGCTCCGCAAGCCGCGATGGAGCCACCCGCACCGCGGAGTGTTCGACGGGCGGGCGGTCGGGGTCGACATCGGCGAGTCCCAAGGTGGTGCGCAGGAACCCCAAGGCGCCCTCACCCAGGGGCTTGGCCCGGGCGGGGTCGCCCCAGCCGTACCAAACCGAGGGGGGAATTTCCTCTGTAACGTAGCTCACCATGCGTTACAGTGTTACACATGATGTCACAACGTACCAATACCTTGGGCGACGAGAAGCTGCTCGCCGCCACCCGGGAGTCGGTGATCCTGCACGGGGTGCGCCGCACCACGGCAAACGACATTGCCGAACGCGCCGGAATCTCCCGCATGACGTTTTACCGCCGCATGGGATCGGTGGAGAACGCGGTATTGCAAACCCTCACCCGGGAATTCCGCGCCCACACCGAGGCGGTGCGCACCGAGACGGACGTGGGGACCGGGCGGGAACGGCTGGTGAACTTCGCGGTGAACAGCGTGAGGGTGTTCGCCACCTCCGAGCTATTGGCATCGATTGGCGAGCGTGACCCCGAATTCCTGATCCCCTACGTCACCGACAGGTTCGGATCGAGCCAGCAGCTGCTTTTGGAGCTGATCGACTCATTGCTGGCGGCAGGTGTGGCCGATGGGAGCATCGAAGCCACCGCCGCGACCTCGATCACGGTGCTGCTGGCCCTGCAGGGCGTGGCCCTGTCCTCCAAGGTCCTGATCAAGCGCGGGGACTTCGAGGACTGCCTCACCGAGCTGGGCGCGATGCTCCATCACCACCTCACCCCCGCAGCCAGAGGAGCCGGCGGATGAACGCCCACGGCACCTCGAACCCGACCTGGATCAATGATGCCAGCCGGGCGCGCTCGCTCAAGCACCTGGAATCGAACACCGTTGATATCGCCGTTCTGGGCGGAGGGATCACCGGGGCCGGAGTCGCCCTGGATGCGGTGAGCCGCGGGCTCTCGGTGGCACTGGTTGAATCCAACGACTTCGCCTCCGGCAGCAGCGGCTACAGTTCCAAGCTCGTCCACGGCGGGCTGCGCTACCTGGCCACGGGGGATTTTTCCGTGGCCTGGGAATCGGCGGTGGAGCGGCGCTGGTTGATGTCGGTGATCGCACCGCACCTGATCCGCCCGCTGGGGTTCGTGATCCCGGACCGCCTCGATGCACCGAGGTCCCAGGGGATCCTCGCCGGCGCCGGGGTGCTGCTCTACGACCTGCTGCGCCGGGCCTCGGGATTATCGGGCACCATCCTGCCGCGCCCCCAGCTGCTGGGCCGCAAGGCGGTCACCGCGATGGCCCCTGCCCTTGAGCCCGGCGCCCTGCGCCGCGGGCTGCTCTACTGGGACGGGCAGCTTATCGACGACGCGCGGCTGGTGCTGGGCGTGCTGCGCACCGCGGCCGGGCTCGGGGCCCACCTCGTGCGCGACCTCGCCGCGACATCGATCACCGCCACCTCCATCGAGGCGACCGACACCCGCACCGGTTCGCCGGTGCGCATCCGCGCCCGCACGGTGGTGAACGCGACCGGTGTCTGGGCCGGGGATTTCGATGCCTCCCTGACCCTGACCCCCAGCCGCGGCACCCACCTGGTGGTGCGCGCCGAGACCCTGGGACATCCCCACGCCGCCCACACCGTGGCCGTCCCCGGGCACTTCGGGCGCTACGTCTTCGTGCTTCCACAGCCCAACGGGTTGGTCTACATCGGCCTGACCGACGAGGAAGACCACGCCGCCGACGGCCACCACCCGCAGATCCCGGAAGAAGACATCGACTTCCTGCTCCGGATCGTGAACACCGCCCTGGTCGTGCCACTGGCCCGCGACCACGTGGTGGGCTCCTTCGCCGGGCTCCGCCCGCTGGTGCGCGCCGCGGCCCGCAACGCCACGGGTAGCACGGCGGATATTTCCCGCCGGCACCTGATCCACGATGTCCCGGGTGAACCGATCACCGTGGTGGGCGGAAAACTGACCACCTACCGTGCCATGGCCCGGGATGCGGTGGACGCGGCCAGCACGCGCCTGGGTGTCGATGCCCCGTGCATCACCAAGACGCTGCCGCTGGTGGGGGCCGCGGACCGCACGCGCCTGGCCACCGTCGACGCCCCGGCACGCCTGGTGGGCCTCTACGGAACGGAGGCCCCTGCCGTGGCGGCCCTCGGGCGCACCGACCCGATGCTGGCCGAGCCGCTCTTTGCCGGAACCGCCATCACCGGCGCCGAACTGCTCTTCGGGATCCGGGCCGAGGGGGCGACCTGCGTCGATGACCTGCTGGGCCGGCGCACCCGGCTGGCCCTGGTTCCCGCCGATGCCGCCCAGGCGCACCGCAGGGCCACCGAGATCCTCGCCGCGGAAGGAATCCGGTCATGATCCCCACCCCGGGCGAAACGGCCCTGCTGCTGGTCAACCCCGCCTCCGGACGGGGTCGTGCGCTCAAACACCGGGAGGCGACGGCCGCGGCGCTGCGGGCCGCGGGGTTCACCCCCACCGTGCAGTTGACCGAGAACCTTCACCAGGGAACCGAGCTGGCGGCGAACGCGGCGCCCGGTTCCCTGATCGCGGTGCTGGGCGGGGACGGGTTCCTCGGAGCCGTCGCGGCGGGGGCCAAGGACTCCGGCGCCGTGCTGCTGCCCCTGGCCGGTGGCAGCGGCAATGACACCACGCGCAGGCTCGGCCTGGCCCTGGACCCGGTCAAGGCCGTGGCGTCCCTGCCCGGGCTCGTGATCAGGGACATCGACCTGGGCCTGGTCAACGGGCGCCCGTTCCTGGGGGTCGCCCATGTCGGCTTCGACGCGCTGGCCAATGAATTGGGCAATGCCGCCCGGCTCAACCTGGGACCGCTGGTGTACCTCTATGGCGGGATCAAGGCATTCCGCCAGTGGAGGAACGTGTCCTTCACCGTTGAGGTCGATGGGGCCACGCGCAGCTTTGGCGGATGGCTGGTTGCCGTGGGCAATGCCGGGCAATACGGCGGCGGACTGCGCATCGCCCCGCACGCCAGGCTCGATGACGGCCTGCTCGACGTGGTGTCCCTGGGCGCGGCCTCGATCCCGGGGGTCGTGGCGATGTTCCTGCGCTCCTACCGCGGAACGCACCTGGGCCAACGCCACGTGGCCTGCGTGTGTGGATCCGGGGTGCGGATCGATGCCAGCAAGCCCTTGAACATCTATGCCGACGGGGAATTGGTCGGTGCCCTGCCGGCCGAGATCCGGGTGCTACCCGCCGCGCTGAAGGTGCTGGTGCCGGCCGGCTCGCCGGTCCTGGGGTGGGATGCTCCTTCATTGATGTGACGGCAGCCGGACACAAAGGCAGGCCAAGGCGACCTTCTTCGCCGTTCCGCCCGCTGATCCCCTAGGCTCGAGCCAATCATCAGGGTTGGCCGAACCATAGGCTGACTAGTCACTGAGCAGCCAATGGGAGATTTAATGCATCGTCGTACCTCGCGCACCGGAACCTTTCGACTTGCGGTGGCCGCAACACTGGCGGCGCTGGCCCTGAGCGGGTGCACGCAAGCAGCTTCGGATACCGAGGCCCCTACGGCTGCACCGACTGGTCTTGCGTCATCCCCCGCCCCGTCCACTTCGGTTCCGCCCACAGCCGCAGCAAGTCCGACGGCTCCCCCACCGTTGAAAACCCACAGCATTGCCAACGGCTACTTCGAGTTCAGCACCCCGGAAGGATGGAAACTCACGGCAGGAACGCTCGAGGCGTGGCAGGAGCACCAGGCCTCTGCCGCTTCCTTGCGGATCCAGGACAAGGACGGACAGCATCTCGCCACCCTGCAGACCGGCGGGAACGGGCCCACGGATCTGCCCCTGTTCCCGGAGGGTGGAAAGTACACGCAGCTTGATCGCGGCACGCCAAAAGTGAACCCCGGGAATTTCTAC
>JAUNVO010000182.1 GCA_030540695.1 Micrococcaceae bacterium | reverse complement strand
CCTGGATGAAGCAATGTCTTCCGCGGACCCTGGTGGCCGGCCCCAGAAAGTCGTTGCGGGACCGTCTCGACGGTGTCGTCCCAACTTGGTTCGCCACGGTGGTGGTGGATGCTGATAGGGAAATGCGACGACTGCGCACGGACGGAAATTCAATCCTGCGGGAGAGTGGACGGGCTTCTGGAAGCCCATGTGCTTTGGGCCGGCGCCGCACCGATTCGTTTCCGGTCGCTTTATGTTCGTATATTTGTTGAAGGCCGCAACGGCCCATATGGGCCTGGGCCAAAAAAGTTCCAAACATTGGGAGTGCCTCACACGGAGACGTTGCGCAGGAAACGCCCAGTAAGCGCTTAGCCGTGTAACTGGTCTGGGCTAAGCATCTCCATTGAGCAGCTGGGTGCGTGCCGACTTCCCTGCGTACGGTGCCCATCTGAAAACCGTGCTTTCTCCCACTTGCTCTTACGAGCCAGACGCCGCGTTGTGCGACACCGGAAAGAATCCATGTGTTCCCTTAACAGCTGCGGGGCCCACCAAATGGTGGACCCCGCAGCAGGAAACGAAATTGGTACAGAGGTTACTTGTCGATGGATTCCGTGGAGGAACCTTCGATCTCTGCAGGACCGCTTCCGTGTTCGGAGTGAAGCGCCGCAAGCTCGGAAGGAGTCACCGGGGCGACACGATCTTCGAAGAAGAACTTCGACAGGGCACCGCGGCTCTTCTCATTGCGGGTGATGTACCCGGTGGAGTTCGGTTGCGCCGGGATGACCTGACGGTCTTCGTAGTTGACCAGCTGGTGCAACTTGTAGACGTCCAGGTCCGCGTGGCGCTCCGAGAAGTAACCTTCAGGAGACATCTCGATGACGCCGGTTTCACGGCCGTGAAGCACGATCTCGCGGTCCTTGCGCTGCAGTGAGAGGGCGATGCGGCGAGCCACGATGAATCCGAGGATGGGTCCAAGGAAGAACAGCACGCGCAACCAGTAGGTGACGTCGTTGAGCGATACATGGAAGTGTGTCGCGACCAAGTCGGAGGAAGCAGCTGCCCACATCACGCTGTAGGAGATGACACCGGCAACGCCTACGCCCGTTCGGAACGGCGCGTTGCGGGGACGATCCAGCAGGTGGTGTTCGCGGTTGTCCTTGGTGATCCAGCTCTCAATCCACGGCCAGGTGAACATCAGCATGAACATGATGCCCGCTGGCACGAGCGCCGGGAAGAGCACGTTCATGCTTAGCGTGTTCACGCCCCAAGGGAACGGGATGTTCCACTCGAAGGAGAAGTTTCCCAACACGCCGGGCATCAGCCGCAAGGCCCCGTCGACAAATCCGATATACCAGTCAGGCTGCGTACCCGCCGAGACAGGGGAGGGATCGTATGGACCGTAGTTCCATACGGGGTTGATCGTCAGCAATCCGGAGATAGCAGCAACAATGCCGAAGACAATGAAGAAGAAGCCGCCGGCCTTTGCCGCGTAGACCGGACCGACCGGGAAGCCAACGACGTTGTCATTGGTGCGCCCCGGGCCGGGGTACTGGGTGTGCTTGTGCACGATGACCATGAACAGGTGCAAGGCAACCATCAGCAAGATGATGGCAGGCACGATCATGATGTGCAGCGCGTAAAGGCGTCCGATGACCGCATTGCCCGGGAATTCCCCACCAAAGAGGAAGAACGAGATGTAGGAACCGATAATCGGGATCGACTTCACAACGCCATCAATGATGCGCAATCCGTTGCCGGAAAGCAGGTCATCGGGGAGCGAGTAACCAGTGAAACCTGCAGCCATCGCCAAGATGAGCAGGGTTCCGCCAACTACCCAGTTCAGTTCGCGCGGCTTGCGGAACGCCCCGGTGAAGAACACACGGAGCATGTGAACCGAGACGGCAGCGACGAAGAGGATTGCCGACCAGTGGTGGACCTGGCGCATGAACAGTCCGCCACGCACGTCGAAGGAGATGTCCAACGTGGAGGAGTAGGCGGCTGACATGCCGATGCCCTTGAGAGGGTTGTATGAACCGTTGTAGACGACGTGCGTCATCGTCGGGTCGAAGAAGAACGTCAGGAACGTTCCAGAGATCAGCAGTAGCACGAAGGTGTAAAGTGCCACCTCGCCGAACATGAACGACCAGTGGTCAGGGAAGATCTTGCGACCAAATTCCTTGACCATCGCCGAGCCGCCGACACGTGAATCGACGTAGTTGGTGATACGCCCGGTACGCGTTTGCGGGGTGTACTCAGTAGTGGTGCTCATGGTTAGCCACGCTCCCAGAAACTCGGCCCAACAGGCTCGTGGAAGTCGCTCTGGGCGACCAGGAAACCGTTGGAGTCAACCTTGATCGGCAGCTGTGGCAACGGGCGACCGGCAGGACCGAAGATGACCTTGCATTCCTTGGTCAGGTCAAAGGTCGACTGGTGGCACGGGCACAGCAAGTGGTGGGTCTGCTGCTCGTACAAGGCGACCGGGCATCCGACGTGGGTGCAGATCTTCGAGTAGGCAACGATGCCCTCGTAGTGCCAGTCTTCGCGGCCCGGAGAGATATCCATCTTTTCTGGATCCAGTCTCATCAACAGCACAACGGCCTTGGCCTTTTCGTTCAGCACGTCCTCGGCGTCGTCCAGTCCCTCGGGGATAACGTGGAAGACCGAACCGATCTGCACATCCGCAGCCTTGATGGGCGTGCCGGATGGATCGCGGGTCAGTCGAACGTTGGTGTCCCACATGGTGTGACGCAGCTGTTCAACCATTGCTCCGGCATTCTTGCCGGTGCGGTCGAGATCTCGGAACATGAAGATTGCCGGGATCGGGGCCAAGGCAATAGCACCAATGAGGGTGTTTCGAATGAGAGGGCGGCGCTTGATGCCGGTCTCTTCGAGCACCTGGTTGATGATTTCCTCGGCCTCTTTGCGATCTGCCTCAGGGCGGATCTCGTGGCGCATCTCCGAAATTTCGTGGTCCGGCATCAGGGTTTTAGCCCAGTGAACAATGCCGATACCGATGCCAAGCATGGCAAAAGTGGTGCCAAGGCCGAGCATCGCGTTCTGTGTGCGGATTTCCGAGATGTTTTCCGGACGTCCGAGAACGAAGTAAGCAATAAAGAACGACAGCGTTCCGATGATGGAGATGATAAACAGCAGCGCTACCTGACGCTCTGCTCGCTTCTCTGCATGCGGGTCGGTATCTGCCAAGCGCTTCCGATGCGGCGGAAGGCCAGGATCCTGGAATTTATCCAGTGTTCCCGTGCCAGCCTTAGCAACGGTGCCCGAGTCGTCCGGACTGCCGTGACTATGGTCGCCCATGTTGTCTCTCATCCTTTTCTCAAGATTCATTAGTACGTAGTGATGGTGGCGGCCGGAGCCGCCCGCGGCCTATGAAGGACGCGAGGTGAGCCAGATGGTGAAGGCGATAATGATGCCCAAACCAGCTGTCCAGATGAAGAGACCTTCAGCGACCGGACCCAGCGAGCCAAGCTTGGCTCCACCCGGTGAGCCCTGAGCATCAATTTCGTTCAAGAAGGTGATGACATCACGCTTCTCGTCGGGAGTGACATTCGAGTCATTGAAGACCGGCATATTCTGCGGGCCGGTAACCATGGCCTCGTAAATGTGCTTCGAGGAAACGCCCGAAAGGGCCGGGGCGAACTTCCCGCGTGTTAGTGCGCCACCTGCAGCGGCGGCATTGTGACACATTGCGCAGTTCACGCGAAATACCGTACCGCCCGCGGCAGAATCACCCTTAGACGTATCGAGCACCTCTTCAGACGGGATTGCCGGACCGGCACCCAAGCTCGCCACGAACGCGGAAAGCTGGGAGATCTGGTTGTCATCGAACTGTACCGGCTTGGCCTGCGCCTGAGGCCCCTGCATCTGCATGGGCATACGACCGGTTCCGACCTGGAAGTCGACTGCAGCGGCGCCGACGCCAATGAGCGAAGGACCGTCAGCGGATCCCTCAGCATTCTTACCGTGGCAGGTAGCGCAGTTGGCAACGAAAAGTTTGTTGCCTTCGTCGATGTCACTTGCGCTATATCCTGTGGCCGCCTTGGCCTCGTTTACACTGCCTGCGGCCATGTACAGGCCTCCAGTGATGAGCAGTCCCATCAACAGCAGTGCGACGGCGGCGAGTGGATGGCGGCGCCTTTGCGAAAGAGCCTTCACTTGCTGGTTCCTCACTTATTTTTAGAACGGGAGTTGCCTGAAGAAGGCAACGGTTAGGTTGCCTACTTCAGGAAGTAGATGATCGCGAACAGAGCGATCCACACGACGTCGACGAAGTGCCAGTAGTAAGACACCACAATCGCACCGGTTGCCTCATAGTGACCGAACTTACGTGCAATGAGCGCACGTCCGATGATCAGCATGAAGGCAATGAGGCCGCCAGCCACGTGCAAGCCGTGGAAGCCGGTGGTCATGTAGAACACGGAACCGTAGGCGTTGGAGTTCATGGCAATCCCGTGAGCAACCAGTTCGGTGTACTCGTAGGCCTGCACGGAAACAAAGATGGCGCCGAGGATGACGGTCAGGACGAACCATTCCACCATTCCCCATTCCTTCAAGTTGAACAGTCCGCCGGTGCGACGAGGCTTAAGATCCTCGGCACGGAAGACACCCAACTGGCAGGAGAATGAGCTCGAAACCAGGATGATCGTGTTGATAAGTGCGAACGGAACGTTGAGTTTCTCGGTTTCGGTCGCCCACAACTCCGGCGATGCAGCACGGAGTGTGAAGTACATGGCGAAGAGCGCGGCAAAGAACATCAGCTCGCTGGCAAGCCAGACGACAGTTCCTACCGACACCATGTTGGGACGGTTCGGCGCAGGATGCGCCGGGGCATTGAGGGCATGAGTCGCAGTTGTCACAAAGCCATTATGTCTATAAAAGTCCCTCTGACACCAATGCATTGGACCCCGCGTGGCGGGAATTTTCACCGCTTCAGGGCTACAGCCGCGGAAACACGCGGGATTAACATTTCAGACTTTCTACGATTCGTAGATAACCTAGGGGCGTGTCAACGATTAGAGCGAAGCAAAAGTTCCCCACATGGCCGACTATTCTCTCAATCCTGATCGCCGGCGGCGATCTGGACAGGGAACAATCGTATTGGGCCATGGGCGAGGTGATGACGGGAAACGCCACCGATTCCCAGGTGGCCGGGTTCCTCATTGCGCTGCGATCCAAGGGGGAAACCGTTGATGAGCTCACCGGGTTGGTGGAGGCCATGCTCGCCAACGCCATGCCGCTGGCGGTCGAGGGGGAGTGCCTGGACATCGTGGGGACCGGAGGCGACCGACAGAACACCGTAAACATTTCCACGATGGCTTCGATCGTGTGTGCGGGCGCCGGGGCGCGGATCGTCAAGCACGGCAATCGTGCGTCATCCTCGTCATCCGGTTCCGCCGATGTGCTCGAGGCGTTGGGGGTGCGGCTGGATGTCCCCATCGAGCGACTGCATGACGTGCTCGATGCATCGAACATCACGTTTTGCTTCGCTAATCTGTTCCACCCATCGATGCGCAACGCTGCCGTTCCCCGTCGCGAACTAGGCGTTCCAACCGCGTTCAACTTCATGGGGCCGCTGACGAACCCCTCTGAGCCGACGGCTTCCGCAATCGGTTGCTCGGATTTGCGAATGGCCCCGCTCATGGCCGGCGTCCTGGCAGCGCGCGGCGTGCGAGCCCTGGTATTCCGAGGGGAGGACGGGTTGGACGAGTTGACGACAACTGCGGCCAACCGGGTCTGGGAGGTCCGTGAGGGGAGCGTTGTTGAATCGGTGTTTGATGCCCAGTCCATCGGTCTCCAGCGGGTCAGTATCGAGGACCTGCGTGGTGGCGACGCCAACTTCAATGCCCAAGTCGTCCGAGACGTCCTGGACGGGGCCAGGGGAGCTGCTCGCGATGCCGTGGTACTCAACGCAGCCGCCGGCTTGGTCGCCTTTGACCTTGATCATTCAGGATCATTGCAGGGTCGGTTGGAGAAGGCGGTTCTGAGGGCATCCGAGTCCATCGACACCGGATCAGCCCGTCGAGTCCTGGATAACTGGATCCACGCCACCGGCTAGACGCCGTCACCGAGGTTCACCTCAAACGGTGGGGCCTGCCGTCCAGTGGTGTCCAGACGGCCCCCAGCGCCGCTCCTGCGGGCTGCCGACCGCTCCACGCCCTATTACGCTCCAAGCCCTTTTGGGGCCGGCTGAACGCCGTTGAATGGCTTGCGGCCGAAGTGCCAGCTTATTCCTGGTCTTGCCTTTCGGTCTTGCGACCATCTCCCCATTGCCGATGGAGCGTTGGTAGCGGGGGAGGGGTGCTGGAACTTTCCACGGCAGTGCCGTCAGCACCTGAACCACTCCTGGT
>JAUNVO010000181.1:4358-6526 GCA_030540695.1 Micrococcaceae bacterium | reverse complement strand
CCCAGCCGGTGGCGGGAGTTTCATCCCCGCGGGAGGTGACTTGTTGGTCGTAATAGTCTTGGAGGGCCGTGGCCGGAAACTGGACCGTGTGGTCCTGGATGGCGATCCTGGCGACGACGGACCTCTTGGCCAGGGCGGCCTGTACGCGGGACCAGCCTTGGACGGCGCATGCCTTGTCGCCGTCATCGAGCAGGGCAAAGGCTCCGGCCCGGCAGCGCAGGACTGCGAAGGCCTCGTGAGCCTGGGCATCCACAATGAAGCACTCACCGTAGACAGTTCGATGGATGGCCAAGGACGCGAGCCCGCCGGGAAGAACCAAAGTGCCGACCGGGATCGGGTCCTCGGTGGGCAGAAAATAGGTGGATTGCCCGGTCAGCTTTCGGGCCAAGAACCGGGTCCCGGTCAGAGCCCACAGAGGATATGGGGTTCTCGCATATTGCAGGACTCCAAAGAGCATCAGGAAGATCCAGGCCGGGCTCGAGCTCAGAAATCCGGACGGTCCGCCGATGGCCGAGGACACTCCTGCAATGAGGACGCCGGCGCCGGCGATGGCGAGTTGGTACCACTGCAGGCCCATGATAACGCCGCGGCGTTCATGCCGGGGAAAACTCACCGGTTGCAAGGCGTTGCTGTTCTCAGTCATGAGGTCCTCCAGTGTGGGGTGGTCTGATAGGTGGGTTGTCGGGTCGGGACGCAGGCGGCCGCGGCTTCGGAGCAGATGAAGCGCTCGGAGGGGCTGATCCCGGACTCGTCGAAGCGGCCCTCGGGCGCGGCATACTGGTGCTTGGCGGCTGTGGTGGAGCCGGCGTGTTCATCCCCGCCGGGGCGGGGTTCCCCGTCGGTGGTGACTGGGGCGCGCGGGGCTGTCCAGTTCCCTGCCCTCGCCCAGGGGTTGGGGGTGTCGGTGCTTGGCTTGGACTCGGCGTGGTCGCGGTCGGAGCCTGTGGCGTCGCCGGCGTGCCGGGGCGTTGTTGAATCTTGGGTTTCTCGGGCGAGGCTGTCGAGCCGGACGCAGCAGAATCCTTCACGTGGGCCGTCTCAAGCTTCGTGCTTGATTGCACCACCTTGGGGCTTTTCAAACTGCTGCCGGTGGTGAGCATGTGGTGGCCGCGGAGCTGTTGCCCCAGCTGTCGCCCGGCAAAGTTTGCCCCCGCGTGGGCAAGATGGCCACCGCCGGCAGTTTGGGCGGCTGCCGCGAGCTCTCCACCGGCAAATCCGACCAGTTTCAGAGCCATCAGCGGTGCCGCGCAAGCCAGGGTCATGCCCACGGCGCCGGCAGCCATACCGGCAAAGGACGTGGAATTCGCGTACAGCTTCACGGCCACGGCCAGAACAGTCGCGGCCAGCGGTTTCGCGAGCAGCAAGGCAACGACGAGCTCGCACCACCGCCCTGCCCAGGACTTAGTCTTCTCCCACGGCATCAACATCAGCGCCACCGGGGCAACCGCTGCCAGCACGATCAGAGCGAACGAACGGAAGATCATCGAGCACATCAGGATGAACGCCAGCACCCAGACAATGAGCGTTGCCAAGACCGTGATGACGATGGTCCCGGTGACTTGGTCCCCTGTCGAGGCCTGCCCGCCGATGGGGCTGACAATCCAAGCCTGGCCGGACCCGGCCGGCCCGTGTTCGAACCCGAAGAGGCGCATGAAAACCACGTACGGATCAGAGCCCATCGTGGCGAGCAACGCTGTCGAGGCGCTGTCACTGACATGGGTCAGGGCCTGCATCAGATACACGGCGCCACCGACAACGGGCACGGCAACGGCACCGCCGATCAGGGCCCGCCAGATCCGGCGCGGTTGTTGCGAGATCAGGCCCGAGACCAGTTGCAGGATCATAACGGCCACCAACGGCGTCATCATGACCACAACCCACCAGCTCGTGAGTCCCTGGACCGCAGTCCACTGGGAATCATCGACGTCGGAGACACCAAACGCGCCGGAGATGAAGGACCACAACCAGGAGGCGATGCTCTCCAGGATTCCGGCAAAGAAGCCGCTGATACTGTCGTTGACGGTGTCCTTGGCCGCGGACACAATGCCGCAGCCCAGTGGCCACCATCCCCCGAAGGTGCACTCCAACGGTGGCATGACGGGCGCTCAGAATCCGAGGTGGAAGGCGGTCTGCGACCACAGGATGTAGCCGTTGATCCCGCCCAGGAT
>JAUNVO010000181.1:0-4258 GCA_030540695.1 Micrococcaceae bacterium | reverse complement strand
GCCGAGGGGTTCAAGGCGCTGTACATCATCCCTGCACCCGCGTAAATACCGACATGACCCCAGTGGTTCGGCCCATCCGGGTCCTGGACCACCAGATCTCCGGGCTGCGGCGCATTCGTGGGGTGCCCGGCCAGCCACTGTTCCGTTCGTGGCAGCGCAATCCCTACCTGCGTGTAGATCCATTGCACGTAGCCTGAGCAATCCCACGCCTTGAATGCGGTCCCACCCCACACATAGCTGCCATCCACGCCTTCCTGGGCATATCTGAGAATGGCTTGCCGGGTTGCGCTCTGGTTGGCCGGGAGCGGCGGCGCGGAAGGGTCCTCCGATGGGGGCGCTTGCAGGCAGGTTTGCGGGGTGCCCGTCCCGTTGACGGACGCCAGAATGGCCGAGGCGGCCGGCGCCCAGCGGTCATAGCGCTCCGGGAATGCAGACACCTGCACGGCCTGGGCCGCCTGCCCCAGGCCCATCGACTCCCAGCCTGTGATGTCCAGGAGCCCGGGAGGCGCGCCGTGGTTGGGCCCCCGGGGGCCGCCAAAGAAGGCCTGCGCATTGTAGGCGGCAGTCATCAGTTCCTGGGTGCTCCCCCACCCTGCGCTGGGGCGTTGTTGGGCTGACCCGAGCGAGTCATGGTCGTAGCCCAGGCCGTCGTGGGGCATGCCCAACGATTCGGGGACAGCCGGGTTGGCGAGCATCTTGAGTCCTGATTCTTGGAGGGCGACCATGATGGCAATCTGGATCCCCCTCGCCGATACACCCAAGGACCCGCCCACCGAGATGTAGCTTCCGGCGACGCTTTGCTGTTGGGGGTCAAGTGTCGTCGCTGCGCCGCCGGGCCCTGGAACAGTCAGGATCCCAATGCCGTCGTCCAGGGGAACCGCTGATTGCGAAGTGCTTCTGGTCGCCGCTGATTCCTGGGGTGCCGACGTGCAAGATGTGCCGCTACCCGCCATCTGGACGACAAGGATGCTGGTCCCGCCGAGCAGGGCGGCCATCCCCACGGGGACCACCACGACCAGCGCCGCAAGTGCTCGCTGGATGAGTCGCGCTTTCGCGACCGTGGCCAGGGCTGCCGCGGGCATCAGTAGACGATTCTGCTGGCCGAGGTGTAGAAGCCGGCCAGGGCGCAACGCTGTGCGGGCGCCGTTGCTGCCGGTGGGCAGTTCACGATGACACTGACCGGAACGCGATATGCAGTCGCGTGCGGTTCCGCCGTGGAGCGGTCGGTGACGCTGACCGTCATGGTGCACACATGCAACCCGACCCAAGGGGCCGGGTGGTCCCCGAATTGTGCAAGCTGGCCATCGCAGCCGGTCTGAATGACCGTGGCCGTCCGGTAGGCCCCGTAGGTGGAGAGCTGGGCGAAGGCGGCCGCGTTGATGCCGGTTCCCTCGAATTCCTGCGTATACACGGTGAGCGGGTTCGACCCGTCAGGCAGGACAACCCACCAGCCGCGCACATGCGCATAAACCTGTGTGTAGCTTTCCGCGCGCGCATCCCAGGTGTACAACGCACGAGCGGTGTCTTCGGCATACGCCTTGAAATCGAGGGTCTGCGGCTCCGCCGGCGACACGGCCACATCAGCCGGTTCCACGGCTTCAGGCCCCGGCCCTGCCGCCATCTGGCTGGCCGGGGGCGGGAATGCCGGCACACCTCCAGCTCGTTGGGACGTGCCACTGTCGGGTGGCAAAAACAGTGCGATGATCACGACCACCAGAACTCCCAGCAGTCCGATCAGGAACCACTGCCGCCGGGAACGAGGCAGATATCTTTTCCATGCTGACGGTACGTGCATTGGAGTCCTCCTTTGCCCCTCCATGGAGCAAAAGAGACAACGGAGTATGACCCAGCCACAACGGATCTGCGGCGGCGTCCCAAGCCAGGCCACGTCGTCGTGCACGTTCCAACGGCCCGGGTGCGGGCTGCCACTGTCGGTACCGGATTGCCTGGACTGACCTAGGGGCGCTGGGTGCAGCCACGTTCCTGGCTTTGGGGCTATCGGGGCATGGTCTGCGCCGGTTGTGACAACCGGATGACTCTCAGTGCCGCTTTGTACAGGTCCCTCGCGCGTCCGGTCTGCACGGCGACGTACCGGGGCGTGACGTTGGTCTTGGCCGCTACAACGAGGAGCGCATCGAGCCTGTCCTGTCCGCTCAACCTAGGTGCAACGATCATTGCCGCGATGGTGCGGTGCAGCTCGGTGGGCAGGCACTTCGAGGCGCTCAAAGCCATCACACCCCTATTTCCATCGTCGGAATCCACCATGGCCAGCGCGTTTTTCACCGTGATGGCCATTTGGCGTACGAATTTCAGATCCCTGCGCGCCCTGCGATAGGCCGGGGTGTCTGGACGGTCAACTGTAGTAGTCGCTGTCCCGTCACTGTCGTCATAATCATCCAAAAGGAGGAACATAGCTGAGCCCCAGGCTTCTTCGCCGACACACATCCGTGTCAGCTTCAGCACAGTCAAGGCCCATTCCCGATCGGCAACCCCGGCAGGCTCCAACACGACTTCCTGCGGCCGATCGAAGGCGGCATGGTCGTCGGAGTCCGCCGTAAACAGGGGAAGCGTGTAGTGGGCGGATGCCTTGGAGATGCGAGCTGTGCAAACGTTATTGGCAATGCCCTGGACCCATGCCCCGAATCGGACGCCCGGCAGCGGTTGGTACCGTCCCCGCGAAACTCCAGACCACACCGCAATACGGATGTCCTGTAGTACGTCTTCCAGCTCGTTGGGACACCCCGCCCGGGCCAGACGTGAACGAACAAACCGGGAAATATCATCCACGGCAGTCATGACATCCTCGCCTCGGATGGAACAGTGGTTGAGCGCTAAGTCCGGCTTGAAGTCCGCCGGGAGTTGGTCTTTTCGGTGGGTAGTTCGAGCTGATGCATAAGTGACCATCGTCGTCTTCGTTCAAGAAAAACTGCACACTATGGGGTCAGCCCCTCGACCGCCTGAATGGAGCGGCAGCGTTGTGGCTTGGATGGCTTCCAGCAGGGTGCCAGAATCCGAAACATTATGTTAACTAGTGTCAACACACGATTTGCTCATGTCAACGGTGTCTATGTAAATCTGTGGATAAGTGGTGCAGAATAGTGACATGCCTAAGATCACGCGCCCGGTCGATTTGGCTTGGACACCCGATGTGGAAGCCGCCATCGAGGCTTTCGGCAATCGTGGACGCAACGAAATCATTCGGTTTCTGGAAGAACACGGCCCTGTACCGCGTGGAGATATTGTGGATGCAGTCAGCGCCGGGGAGGCAAGCGTTGCCCAGCATCTACTCGCGCTCGAAAAGACCGGCGTCATCATCGTGGACATCGTCCAGGGCCGGCGCCACGGCAGATCACCCCGCTACGCCGTGGACGACCACCGAATCACGGTACTGCTGGCGGCTCATCAGGACTATCTTCGTCATCGCCAACAGTCTCTGCCCCAGGTGGCAAACGACGAACACGCTTGAGATAGTCGGCAACGGACTCTAACGTCAATGGTGACACGTCCCCAAGGGTTTCATCTACGAATGACTTGACCTTGGCCGACCGCAAGGCATGGACAGATTCGTTCTGGTCCCACTCGACCTCGAGAGATTCCATGTCCTCAACAAACAACAGGTAGTCAGGGCTGACATTGAAATAGTCAGCCAACGCCGCCAGCAACGGCCTATCGCTGATCAGCCTCCCGTTACCGTCCTTGATATATGCCCACCGCGCTCTCGTGAGCTTCACGCCCCGGACGGCCAGTGCACCACTGATTTCCCTAAAACTCACCCGCTGCCCGCGCTCAGCAACAGCGGCGTCAAGAAGAAGCCCAAGCCTTCGGGAAAGCTCCCCTTGCGGTGTGCGTCTTTGCCCTGGGGATGCGCTGGGTATTTCCTGGTCCGCCATCTCGCTCCGATCCAAATCTGGTGGCTCCCTCAAGTATCGTCCGGGACGTTGAGTGCGACAAGCCATCGACAATCCTTCAGCGTCGGTGAGATGGCAGCTACCCACAGCCCAACGCCTGACGTCGAGATCTAACGCAACCGGACAGAAACACTGAATTTCCCGCCGAGCCCCAACATTGGATGAGGTCACCGCCGTCGTTCACCCGACATGGCCACGGCAGTCATGTAGTTCCAGTGTCTTTGCACCATGGAAAGGGGAAAGCCCACGTTGAAAAGGAGAATCTGATGAGCGAGCAAACAAACCACGTCCCTTCCACCGCAGCCATCGCGGAGGAATGGCTGACCCCGCGGGACATCTGCCGGGAACTG
>JAUNVO010000180.1 GCA_030540695.1 Micrococcaceae bacterium | reverse complement strand
TCCGGCGCGGGTTCCGGCCACCGACCCGTTGGCCGGTGGGTTCGTGCGGTAGAATTCAAAACATGAACGTTGCGCTCTTGCTAACCTAGCCGTACGGGGTTTTCCCCCGAACGGCCGCCCCTTGCCCGCAAGGGGCTTTTGTGTGTCTCAGGCATCTTGTGCCCGAGAGGCGCGCACGGCTCAGCCAGCCAGAGACGTTCCCCCATAGGCGCACAACACGAAGAAGGCGAAACACGATAGTGAGCACCCAGCCCACCGGCACCGAAACCGCGGACAACGATTCCACCGCAGCGGCCTACAGCTTCCAGGAGATGGAAGCGAAATGGGCCCCGGTCTGGGACGAACTAGGCGTTTTCACGCCCAAGGACGACGGCAGTGCCGAGCGCCGCTACGTGCTTGACATGTTCCCCTACCCCTCCGGGGACCTGCACATGGGACATGCCGAGGCCTTCGCCATGGGAGATGTGGTGGCACGCTACTGGCGCCAGCGCGGTTACGACGTCATGCACCCGATCGGGTGGGACTCCTTTGGCCTGCCGGCGGAAAACGCCGCCATCAAGCGCAACGCCCATCCCTCGGAGTGGACCTACGCAAACATCGACACCCAGGCGGAAAGTTTCAAGCGCTACGCCATCTCCGCGGACTGGTCCCGCCGGATCCACACCTCGGACCCGGAATACTACCGCTGGACCCAATGGCTGTTCACCCGCTTCTACGACAAGGGCCTGGCCTACCGCAAGGACCACCCGGTGAACTGGTGCCCCACCGACCAGACGGTGCTGGCCAACGAGCAGGTCGTCAACGGCGCCTGCGAACGCTGCGGCACCCCGGTGACCAAGAAATCGTTGAACCAGTGGTACTTCAAGATCACCGACTACGCGGACCGGCTGCTCGATGACATGGATGCGCTGCACGGGCACTGGCCCGAGCGCGTGCTTGCCATGCAGAAGAACTGGATCGGACGCTCCGAGGGCGCACACGTGGACTTCGTCATCGAAGCCACCGACACCCTTGAGGCGCACAAGACCACGGTCTTCACCACCCGTCCGGACACCCTGCACGGGGCGACCTTCTTCGTGGTGGCCGCCGACTCGGCGCTGGCCGGGGAACTGGTCACCGAGGAGAACCGCCAGGCCCTGAGCGACTACCAGGACAAGGTCAAGAACCTCTCGGAGATCGAACGCCAGGCCACCGAACGCGAGAAGACCGGCGTGTTCACCGGTCGGTACGCGATCAACCCGCTCAACGGGGAAAAGCTCCAGGTCTGGGCCGCGGACTACGTGCTCGCCGAATACGGCACCGGCGCGATCATGGCGGTGCCGGCCCACGACCAGCGCGACCTCGACTTCGCCCGCACCTTCGACCTTCCGGTGCGCGTCGTGGTCGACACCGGCGCCGAGGACCCTGCGCTCAGCGGAGTGGCCACCGCCGGGGAAGGCACCCTGGTGAACTCCGGCGAGCTCGACGGACTGCCCAAGGACGCAGGCATCGCCCGGGCCATCGAAATCGTCGAGGCAGCCGGCACCGGCGAGAAATTCGTGAACTTCCGCCTGCGCGACTGGCTGCTCTCCCGGCAGCGTTTCTGGGGCACGCCGATCCCGATCATCCACTGCGGTGACTGCGGCGAGGTCCCGGTTCCCGATGACCAGCTTCCGGTGCGCCTGCCCGATGACCTGCGTGGCGAAGACCTGGCACCCAAGGGAACCTCCCCGCTGGCAGCGGCCAGCGACTGGGTCAACGTACCCTGCCCGCGCTGCGGTGCGGCCGCCAAGCGCGACACCGACACCATGGACACCTTCGTTGACTCCTCCTGGTACTTCCTGCGATTCGTGTCCCCGAACTACACGGACGGGCCCTTTGACCCGCAGGCGGTGCGCGACTGGATGCCCGTGGGTCAGTACGTCGGCGGCGTGGAACACGCGATCCTTCACCTGCTCTACTCGCGCTTCTTCACCAAGGTCATTTTTGACCTCGGACTGATCGACGTGACCGAACCGTTCTCCGCGTTGCTGAATCAGGGCCAGGTGCTCAACGGCGGCAAGGCCATGAGCAAGTCGCTGGGCAACGGCGTGGATCTGGGCGAGCAGCTGGACAAATACGGTGTCGACGCCGTGCGCCTGACGATGATCTTTGCCTCCCCGCCGGAGGATGATGTGGACTGGGCGGATGTTTCCCCGGGAGGGTCGGCCAAGTTCCTCGCCCGTGCCTGGCGCGTCGCCCAGGAGGTCACCAGCGAACCGGGCACGGATCCGGGCACCGGTGACAAGGCACTGCGCAGCATCACGCACAAGGCGGTCCACGAATCGGCGTCGCTGCTGGAGACCGGCAAGTTCAATGTCGTCATCGCCAAGGCCATGGAGCTGGTCAATGCGACCCGCAAGGCCATCGACGCGGGGCCCGGCGCCTCGGATCCCGCGGTGCGCGAGGCGGCAGAGGCCGTCGCGGTCATCCTCTCGCTCTTCGCACCCTACACGGCGGAGGACATGTGGGCCGCCCTGGGCCACGAACCCTCGGTGGCAAACGCCGGATGGCCAGTGGTCGATGAGGCGTTGCTCATCGAGGACACCGTCACCGCCGTGGTGCAGATCAAGGGCAAGGTCCGTGCCCGCCTTGAGGTCCCCGCCGATATCGGGGCCGAGGAGCTCGAGGCGCTGGCACTGGCCGACGAGTCCGTGATCCGCTACCTCGACGGTGCCGCGGTCGCCAAGGTGATCGTGCGGGCGCCGAAACTCGTCAACCTGGTGCCCGCCTCCTAGATACCGACCAAGGTAGCCTAGCGATATGGATCATTCGCAGCCGGCACGGACGCCGCCGGGGACCCCGCGCCCCGGCGGCTGGATCGGCTGGCTGCGCGGGCGCCGGTTGCGCGCCGGAGCCGATGAGCTCCCGGGCTTGGGCCTCCCGCCCCGGATTCCGGTCGGTGTAGTCACCGATTCCGCCGCTGCGTTGCCCGAGCCATGGGCCGAACGCCACGGGCAGTACCTGCGTGTGGTGCCGATGCCGGTGATGGTCGATGAGCAGATATTCTCCGAGGGCACTGACGATGTGCAAACCGAACTTGCCCTGGGTCTTGCCATGGGAAAGGCGGTGCGCACCTCGCGTCCTGCCCCGGGGCAATTGCTGCGCGCGTACCAGGAATTGGCCGAGGCGGGGGTGGAGGAAATCATCTCCATCCACCTCTCCGGATCGCTTTCCGGAACGGTGGATGCCGCACGGCTGGCCGCCGAATCAGCACCGGTCCCCGTCACCGTCGTCGATTCGCTCACCGTGGCACTGGCCGAAGGTTTTGCGGTCATGGACGTGGTGGAGTTGGCCGGCGCCGGGGCCCCCATCTCTGAGCTGAAGGAAGTCGCCGCCAAAGCGGCACAGAACCATGTCTACTTCGCCGTTCCCTCGCTTGACCAGCTGCGCCGAGGCGGTCGCATCGGGGCACTGGCCTCGATGCTCGGCACGCTGCTGAACGTCAAACCGATCCTCTCGATGTGCGACGGGCACATCATCGCCCATGAAAAAGTGCGCACCCACTCGCGCACACTCGCCCGCCTGGTCGCCATTGCCCGCCAAGAGGCAATCGAGCGCGGTCCCGAGGTGCGCTTGGCGGTGCATTACTTCGGCAACCAGGAAGCGGCCGAGGAAATCGTGCAGGAACTGGCCGGGGCGTCGGCCTTCGAGGTTTTGGCCGTACCCGTACCTGCGGTGCTCGGAGCGCACACCGGTGTCGGTGTCCTGGCCGTCGCGATTGCCGGCGGCATCGAACCGGTGGCGCCGGGACCCGCGCGTCCGGAGCCCAAGGCCAAGCCGGAACCCAAACCCAGGACTGCGCCCAAGCCCAAGGCTACGCACAGGCCCGTGACCGCGCAGCAGCACCGTGAGCCCACGCGAGACACACCGGTCGCACCGACGGCCATCGGGCTGCCATCCGAAGCAGCTACGGCTGCATCTCCGGCAGATGCAGCCGAAGGCGATGCCCGCTAAGCACCGTTGAGCGCGGGCACCACGTCCCGATGTCGGTTCTCCACAGATCGTCGGTTGGCGGTGCCCGTGGCTATCTGCTTCCATTGGAATGGGTGGCATGGGCTCACACGAATGGGCCGACGACACAGCCAAGGCCGCCCTGGGCCCGACCCCCGGACGGCTGCGCGTGCTTGTTGGCAGGTCGGCTGCGATCGTGCTGATTCTCGGTGCCCTGACATGGATCACGGTGTCGCTGTTGTTCAACCCGGCTCCGCGGGGCCCGCAGGGTGCGCAGACCTTCCCCCTGGAGGTCTTGGATTCCACCGCCACGCCGGAACCCCGCCTCAACGCGGCGGGCAGTGATCCCGTGGCGGTTTCGTCCGGACCCCGCGCGGAAAAGCCGCGTGATCCAGCCGGCGGGGATGCGCCGGCCGCCATTCCCGGCGGCACGGCGCAAAGCGGCGGCGGCACAGCCATGATCCACATGATCGGTGCGGTGAAGAGGCCCGGGGTCTATTCCCTGCCCCTGGGTTCGCGGGTGTTCGATGGGGTGGAGAAAGCCGGGGGACTGGCCAAGGACGCATCGGCCGAAGGCATCAACCTTGCCGCGGAAATCCGTGACGGGGAGCAAATCCGTATTCCGCACCGCGGGGAGGCGCCCATGGCCGCCCCGCCCCAGGCGGCGTCCTCTGGCGGGCTCGATACCGGCAACGGACCGGGCTCCGCAGGCGGGTCGCTCAACGTGAATAGCGCCAGCCAAGACCAGTTGGAACAGTTGCCGGGAATTGGTCCGACCCTTGCAGGACGGATCGTCGAGTTCCGGGCGACGAACGGACCAATCAAGAACATCAGCGAACTCGACGCCGTCAGCGGGATCGGTCCGGCACTCCTGGGGAGCCTTCGCGATCTAGTGGTCTTCGAATGAGGAAGCAGCGTTCCACCGGTTTCCGGGGTTGGGTGCAGGGCGGACGGGAACGGCTGGCCGCCGGGCCCTTGGCACGGGCAGCGAAGGACCAGCCCGATGCCACTTACGGACCGATTGATTTGCGCGGGTGCTGGGCGTTGGCCGGGGCCTGGGCAGCAGCCAGCGCCGGGGTGCAGCTCGGACACGCACATCAGGTGTCTTGGGCCGTTGGATTGTGGTTGGTCGCGGTCTCCGGGGTATTGGCATTGCTTCGCCGGCGGCACGGACGGTATGGGGAATCCTCCACTCCCAGCTTTGCGGCGCCGGCACTGGGCTGTGCGGCCGCAGCCCTGGTCTTGAGCCAACTGGTGATCTCCGGGGCCGGAATCAACCCGGCGGCACTTGATCGGGCTGCATCCGACGGGTCCCTCGTTCGTGTCCAGGTTGCTTTCGGTGCCACGCCGAGAGAAGGGACCAGGAGTGCGGAATTCTCCCCGGAACAACGGGAAGCCAAGCAATTCACGGTGGAGGCCCGGGTCATCTCCACGGCACACGCGGGCATCTGGCACGTATCAGGGGTCCCGGTGCGGTTGAGTTATGCGGCTTCACGCTCCCCGGAAGTCCGGCTCACCCAATCCAGCGCCGTTGAGGTCCTGGCCAGCGTCTCGGCATCGGAGCCCGGGGACAGGCAACGGTTCTGGCTCAACGCGGCAGCGGACCTTCTTCCCGTGGGGGGCGAACCGAACCCTTCGGTGTTCCAGGATCTGCGCGAGGGATTCGTGGCCGCCTGCCTGTCGCTTCCGCAGCCGGCGCAGGCGCTTCTTCCCGGAATGGTGTTTGGGGATCGCAGCGGTGCGAGTGACGGGCTCAACGAGGCGATGAAGGTCGCGGGGCTTTCCCACCTCAGTGCCGTCAGCGGAGCCAATTGTGCCATGGTGCTGGGCTTTGCCGTTTCGTTGTGCCGGATGCTGGGGTTCGGGAGAATGCCGACCCTGCTGGTGGGCCTTGGTGTGTTGGCGGGGTTCGTGCTGCTGGTCGGCTATGAACCCAGTGTCCTGCGTGCTGCGGTGATGGGGTGCATTGCCGCGGTGGGCTTGCACTCCTCCCGCGGTAAAAACGCGTTGGCGGCCTTGATGCTCGCGGTCGTTCTGTTGCTGGCCGTAGACCCGTGGCTGGCGGGGGAGCCCGCGTTCCAGCTTTCGGTCGTGGCCACCGCGGGGATCGTGTTGATCGGGCGGCGACTGGCCACGCGTTTGAATCGTTGGATGCCGATGATCCTGGCCGAAGGCACGGCGATTGCGTTTTCGGCGCAGGTTGCCTGCTTGCCGGTGCTGGTGACATTGAATCCGTCCTTTTCGTTGTATTCGGTTCCCGCGAACCTGCTGGTGGCTCCCTTGATTTCCTGGATCACCGTGGCCGGAACGCTTGGTGTGGTGGTGGTGCTGGCACTGCCGGGATTGGCATCCGTGCTGGTGTGGTTGGCGGGGATGCCCACCATGTTGGTAGGAATCACTGGTACGTGGATCGCCTCGCTTCCCGGTGCGTTGCGTCCCTGGCCGGTAGGAGTGGTGGGGATCCTGCTTGCGTGGTCAATCACGCTGGGGACGCTGATAGCAGTGGGTCAGGTCAGGCCGGTCAACGGGAGCTGGACGTCGAGGTTGCGCCTTGGGGTGCAGG
>JAUNVO010000179.1 GCA_030540695.1 Micrococcaceae bacterium | reverse complement strand
CGTCTCGGACCGCAGCGGATGGTGGAACCTGTACCTTCATGACGTGGAAACCTCGACCGAGCGACCGCTTTGTGGGCGCGAAGAGGAGTTCGCCGGGCCGCTATGGGCCGTGGGCCAGACCTGGTACAAGGTGCGCGACGAAAACACCTTGGTGCTCACCCATGGCACCCACGGAACCACCCTGGCTGTCCTGGATATCCCCAGCGGCGCCATGGAAGAGGTGGAGCTGCCCTTCACCCGCATCTCGCCTTCCGGGTTGCGCGGGAACACGCTGCTGGCCACCGCGACCTCGCTGGTGGAAGGCGACGGGCTGCGCCTTATCGATCTGGAGACCCGCAAGGTCCGGAACATTTCCCTGGCACTTAAGGACCTTCCCGATCCGGCGGCGCTGCCGGGCGCCGAAGCCATGGAGTTCACCGCGAAGGACGGTGCGAAGGTCTACGCCCACGTGTATGCACCGAAGCTTGGCGACCTCACCGGCGAGGAGGGCGAGCTTGCGCCCTATGTGGCGTTTGTCCACGGCGGCCCGACCTCGCAGGCCTTTGCCCAGCTCTCCTTGTCCATCGCCTACTACACCTCCCGGGGCCTCGGGGTGGTGGATGTGAACTACGGGGGGTCCACCGGATTCGGGCGTGCCTACCGCCAGCGGTTGCGCGGCCAATGGGGTGTGGTCGACGTGCAGGACACCGTCGCGGTGCTCGAGGGCCTGGTCGCAGCCGGAGTGGCGGATAAGAACCGGCTGGCCATCGAGGGCGGCAGCGCCGGAGGTTGGACGGTGCTCAGCGCGTTGACCACCACGGAGATATTCTCCGCCGGCATCTCCCGGTACGGGGTCTCCGATCTGGTGGGGTTGGTACGAGACACCCATGATTTCGAGTCCCGCTACATGGAATCGCTCGTCGGACCGTACCCCGAGGCCGCCGAGCTCTATGCCCAACGGGCACCGATCAATCATGTGCAGGACATCAGCTGCCCGGTCCTGCTCTTGCAGGGGGACCAGGACAAGGTGGTTCCGCCGGCCCAGTCCCAGGTGGTGGCCGACGCACTGGCTGCCAACCGGATCCCGCACGCCTACGTGCTCTTCGAAGGTGAACAACACGGCTTCCGCCGCTCCGAGAACATCATCAGCGCCCTGGAGACATCGCTCGCGTTCTATGCCACGGTCTTCGGGTTCGAAGCAGATGTGCCGGCGCTCGAACTGAGTTGACCCCCCGCCCGGTCCGAAGGAAAGGCAGGAGCACCATGACCATCAATGGGAATGTGTCGTTCTGGTATGCGCAGGACGGGTTGCCGCCCCCGCGTCCGGTGCTCGCCGGGGACCTGGACGTCGATGTGGCGATCGTCGGTGCCGGCTATACCGGGTTGTGGACCGCCTACTACCTGGCCAAGGCCGATCCGTCACTGAAGATCGCGGTGCTTGAATCACGCTTCGCCGGTTTTGGCGCCTCGGGGCGCAACGGCGGGTGGCTTGCCAATACCATCACCGGTGGCCGCTCGGGGTACGTGAAATCCCATGGCAGGGCCTTGGTGGGCGACTTCCAAAGGATGCTCAACGAGACCATCGACGAGGTCATCAATGTGGCGGCGGCCGAAGGCATCGACGCGCACATCCACAAGGGTGGGGAACTGTTGGTGGCACGCAACCGCGCCCAGCTCTCCCGGCTTGAAGCGATGGCCAAGGACCAGCTGGCCTGGCCCGAGGATGATGCGCTGCGGCTTTCGCCCGAGGCCATGGATGGGCGGATCAAGGTGGCGGGGGCGCTGGGCGGGATGTACATCCCGCACTGCGCACGCATCCACCCGGCGAGGCTGGTGCGTGGTTTGGCCCGGGCCGTGGAATCCCTGGGCGTGAAGATCCACGAGAACACCCCGGTCACCGAGATCCGGGCCGCCGGAAACGGCAAGGGTCCGGCCGCGGTGACCGAGCGCGGCACCGTGCGGGCAACGGCCGTGCTGAGGGCGACCGAGGGATTCACCGCCAACCTTGCCCGGTCGCACCGTGACTGGTTGCCGATGAACTCCTCGATGATCGTCACCGGGCCGCTGGAGGCCGGGGTGTGGGACGCGATCGGCTGGCAGGGGCGAGAAACGCTGGAGGACCTTGCCCACGCGTACGTGTATCTGCAACGCACCGCCGATGACCGTATCGCCATCGGTGGGCGCGGGGTTCCCTACCGCTACGGATCGCGCACCGACATGGACGGCACCACCCAGCCGGCGACCATCGGCGCATTGGCCGGGATCCTTCACTCGATGTTTCCGGCCGCGGCCGATGCCCGGATCGAGCATGCCTGGTCCGGGGTGCTCGGGGTCCCCCGGGATTGGCGTGCCACGGTGAATTTCGATGCCGCAACCGGACTGGGATTCGCCGGGGGATACGTTGGCACCGGGGTCACCGCCACCAACCTTGCCGGTCGGACCCTCACGGATCTGGTGCTCGGCCGCGAGACCAAGGCGACCGCGATGCCGTGGGTCAACCGGCAGGTGCGGCGCTGGGAACCCGAGCCCCTGCGGTGGCTTGCTGTGCATGGCATGTATGCGATGTACCACCGCGCCGACGAACACGAAAAAGGGGGCCGGGGATCCACCTCGCCGATCGCCCTGATCGCCGACAGGATCTCCGGCCGGTAGCCGCCGGGCTCAGGCGCCGGAGGCGATTTCCCGCAGGGCCGCCAGATGCTGGGCCCAGATGCTCCGCCCCGCCTTGGTCAATGACAGCCAGGTGCGCGGCCGCTTACCAATGTATCCCTTGCGGATGCGCACGATGCCGGCGGTTTCCAGCTGTGAGGATTGCCGGCTGAGCACCGAATCGCTGACCTGCAGGTGGTCGCGAACCACGGCAAATTCCGTCTCGTCGGTGGCGGCAAGCGCCGCCACCAGGGAGAACCGCACCGGGTGGGCCAGATCTTCGGCCAGCTGGTGGCGCGGGTGCTCGGCCAAGATGGCTTCCTCCTGCTTGTCGCGGCTCATTTCGAGGCCTCGGTCCAGGCGCCCCACACGGTGGCGATGGTGATGGCTATCGCGGTTGCCGCGAAGAACCACAGGTCGTCCTTGAAGAAGAACAGCCCGATGAAGCACCCCACGGCCCAGAGCACTGCCCACACCGCGATGTAGAGAAGCCAGCGGCGGGTGAAGCCCGCCTTGGTCGACTTGCCGAAGTGGAACATGGTGGCCATGAAGATGCCCAGCCAGGCCAACAGGGCAGTCATCGGGATCCAGATCAGGGATTCATCGACCTGTGCGACGAGCCAGAAGGCGAGCAGCGAGATCGATGAGATGGCGCCGAGCCCCAGCAGCATGGTGATTTGCGGCCAGCTGGCGCCCGAACGGGATGCCGCTCCGAGGCGGCCGGCCTCGGAGAGGAGGTTCTGGGCCGCGGCCGGTGTCAATGGGTTCTTGTCCATGGTGTGCTCCTGAAGGGTTGTCGTCCTTACCGTCAGTCAATAGTACGAAAGTACTTTCCAATCCGTCAAGTACTTTTTGTTTGAATGACTAAATGTCGCACATGGCGGACTGACGGCAAGAGGCGAGGCTCCCGCGCAGCCGGGCCGCGGGAGCCTCGCCCTGTATTGGACACCTCTCCTTAGTCGAGCACTGCCTCACGCTCGCTGTCCATGGCCGCCGCCGGCGCCTCGACGATCCTCTTGGGTATCAGTGAGACCGCGATCGCGGCGATGACACCGACGATCGCGAAGAAGACGAAGTTGAACTCGAAACTCAACCCGGTCGAGGCGATCCAGCCTCCAATGATCGGACCCGAGATGGCACCGATGCGGGCGAATGAGAGCGCCCAACCGGTGGCGGTGCCGCGCTGTGCGGCCGGGTAGTAGTCGGCGATGTAGCCGGTAAGCACCAGCGAGGTGGAAATCGAGCCGATTCCGGCAAACGCCACGAAGCAGAGGTTGATGAACATCGTGTTGGGGAACATCAGCAGCAGGATGCCGCCGGCGCCGAGCAGGTAGAAGATCACCAGGATCGGCTTCTGGCCGAACTTGTCCGCCAGGGATCCCAGGATCAAGCCGCCGATGGCCGAGGCCAGCGAGAACACCAGCAGGAACGCGAGCGAGGAGCCCAGGTCGTATCCGGCCTTGCGCATGATCTGCGGCAACCAGGTGTTCAGTCCGTAGACCAGTACCATGCCGCAGAAGAGCGAGATCCAGAAGAAGATCGTTGAACGCAGGTACTTGCCGGAGAACATTGCGGCCATGACCTCGCGCCACGGGATGCGCCTGCCCGGATCCGCCGGTGCCACCGGGTTGTAGTTTCGCACGTTCAGCTTTGCCGCCTGGGCCTTGGCCTCGGCGATCCTGCCCTTGGACACCAGATATTCAAGGGATTCGGGAAGCATCCAGGCGACCACGGGAATGATCAGCACCGGCAAGGTGCCAACCGCAATCACCCAGCGCCATCCAAGGGTCGGCAGCAGTGCCATGGCCACCAGCGCGGCCGCGACGATTCCCAGGGAATAGCCCGAGTACATGATGCCGTAGTTCATCGAGCGCTTCTTGGGTGCCGAGTATTCAATGGTCAAGGCGGCGGCAACGGGAATGATGCCTCCCATGCCCAGGCCGCCCAGGAAGCGGAAGGTCCCGAACAGCTCCGGGGTCGGAGCCAGGGCGGCACCGGCCTGGGTGATAGTGAAGATCACCATCGAGAGAAGCAGCATCTTGCGTCGGCCGATGATGTCGCTGAGCGTGCCGATGAACAGCGCGCCGAAGAGCATGCCGACCAGGGCGTAGGCACCGAGTCCACCCAGCTCCAAGGGGGTCAGCGACCACTCCTTGTATTCGGCCAGGGCCGGCAGCACCGCCCCCAGCACGCCGACGTCGTAGCCTTCGGCCAGGATGGCCAGCCAGCAGGCGAGCAGGACCACGGTGGTGGTGCGCCTGGGAATGTTCCAGTCGGTGCTGGTTTGTGATGCCGCCATGCTTGGGCTCCTTGTGCGAAGGTGTCGAATGGTGCTGGTGGTGGATCAACGAGTGCTTGTAGTATGTCGTTAAAGTGACGTGCGTAACAAGACCTAAATGGAAGAAGTTTGACGATGACGAACACACCAACTCAAGCCGATGGTGACGGAGTGCCCGTCATTGCCCTGGCGGTGCGGGATTTCCTTGCCTCCGGAATTTCCGGGACAAGCATGGACCGACATATCGAATGGGTCGACACCGACGCTGCCGGGCACCAGCACAACTCGGTCGTCATGCGCTTTGTCGAGGCTGCCGAAGCCAAACTCTTCCGCGAACTGGGGGTTGGTTCGTACTTCGGGATTGCACCGCGGGTGCGCCATGAAATCGATTACCGCGCAAAACTCTATTTTGGCCAACAAGTGAGCACCGCGCTGGTCGTGGAACGGATCGGGACCTCCTCGATGGCGTTCGCCTTCAAGGTCTGGGGCCACCGGCATGAAGGGCGCGAATCCGTACTCGCTGCCGAAGGACGCTTCGTCACGGTCTGTGTTCCTCAAGGCGCCCAGCAGTCCGCGCCGTGGGCGGCAGATCTGCTGATCGCGCTGAAACAATAATCCAGTATCTGAGCAGGCCCTATTCAAAGGGTTGCCTCGCTGGTAGCCTGACCGCAATTCCTTGTCTTTCCACCAACGTCGATGGAGCCCACCCTTGAACCCCGTGCAGAACATCCTTTCCTCGCTTGCCTCCGGAACCGTGGAGATCGTCGATCTGACCGCGCCGTTGTCGGCCGAGACCCCCACCTTGGTGTTGCCCGACCCGTTCTCCAACCTCATCGATTTCAGCCTTGAGGAAGTCTCCGCCTATAACGAGCCCGGTCCGTTCTGGAAGCACCACAATATCCACACCGGTGAACACATCGGCACGCACATTGATGCCCCGGTCCACTGGATCAGCGGGCGCGAGGGCAAGGATGTTTCGCAGATCGAACCGGCCCGCCTGGTGGGTCCGGCAGTGGTCCTGGACTTCAGCAAGGAAGCCGAAACGGACCCGGATTTCCTCATCGATATCCCACACCTGGTTGCCTGGCAGGAAGAGCACGGTTCCTTCCCCGCGAACGCCTGGCTGCTCTTCCGGACCGGCTGGGACCAGTTCGGACACAGCCAAGAAGCGTTCCTGAACCTTGACGGGAACGGCTCACACACCCCGGGGTTCACCGCCGAATGTTCCAAATGGATCGCCGGGGAACTGGAGATCTCCGGAATCGGCGTGGAGACCGTTGGGATTGATGCGGGCAACGCGGTGGCACTGGATCCGCCGTTCCCCATGCATTACTTCCTGCTGGGCGCCGACAAATACGGAATCACCTCACTGAAGAACCTGGCCAAGCTGCCCACCCACGGGTCCATGGTCGTGGTGGCCCCGATGCCCATCGTCGGCGGCACGGGAGCCCCGACCCGTGTGCTGGCACTGGTGCAGAAGAACGACGCATGAACGTCGCACAGCTGGTTGGCAGGACCCTGGCGAAGCTGGGGGTCGGGCACTGCTTCGGGGTCGTGGGCTCCGGGAACTTCACCATCACCAATGCGCTGATCGACTGCGGGGTGCCGTTCACAGCGGCCCGCCACGAAGGCGGGGCCGCGACCATGGCCGATGCCTTCGCCCGGACCAGCGGCAAGGTCGCCTTGCTCTCGGTGCACCAGGGCTGTGGCTTGACCAATGCCGCTACGGGAATCGGGGA
>JAUNVO010000178.1:6118-6717 GCA_030540695.1 Micrococcaceae bacterium | reverse complement strand
TGCCCGTATCGCCACCGAGGCGATACGGGCACGCCGGCATTTACCGCCGGGTTCGGATTCATTACCGGACACCCGGAGGATCCCTCTAGACGCAGCCCCGCAGCCGCAGGGTTGTTCCATGGGTTCTGCATGACCTCGGCCGCGATGACTCTCACATGCTCGAGCAGCTCGTCCGGACCAGTGGTACCGAGGTTTGTCATCGGTGGCGCTCCCTTGTCCGATATTGCCTGTATTGCTTCCCTTGGGCAGGAGCGCTCGCAGACAGGTACCCGTACCGCCTAGCAATGCTCATCGGTTCCATGGCGTCGACCTGCAGCGCGTCGTCGCTGTCGACTCAGGACTCACGGGATCTTCATTTCCCTGGTGGGTGCCGCCCGCTACAGCTTGCGGGCACCGGGTGATGGTTCGCGCATGCTTATTTTCCATACCAGCCAGCACAAACGCACCGGTCCGGGCCACAGCATCATCCGGCCTTGCCCTTGTCATGACGCGGGAACACCAGTTGGGCATGGGTTGGTCTAGAAAAGCCCGGAGAGCGGCTCGATGAGTTCGGGCCCATTGTTCCTGACATTGCCAACAGCGGGATCCACCTCACGCAA
>JAUNVO010000178.1:0-6108 GCA_030540695.1 Micrococcaceae bacterium | reverse complement strand
CACGCAACTCCCAGCCGGCGGCAACTTCCTGGGCACCTGCCCGGACCATCTCCACCAGCTCCGGTGCGTTCTTCTCTCCCGGATCCAACCACTGCTCCATCGATTCCTTCGACAGGGGTATCGGCAAGCGGTCATGCAACCCGTGAAGCTGCTGCAACACTTCCGACTCCGTGTCCGATCCCGGGGACGGGCAGGTGAGGATCGTGGTGGAAAGCAGCCACTGCTCCGGGTCCCCGTCCTCCTGGGACGGGTCCTTCCACCACTCGTAAAGCCCGGCGAAGAAGATCAGTGATTCATCGGCCGGATGCACGTAGAAGGGGCGCTTCTTGGCCTTGGGGTTCTCCCCCGCCAACCACTCGTAGTACCCCTGGACGGGCACGGCGCAACGACGTGCCTTCGCGGCGGCACGGAACGTCGGCTTCTCGGTGACGGTTTCACTGCGCGCGTTGAAGGCGCGCACACCCACTGCCGGACCCTTGGCCCATCCCGGGACGAGACCCCACTTGGCCACGTGCACCTGCCGGTGCAGCTCACCCTCGATGAGCCTCTCCAATACGATCGGCACATCGGTGGTCGGGGCGACGTTCCACGACTGGCGCAGTTCCAGGTTCGCATCGGCCTCTGCCTCCGCCTCGGCCACCAGATCCCCGATTGCCTTGGCCATCACATAGCGTCCACACATGGAATAAGACTCTCATGTCCGTGGTTACATGTTGGTTATGAGCGATATCGAAAAAGAAAAACTTGCCCCGTACATCCCCGCCGCCGGTTCGGTCACGATGTTCACCACCTCGTGGTGCAGCTACTGCCGCAACCTCAAGCGCCTCATGGATGCCAAGGGAGTGAGCTACACCGAGGTGAACATCGAGGAGGTCGAGGGCACCGCGGAGCTGGTCGAGGCCTTCAACGGCGGGAACCAAACGGTACCCACCTTGGTCTTCCCCGACGGAAGCGCCGCAACAAACCCACGTATTGAGGAAGTTCTGGAGCGCGTCTAGCCAAGCTGTGCTTGGATGTAGGGGGTGCCGAACGCCAATCGCGGCGACCGGCATCCCCTACCGCGTTAAGCACTTGGATCGCAATTTTTTGCGACCACGCATGAATGGAGTGACATGTCACAAAAGGTTCAGGCCGTCATCGTCCGTGCCAAGGACGCACCAGTTGAGACGGTGACCATTGTTGTTCCGGACCCGGGTCCGGGCGAGGCCGTCGTGGACATCCTCACCTGCGGGGTGTGCCACACGGATTTGCATTACAAGCTTGGCGGCATCGGCGACGAGTACCCCTACCTGTTGGGCCATGAGGCCACCGGAGTGGTTTCGGCCACCGGCGAAGGGGTCACCAACGTCGTCATCGGCGACCGGGTCATCTTGAACTGGCGTGCGGTCTGCGGCCAGTGCCGCGCCTGTGCCAAGGGCCAGCCGCAGTACTGCTTCGACACGCACAACGCCACGCAGAAAATGACCCTTGAGGACGGGACCGAGCTTTCCCCCGCCCTGGGCATCGGCGCCTTCGCGGAAAAGACCCTGGTTGCCGCCGGCCAGTGCACCAAGGTCGACGATGACGTCGACCCCGGTGCCGTCGGCTTGCTCGGATGCGGCATCATGGCCGGCATCGGCGCCGCCATGAACACCGGCGAGGTCAAGCGCGGGGAATCCGTTGCCGTGATCGGTTGCGGCGGTGTCGGCATTGCCGCGATCGCCGGGGCGAAGCTGGCCGGGGCCACCACGATCGTGGCCGTGGACATCGACGATGACAAGTTGGCCATGGCCAAGGACATCGGGGCCACGCACACCGTGAACTCAAAGACTGCAGACGCGGTCCAGGGCATCAAGGACGTCACCGGCGGCTTCGGCGCCGACGTGGTCATCGAGGCCGTGGGGCGTCCCGAAACCTACAAACAGGCCTTCTACGCCCGCGACCTGGCCGGACGGGTGGTCCTGGTGGGTGTTCCGACACCCGAGATGAAGCTGGAGCTTCCGCTGCTGGATATCTTCGGCCACGGCGGATCGCTGAAGTCCTCCTGGTACGGCGACTGCCTGCCCTCGCGTGACTTCCCGATGCTGGTGGAGCAATACAAGCTCGGCCGCTTGGATCTGGACGCCTTCGTCACCGAACGTATCGGGCTCGGAGATGTCGAGGCGGCCTTCACCAAGATGGGTGAGGGCAAGGTCCTGCGTTCGGTGGTGGAACTCTAATGGGCGCCCAGATCCAAAACATCGTAACCTCCGGGACTTTCTCCCTGGACGGCGGGACCTGGGACGTTGACAACAACGTCTGGATCATCGGCGACGAGTCGGAGGTCTTCGTGATCGACCCGGCCCACGACCCGGCCAAGATCAAGGAAGCCGTGGGAAACCGAGCGGTCAAGGCCGTTCTGCTCACCCACGGGCACGATGACCATATCCGCTACGCCCGCGAATTCGCCGACCTCGTCGAAGCACCGATTCACCTGAATCCCGCAGACACGATGCTCTGGGAGGACGTGTTCCCCGGAACCGCCCCCGACCATGGGATCGCGGACGGGGAACGCTTTGAGGTTGCGGGAACCACCTTGGTGGCGATGCACACCCCCGGGCACTCCCCCGGTTCAACCTGCTTCTATGCGGAGTCGTTGGGTACCTTGTTTTCCGGGGACACGCTGTTCAACGGCGGTCCCGGGGCGACGGGCCGCAGCTACTCGAGTTTCGAGACGATCGTCGAATCGATCCGCGAGCGTTTGCTCCCGCTGCCGGCCCAAACCGTGGTGAACACCGGACACGGGGATGCCACCACCATCGGGGCCGAGGCCCCGAACCTGGATGAGTGGATCAAGCGCGGCCATTAGGCCCGTGCATGGCCCCGGGGGGGGGGCGGCGGGGCCGGGCACCCGGCACCCGCCCGCCCACACCCCCCGTCCGGGGCACCACTTATACCCGGGCTCAAGCCACCGGTGAGCCCGGCAGACCGCCATCCATTTAGCTACGCCTCGGTGTGCTGGCCTGGGGCTCCCCACCCAGTCACGGTCGCAGGCCATGGCTTGGCACATCAACGCAACGGGACCTCTCGTCTCGGGCCCATCTCCCATTCAGCAGCCAAAAATGGGAGAATCAAAGCATGACCAGCCCCGATTCCCGCACCCTGCCGTACCGTGGGCAGTCCTTGGCCGACCAAGTCATGAACTACGTGCGCCACGCCGTACTCACGGGCGAAATGAAATCCGGACAGCTCTACAGCGTTCACCAGCTGGCGGAATTACTCGGGGTCTCGCGCTCGCCGGTCCGCCAGGGCCTGCTGGTCCTCGAAGAGGCAGGGCTGATTGAATTCTCCCGAAACCGCGGATTCCGTGTGGTCCCGACCAGTCCACACGACATGGCCGAAATATTTTCGCTCCGGCTCTCGATCGAGGTGCCCGCGGCCCACCGCGCCGCCCAGGCCTGCACCGAGGAACTGGCCACCGGACTCGACGCCCTCGAGGCCCGGATGCGGGTGGCTGCCGAGGATGAGGCCGAAGAGCTCTTCTTCTCCCTGGACCACCAGCTACACGACCTGATCATGAGTGCTGCACGTTCGCACCGCGGCCGCGACATCGTCAGCCGCCTGCGCGCGGCAACCCGTCTGCAGGGCGTTTCAACCGCCAGCCGGCAACGAACGCTCCAAGACATCGTGGCCGAGCACACCCCCGTCATCGAGGGCATCAAATCGGGCCGGGCCGTCGAAGCCGCCACGGCCATGCGCAGACACCTGACCACCACGGGCCAGCTACTGGTGGCACAGGCCATCGATGACCAGGGCCTGGACATCGATGCCGATGGGTTGTGGAGCGAGTACACCAATCACTACTGACCCTCCCGGCCATCGGCCCGTCGCGGGAGACCATGCCATGGGATGGCACACTTGAGGCATGGATGAACCCTTCGACGCCGGCCTGCAGCCTCCGCCGCCTTCCCGAGGCCACCTGCCGTTGATCACCGGGATCCTGGCGGCGCTGGCGCTGGTTGCAGGCGTGGCGACGTTGATCGCCTCAAACGGGCAGGAGATGGAATCGTTCGGATGGTTCGCCTACGCCCCGCTGAGCGAGGACAAGTTCACCCCGGGCCTCCACGTCGTGAGCACACAACAAATCATTGGCTGGTTGCTCGTCGCGATGGCAGCCTGTGTCGCGGCG
Organism: Micrococcaceae bacterium; assembly: GCA_030540695.1. Taxonomy (GTDB): domain Bacteria; phylum Actinomycetota; class Actinomycetes; order Actinomycetales; family Micrococcaceae; genus Paeniglutamicibacter. The sequence continues at coordinate 1,961 of JAUNVO010000178.1, read as the reverse complement.
TTCTGGGCGGGCCTGACCCTGCGCCGGCGCCCCAACTGAGGTACCCTCCCAAGGCTCAGGAACGGCCAAGTTCTGCATGCAAGCGATACTCCGCCAGCAGGTCGGTGATGAACGTGTCGACGGTGTATCCGGGCAGCAAGTCATCGGCCGCACCCACGGTCGCCGGATCCATCTCTATCCCCATGGCCCGGTAGACCGCATCGAGCACCGCGCGGATGGGTCCTGAATCCTCGATGACAAAAACGCTGGAAAAGAGCCAGGCGCCGGAAACCACTCGTTGGGCGGTGCCGACCAGCTTGATGGGCCCATCCACGGTGGCCCCGGTCCCGGGCACGCCGTGGACGCTGTACTCCCCGGCGCAGTATTCCCCGGGGATCTCACCGAGGCGGGCATCGATGCCCGGACGGCGCAAGGCTTCGGCATAGATCGTGCCCAACGACTTGAACCGCAGCTGGTGGCCCATCATGGCCTCCGTTGCCGGCTCGACGTGGTCCACGATGACCGTACCGCGGTGGTAGGCCGCCGCCCGTCCGCCCGCCTTGCGCACCACCGGCACGAACCCGGCTTCCAGCGATTGCCTCGCCGCGCTGGCATATCCCTCCAGGCGGACGTCGCGCTGCCCGAATGCCACCGTCGGATCCGGACGGTAGATGCGCAGAGTCGCCGGTTCGCTTCGATCACGCACTGCCTCGAGCAACCGGACCCCGGCCAGCAAGTCGGCTTCCGCATTGCCCGAGGGGTCCTCGATGCGCACTTTCAGCAGGTGGTCGGCATCGGGATTCCAAAGGCTCATAGGCACGATTCTAGGTGCCGATGCCCGGCGGTGGATAATGGGTGTCGTGCCGAAACAACAAACCCCCGTGATCCTGCTCGGAGGGGCTTCCGGATCCGGGAAGTCCTACCTCGCCCAACGCTTCGGCCGACCCCATCTGGAGTTGGACAACTTCTACCGTGAGATCACCGAGCATTCCGTCGCCTCCCCGTTGCCCCAGACCGCGTACGGGGAAATCGATTGGGACCATCCGGGAACCTGGAATTGCGACAAGGCCGTTGACGCGATGATCGAACTTCTCGAGTCCGGACAGACCCAGGTACCCAACTATTCGATCAGCACCTCGAGCTATGACGGCACCCACGGGGTCGGGCTCGATGGTGGTCCGCTGATTGCGGAAGGGATCTTCGTCGGCGAGATCCTCAGGCCGCTGCAACGCCTGGGCGTCCCCGTCCATGCCTATTACATCGACGTCTCCGCGCTGGCCACTGCCATCCGCCGCTTCGTGCGTGATGTGAAGGAACGCCGCAAGCCCCTGGCATTCCTGCTCAAGCGTGGCTACGCACTCTTCCTGGCTGACAAGAACATTCGCGCGCGACACCTCGCCACAGGGTTCATCCCGATGAAGAAGAACGAGGTCAAGGCGCTGCTCGCCGCGGCGGAATCGCAGGGTGGCTCACCGGCCGGCCCTTGACGCGGACGCTCCACCGGGTTGCAATAGTCCCATAGGTGTCTGGCGCATCGCTGCCGGCCCGGAAAGGGAGGTGGTGCCATGCTGGCCCCGGTCCTTGGAGCGTTTGCCATGCTTGCAGGTGCACTGACGGTGCGGCTGATCAGGACCCGTCCGGCCACGGAGCAAGACCCCGACGCCCCGTTCTGGTACGCCTTCACTGGCGTGTGCGTCATGGCACCGTTGGTTCTGGGGGCGGCGATTTTGGACCCCTGGCTCGGCATGGCCATCGTCGTAGCGGTCACCGTAACCGTCTTGGCCACTGATAAGGTCTCAACCGGTGCCCTTCAGCGGCGGATTGCCGGTGAAAACGATTGCCTGGTTGCCAACGAGCATGCGCTCCTGGCAGCACGCCACGATTCGGTGCTCAGGGCCTGGAGCCGATACGAGTTGGATCCGGCGGCAGCCCTCGAATATCCGGGAATGAACGACGTTTCCATCCCTGCGACCGCCGCATTG
>JAUNVO010000177.1 GCA_030540695.1 Micrococcaceae bacterium | reverse complement strand
CCCGAACTGCGTGGCGCGGCCACGGTGGTCTCCGGCGGGCGCGGACTGGGCTCCGCAGAGAACTTCGTGCTGGTTGAGCAACTCGCCGACGCGTTGGGCGGCGCGGTCGGCGCCTCGCGCGCCGCGGTGGACGCCGGCTACATCGCCCAGGGTGCGCAGGTGGGCCAGACCGGTGTCAGCGTTTCGCCGCAGCTCTACCTCGCGCTAGGCATCTCCGGTGCCATCCAGCACCGTGCGGGCATGCAGACGGCCAAGACCATCGTGGCGATCAACAAGGACGCCGATGCGCCGATCTTCGAGATTGCCGACTTGGGGATCGTGGGAGATGTCTTTACGCTTGTCCCGCAGGTGATCGAACTGCTCAAGTCCCGTCACTAGCGACGCCAGTTCCCCAGGAACCTACCCACCCACGAACGCGAGGCCCCGAAGATGACCGCCCGGTCCACCCCCAAGAAACAGCAATCCAACAAGTGGGCGCGTGCAGGCATCATCGCCGGCTCGCTCATTGTCCTGCTCGTTGTTGCAGTCTTTGTAGCCCGCTGGCTCGTTTCCCTTGACGCGGTCAAGACCTGGATGGAGACCTACACCGGCCACTCGGCCCTGCCCGAGGCGGCCCCCGTCGGATTCCCCGCGTGGCTGGGCTGGCAGCACTTTTTGAACATGTTCTTCCTGGTGCTCATCGTGCGCACCGGCTGGCAGGTACGCTCCGTCACCCGGCCGGCAGCACACTGGGTGCGCAACAACAAGGGAATGATCCGTACCAAGGGGGCTCCCTCGCGGATCAGCCTGGAACTCTGGTTCCACCTGAGCCTGGACGCACTCTGGGTGCTCAACGGCATCATCTTCATCATCGTGCTCTTCGCTTCCGGGCAATGGATGCGCATCGTGCCCACCAGCTGGGACATCTTCCCCAATGCACTCTCCGCCGGATTGCAGTACCTCTCGCTGAACTGGCCGACGGAGACCGGGTGGGTCAACTACAACGCGCTGCAGGTGCTCGCCTACTTCGTCACCGTGTTCATCGCCGCCCCGCTGGCGATCATCACCGGGCTGCGCATGTCCGGCGCGTGGCCCAAAAAGGCGACGGGGCTGAACCGGGCCTACCCGATGGAGCTGGCCCGCCTGCTGCACTTCCCGGTGATGATCTACTTCGTGGCCTTCACCGTGGTTCACGTGGCCCTGGTCTTTGCCACCGGCGCGTTGAACAACCTGAACCACATGTACGCGTCCAACGACTCGACAAGCTGGACGGGCCTGATCCTGTTCGCCGTGTCAATCGTGGTGATCGTGGGCGTGTGGTTCCTGGCGCAGCCGATATTCCTGCGCCCGCTGGCCTCGCTGACCGGAAAGGTCGGCAAGTAGACCCCCACCCGCGCACCTGAAAAAGACCTCAACGCCGAGAGCAGGAGCCTGAAAATGTTTGACCTCACCGAAGACCAAAAGGCCATCGTCGAGATGGTGTCCGACTTCGCCACCGAGAACATCGCGCCGCATGCAGCGGCGTGGGACCATGACAAGCACTTTCCGGTGGAGGTGTTGGCGCAGGCCGGGCAGCTGGGCATGGGCGGGATCTACGTGCGCGAAGACTTTGGCGGCTCGGGCATGAGCCGGCTCGACGCAGCCCTGATTTTTGAGGAACTGGCCAAGGCGGATCCGACGATCTCCGCCTACATTTCCATCCACAACATGGTCGCGTGGATGATCGACCGCTTCGGCAACGAGGAACAGCGGGCCACGTGGCTGCCTGCGTTGTGCACCATGGAGATGCTTGGCAGCTACTGCCTCACCGAGCCCGGCGCCGGCTCGGACGCCGCGGCGCTGAGCACCAAGGCCGTGCGCGACGGGGACACCTATGTGCTCAACGGGACCAAGCAGTTCATTTCCGGGGCGGGGTCCTCCGGCGTATATGTGGTGATGGCACGCACCGCTGATACCGGCAGCGCAGGGATCACCGCATTCATCGTTCCCGACGGTGCCGACGGGCTGTCCTTCGGGCCGCTGGAAGCGAAGATGGGCTGGAATGCCCAACCGACCCGCCAAGTGGTCATGGAAAACGTCCGCATCCCGGTGTCCAACCGACTGGGGGATGAAGGAACGGGATTCGGGATCGCGATGAAGGGCCTCAACGGGGGCAGGGTGAACATCGGCGCCTGCTCCATCGGCGGGGGTCAGTCCGCGTTGGACAAGTCCATTGCCTACCTCAAGGACCGCGAGGCCTTCGGTGCGCCGTTGATCGGGCAGCAGGCGCTGGTCTTTGCGATCGCCGACATGGAGACCGAGCTGGAAACCGCCCGGACCATGATCTGGCGGGCCGCAGATGCCCTGGAGCGCGGCACCCCCGACACCGTGCGCCTGTGCGCCATGGCCAAGCGAGTGGCCACCGACGCTGGTTTCACCGCAGCCAACACCGCGCTGCAGCTCCATGGAGGCTACGGCTACCTCTGCGAATACGGGATCGAAAAGATCGTCCGGGACCTGCGGGTGCACCAGATCCTGGAGGGCAGCAACGAGATCATGCGGCTGATCATCGGGAGGCTGGCGGTCGAACGCTAGCCTCCCCCTGCACGGCCCTCAGGATGGCGGAGGAGGCTATTTCCCTGCCCATGCCGTGGCTTGGACCTCGACGAGGATCTCCGGGGCAAGAAGCGGTGCCACGACGGTCGCACGCGCGGGGCGGTGGGCTCCAAAGGTGTCCGTCCAGGCGCGGTTGTATTCCCCGGCCATGGAGGCATCGGTGATGTATACGGTGGTGGTGGCCACGGCATCGAGGCCAAGGTTGTACGCGGCCAGGACGCGCTGCAGGTTCTTCAGCGTCTGGACGGTTTGGGCGTAGACGTCGTCCCCGCCGACCAGTGCCTTGGTCTCATCCCTTGCGACCATGCCCGAGACGAAGACGAGATCCCCGGCTCGAGTGGCACTGGGGAACGGGCCTGCCTCGGTGGTGATTCCCTCAACATCGATATTCGTCAGTTCGGTGGTTGCCATGATGCTCCTGGGTCGAAGGTGTTTCTCGGGGCAGTGGAGTGCCCGAAAAAAGACTACGGCATCGGGCGTCCACACAAACCCGGTATCCGTTGCCTGGTCTAGCTCAGGTGGTTCAGCAGCGCGGTGGTGCGATAGGGGATCACATCACGCAGGATCATCGACGTGGATGTCCGGGTGATCCCCGGGCACAGCCTGATTTCCTCGCTGACCCGGTAGAGGTCATCCGGATCGGTGGCCACGGCCCGAATCAGCAGGTCGGTGTCTCCCGCGGGCGCGACGCATTCAAGGACCTCCGGGATCCTGCTCAGGGCTTCGATGGCGTCTTCCAGGTGCGACTGGTCCAGTTCGGCGCTGACGACGGCGGAGACTCCGCGCCCCACCGAGGACGGCTTCACACGGCTGGAGTTGGGGCGCAAGGCGCCGGAACCGGCAAGGCGTTCCATGCGGGTTTGGACGGTGCCACGTGCCAGACCCAGTCGTTGGGCAAGCATCATGGTGGGTACGCGAGGATCCTCGTCCAGGGCCAAGAGAATGCGCCTGTCCGTATCGTCGAGTTGGTACGATTCCGGGGTCATTCCGGCTCCTTCGCGTAGGTTCGGTCAGACTGACCAAGTTGTTCGGTAGCTACCGTTCCATGTTAGTCAAAATGATCAGTGATCCCCAACTGTGTTGCGCGGTATGCCCGGTTGTTGCTTTAGTGGTTGTTAGCAGCTCAACCAACGCCACAAGCCACGGAGAGCAGACCCCCGCAGCAAGGCCAGATCCCGGCCGCGTCAAGGGTTGGCCCACAAGGTCTCAGGTCTAACAGTAGGAGTGGCCCGCAAGGATTCCAAGAACTTGGAGTCATCGCGGGCCACTCTTGTTTTCCGACCCCGCACAGGGATTGCGGGCAGGTGGGGGTTCTCCACAAACGTGCTGGTGGGCGTATGGATAGTCCACGAAACGGGTAACCTCTAGTACATGAGGTTCATGCGCCTAGAAGATGTCGCCGATGAGTTGAACGTAAACCTGCCGCAGGTGCGCTCATTGGTGCGCAGCGGCGACTTGCCGGCCATCAAGATCGGCGGACGCGGAGTCTGGCGGGTTGAGCGTAGTGAGCTTGAAGCATATATCCAGCGCCAGTACACGGTTGCGCGGGAATCCATCGAATCCGGAGCCACGGAGAACGACGAGAAGTAACTGCGCGCCTCATCCGAATTTTGCGGGACGGCTCCCGCGGGTTTAAGCTGAAAACGTTGCGTCATCCGGCGCACACCCGGGGCATTAGCTCAGTTGGTAGAGCGCTTCGTTCGCAACGAAGAGGTCAGCGGTTCAATTCCGCTATGCTCCACAAAATCGTCACCCTGGCGTTGTGATGCAAGTACGACCTCGAGCAGTTTCTCGAGGTCGCTTCTTGTTAAAGGCCAGCCATCGGGCATAAGTGGCTCCTGGCAGGCACTTCGGGATGCCCCCATCCAAAAAAGTTCGTACGCCATTGACGCGGAGACCGGGGTGATTGGGCTTCGAGAGGCAGGTGTTCCTTGCAATATGGCCAATCGGGAACCCTGTTCGTCGAGAATTGTCTCGCGCAAGCGCGTCCGTTGCGCCGTGTTTGGAATACGATCGAGATATCGGTGATGGATCTCGCCGGGGTCCTAAATGCGGCCCGAACCGCCGATTTGGCTGATGGCTTCCTTTCCCGATCGACGGGTGGGAACTTTACATGTCGGAAACCAATGGCGAGCCCGAAGCGGCCGACGAGCAGGCCGGGCATGAATCCGGAAGTGGGGATCCAACGATTTCAGCTTCGTTGGGTCCCGTTCAGGAGCGCACCGGGCACTGGTTGAACCGAGGTGTTCTCGGCGTGGGAGCTGCTTCCTTTTTCAGCGACTCAGGCCATGAGCTCGTCACATCGTTGCTGCCTTCCTTCCTCAGCTCGACTCTGCACAGTGGCCCCGCGGTATTGGGTGCGATAGAAGGTATCTCGGACGCATTGCTGGGGCTGAGCAAGCTCGCCGGCGGACCACTATCCAATGATCCGTCCCGTCGGGCAAAGACTGCTTCAGGAGGATATCTGCTCACCGCCGTCGCGACATCCCTCATCGGCCTGAGCACAGCGGTGTGGCAGGTCGCGGGACTACGCGCACTGGCCTGGGCATCTCGCGGTGTGCGGTCCCCAGCCAGGGACACCCTTCTGGTCTCGATGACACCACGAGCGGCGTATGGACGTGCCGCCGGAGTTGAACGAGCGGGCGACAATGCCGGGGCTGTTGCAGGACCGTTGCTGGCGGCCACCTTTGTCGGATTGCTGGGCATCAGGCCAACGATCGTCCTTTCGCTGATCCCTGGCTTGATTGCGGCCGTGGCGATCGTCGTGGCAGCCAGACATGCCCGTAGCGTGGTTGCCACTCCGGTGGGCAGGCGGACTCTGGGCTTCAACCTGGGCGAACTGCGCCGAGTCGGCCTGCACCGGACGCTATTGCCGGTATCGCTCTTTGAATTGGGAAACCTTGCGGCGACGCTATTGATCCTTCGTGCAACAACGATTCTGGAGGCCGGTGGACGTGGCGCCGCTACCGCGGTGACCATGGTGATCCTGATGTACGCCGGCCATAATGCCATGGCCTCTGCCGCCGCATTGGTCGGGGGCCAACTCATCGACAGGGTGAATCCACGAGTGGCTTTTACCCTGGGTGCAGGCCTGTATGTGTGCGCATACCTGGTGTTCTCCCTGGAGGGGAGCCACCCGGCGTTGTTGCTTACCGGGTTTTTGCTCGCGGGTGCCGGGATCGGCTTCGCTGAGACGTCGGAGCAGGCAGCGGTCGCCCTGTTGCTACCAGACTCTCTGCGTGGCAGCGGCTACGGGTTGTTAGGGCTGGTTCAATCCTTTGGGGACCTTGGCGCCACCGTCGTTGCGGGTATCCTTTGGGCCGTATTTTCCCCAACCGTGGCGTTCCTGTATGCGGCTTCCTGGATGGTCGCCGCAGTGATTTTCTCACCGGCTTTGAAGCCCTGCCCAACCACTGATGTTCCCCGTTGAGCTCACAACGCCGAAATCGAGATCCAGGAGCGAAACCCGCTGGTGTCTCATTGTTCCTAACATCTGTGGCCCCATGCCAGAAGAACGCTCGGTGAAAGGGACATGAGGACAGGTCGACTCGACTGAAGTGGCGGCTTTTGAAGCTGCAGCGAGTTCAACGTGGTGACGGATCATGGGGTTCGGTTTCGGGCTTTTGGCCGGTTGCCCGTACAGTCCACAAACCGTTGCTTCTGACCAACCGGTTCCAGCACCCGGTTGGTTCCTGCAGATCGGTGATCGTGGGGACGAGTGCCATGATCAAGGGCCGGATGACTGCGTCGTGGGTGACGATGACGACCGGTCCAACTGCGGCGTCGGCTACGTCGTCCAAGGCTGGACGCACACGGGACAAGACGGCCGATGCGGATTCAACCCCTGGTGCCATGTCGATGCTTCCCCATTGTTCGATGACCTCGACTTCGGAGCGCCCGGTCCACTGGCCGTAGTCCCGGTCGTTGAATCGTTCATCGATGGTGGGTGTCACCTCGACGGACTGGGCAACGAAGCGGGCAGTCTCCACCGCTCGTTGAAGAGGGCTCGAGATCACGGCAACGGGCTGCTTGGTTGCCAGGAATGCAGCAAGTGCACGAGCCTCGGCAAGTCCCGTTTCATCCAATGGTGGATTGGCGCGACCCCGGATGTAACCGCCGGCATTCAGCCCCGTTTGTCCGTGGCGGGCCAAATACACCAGTTTCGTATCTTGCCTGGAT
>JAUNVO010000176.1 GCA_030540695.1 Micrococcaceae bacterium | reverse complement strand
CTCAACGCTATCGTTCTCCATCCGGCCAAGTCCAAGACATGATCCTGCGGGTTTTCCACATCCCCGCGCACCGGTCGGAACCCTGGCTGCTCCGGGCGCATCCTTGAATCATGAACGCCGCAGAAATCATCGACCTGCTCGCGGCAAGCCGCGGGAATCCGGTGCACCACGTGTCATCGGACGATGAACTGCGCGCATACACGGCACTGGTCCTGGGCCTCGAGGAACTGGCGCCGCGCATTGCCAGGCACACCAACTCCCCCACCCGCGCCGACTACTTCGTGCACCTTGTCGAACGCGCCCATCGCGCCACCGGGTACGCGCAGCTCACCGCCACCGCACTGGCCCAGCGCACCCTGGTCCATGAGCTTCCGGCCGACACCTTCGTCTTGGTCAACGCCTGTCTTACCGATGCCGCGGCATACATCGACGGCGCACGGGATCTGCCCGGTGATCCTGCAACTCCGCCCAGCGGGCGGCCGACGTTCAAGAACACCATCGAGTTTCTGCACGGCACGCTGCGTATTGGTTTCGTCGAGGCCCGCAACCGCGTGCAGGCTGCCTCGCGGTTGCTTCCCCACACCGATGTCCACGGCGTTGACCAGCCGGCACAGTTTCCGTTGCTGGCCGAACAACTCGCCACGGGGAAGGCCTGCCCGGGTCAGCTGGCCGACGCCGCACGGAAGCTTGAGCGCTTGGAACCGGAGATCAGCCAGTACCCGAACTCCGAGGATCTTGCCTCCCAGCTCGAAGCCCAGGTCGCAGAATCCGTCCGGGAAGAAGACCCACGAACCACCAACCGCTTGTTCAATGCCATCGAGGTTTCCTTGGAACAAGGTGTCAAGGAACCTTCCCAGGACGTCCTTCGTGCCAAGGTCGGCATGTTCTACCGCGGCACCAGTGCCGGGATCTCCGAATTTCTCCTGCGGACCCGTGCCGGTGATGCCGAAGTATTGTTCTCGCTCTGCGCCCAAACGGATAACCCACGCACCAACGCCGGGGACCGGGACACCCTGTTGGCCCAATCGGTTTCCGGCGCCGGTCCCGCTAACGGGGCAGGCAACGCACCGGGATCCGGGGTGTTGAAAAACGGAGGGACGCAGGACCAAGCCATCCCCGGCAACGGCTTCGGGGCTTTCCCCGATTTCCTTGTCGACCCGGCAACCGGCCGGCCCTTGAGCAACGCCGCGGACGCCAAAAAGCTTGCCCTCGATCCGCTGGACCCACCATCCAGCCTCACGGGCTACATGAATGGCACCAGCTGCGGGCCCGACGGGCTCACTGCGGCCCAACGCCATCTCCAGGGCCTGATGAATCTCATCAAGACCAATGGCGTTCGTGGACAACGAGCCAAGACCCCGGGTCTGCCGGCGCCGAGAATGTTCATCCTCACCACCGTGGCCGAACTTGAGGAACGCGCTGCCCAAAGCGGCCTCACCTCTCACGGGCAACGGTTCACCCCGGCGGAACTTCGCCAGCAACTGTGCAACGCCGGCGCCATTCCCATCATCATGAATGGGAAGAGCCGGATCCTGGACCTCGGAACCGAAGAGCGGTTCTTCCCCGATTACATGCGTTCAGCAATTCTTGCCATCTACGGCGGTTGTCTCGTTCCGGGATGCACGGTTCCACCGGAGCACTGCGAAATCCATCACTTCGATCCCTACAGCAATGGCGGGAAAACCGAGATTAATTCCGGGATACCGGCTTGTTCTAACCACCACCACGGCCTTCATGCAGGACTCTTCACCGCGGTTCGGCACGCGGACGGGCTTTTTAGCATCCTGCTTCCCGAGTTCATGGACCCAGATAAGAAACCCAGGCGAAACTCGTATTGGAGACAGGACCCCAAGGTTCCGCCGCTGCTGTTCTAAGCGCTGCAGCCACCGCAGTTAACGGCATCGAGCCCCGATCCGCCCCAGCAGGGGCGCACCGGGGCTCGACGCCGCATCACAAGGGACTAGCCTTCGATGCCCAGCTTCTCCAGCACCAATTCGCGCACACGGCCGGCGTCGGCCTGCCCGCGGGTAGCCTTCATGACAGGGCCCATCAACGCCCCGATGGCCTGCAGCTTGCCGGCCTTGACCTTGGCAACCACATCGGGCATGGCCTCCATGGCGGCGTCGATGGCCGCGCCAAGCGCCGAATCGTCGTTCACGATGGCCAACGAACGCTTCTCGACGATTTCGGAAGGGGTGCCTTCGCCGGCAACGACGAACTCCAGGACCTGGCGGGCGATCTTGTCGTTGACCTTCTTGGACTCGATCAACGAGTTCAGCTCAACGATGGTTGCCGGGGTGACACCCAGTTCGAGGATCTCGACATCGGCGTTCTTGGCCAGGCGAGCAATCTCGCCCATCCACCACTTGCGGGCCACCGCAGCGGTGGTGCCCGCCGCGATGGTCTCCTCGATGGCTTCGGTGACACCGGCATTGACCACGTCGCGGAACTCCGCATCCGAGTATCCCCAGTCGGCCTGCAGGCGCTTGCGGCGCTCGGCCGGCGGCTCGGGAAGACGGGCGCGCAGCTCCTCGATCCATTCGGGGGTGGTCACCACGGGAACCAGGTCCGGTTCCGGGAAGTAGCGGTAGTCATCCGCATCGGACTTCGGCCGGCCCGACGTCGTGGAGCGGGTGTCCTCGTGCCAGTGGCGGGTTTCCTGAACGATGGCCGCACCGGAATTCAACACCGCGGCGTGGCGCTCGATCTCGAAGCGCACTGCGTGTTCAACGGCACGCAGCGAGTTCACGTTCTTGGTCTCGGTGCGGGTGCCCAGCTTTTCGGCGCCCTTGAGCATCAGTGAGACGTTGGCGTCGCAACGCACGTTGCCTCGCTCCATCTTCGCGTCGGACACATCAAGGGCCTTCACGATCTCGCGGATCGCCGCGACGTAGGCCTTGGCCAGTTCCGGCGCGCGCTTGCCCGCACCCTGGATCGTCTTGGTGACGATTTCCACCAGGGGAACACCCGAGCGGTTGTAGTCCACCAACGAGTAGTCGGCACCCTGGATGCGTCCGGTGGAACCACCCATGTGGGTAAGCTTTCCGGCATCCTCTTCCATGTGGGCGCGTTCGATCTCCACGCGGAAGACCTCGCCGTCCTCCAGCTCGATGTCCAACCACCCGTCGTAGGCAATCGGATCATCGTACTGCGAGGTCTGGAAGTTCTTCGGGGTGTCCGGGTAGAAGTAGTTCTTCCGCGCAAACCCGCAGCGCTCGGCGATCTTGCAGTTCAGCGCCAAACCGATCATGATCGCGTATTCCACGGCGGTCTTGTTGACCACCGGAAGCACGCCGGGCAGGCCCAGGCAGACCGGGGTGACATTGGTGTTCGGCGTATCGCCGAATGCGTTCGGCGCCGAGGAGAACATCTTGGTCTTGGTGTTCAGCTCGACGTGGACCTCGAAGCCCAGTGCCGGGTCGTACTTCTCCAGGGCGACGTCGAAGTCGACAAGTTCATCGATGTGTGAAGCCATCTTAGGCAACCCCTCCAGTGGTGGCGACGGACAGTTCGGGGGCCTGGTCCAGCAACCGGCCACCCCACTTGTCCTCAAGCAGTTTCTCAAGTGCCGCACCGGCACGGTACAGGCGGGCATCTTCGCGGGCCGGGGCCAGGAACTGGATGCCGACCGGCAGGCCCTCGGACAGGCCGCCGGGCACGGTGATGCCCGGGATCCCGGCCATGTTCGCCGGGATGGTCGCTACGTCGTTGAGGTACATCGCCAGCGGGTCATCGGTCTTGGATCCCAGCTTGAAGGCGACAGTCGGGGACGTGGGGGAAATCAGCACATCGGCCAGCTCGAAAGCGGCGTCGAAGTCACGCTGGATCAGCGTACGGACCTTCTGGGCCGAACCGTAGTACGCGTCGTAATAGCCTGCCGAGAGGGCGTAGGTCCCCAGGATGATGCGGCGCTTGACTTCCTCGCCGAAGCCGGCGGCACGGGTGGCAGCCATGACGCGTTCGATGGTCAGCGGGCCCGACTCGGGCAGCACCCGGGTGCCGAAGCGCACTCCGTCGAACTTGGCCAGGTTGGAGGAGACCTCCGAGGGCATGATCAGGTAGTAGGCACCCAACGCATACTTGAAGTTGGGGCAGGAAACCTCGACGATCTCCGCCCCGGCGCCGCGCAACGCGTCGAGTGATTCATCGAAACGTGCCTGGACACCGGCTTGGTAGCCTTCGCCCTGCAGTTCCTTGATGACGCCGACGCGCACACCGGTCATGTCCCCGCGGGCCCCGGCCTCGGCGGAGGCGATGAGGGCCGGCACCGGTTCGTCCAGGGAGGTGGAATCCGCGGCGTCGTGGCCGCCGATGAGTTCGTGCAGGTATGCGGAGTCAAGCACGGTCCGTGCCACCGGACCGATCTGGTCCAGCGAGGAAGCCATTGCGATCGCACCGTAGCGCGAGACCCCGCCGTAGGTCGGCTTCACACCGACGGTGCCGGTGACGGCGCCGGGCTGGCGGATCGAGCCGCCGGTGTCGGTGCCCAGTGCCAGCGGCGCTTCGTAGGCTGCAACGGCCGCTGCCGACCCGCCGCCGGAGCCTCCCGGGATCCGGTCGAGGTCCCACGGGTTGCGGGTCGGGCCGTAGGCCGAGTGCTCCGTGGAGGAGCCCATCGCAAACTCGTCGAGGTTGGTCTTGCCCAACATCGGCAGCTTCGCGGCACGGATCTTGGTGATCACCGTGGCGTCGTAGGGGCTCATCCAGCCTTCGAGCATCTTCGATGCAGCGGTGGTGGGCTGGCCCTTGGTGACGATGAGGTCCTTGATGGCGATGGGCACGCCGGCCAGTGGGTGCAGAGCTTCGGCCGCGGCACCGCCCGCGGCGCGGATGGCGTCGACTTCGGCGGCGACTGCCAAGGCCTCCTCGGTGTTTACGTAGAGGAACGCGTGGATTCCGCGCTCTCCGCCGTCAACCTCGGCAATGCGGTCCAGGTGCGCCTGCACGGCGGCCACCGAGGTGACCTCGCCGCTGCGCAGCTTGGCCGCGAGTTCGGTGGCGGAAAGGTGGATAAGCTCGTTCATGAATTACTCCCCATCCAAAATGGCCGGCACCTTGAAGCGGGTGTCTACGGAATCCGGTGCGTTCATCAGCGCTTCCTTGGCGGAAAGCGTCGGTCCCACGACGTCCTCGCGGAAGACGTTCGTCAACGGAATGGGGTGCGAGGTGGCCGGAATATCGATCGATGCGGCCTCGGAGACCGAGGCGATGGATTCGACGATGACACCGAGTTCGCCGGTCATTTTATCCAGCTCGGCATCGCTCATCTCTATGTGGGCCAGTTGCGCCAAATGCGCAACGTCTTCACGGCTGATGGCAGACATATATCTCCCTAGGTGGGCGGATGGGGTTTCCCCCCTAGTCTAGTACGCCCGGCCCGCAGGGAATCGCGCCGGGGCGCCCCGCGGCTACCGCCTTTCCCGGGGCTGTCCGCGCGGGAAAAAACGGCATCGGCCCGTCAGGAAAATTCGATGACTGCCCCGCGCACCGGCTTCCCGGATTCGAGCCACGGGGAGGCCACCCACGCCGTGGCGCCGGAGGATGCCGCCCCCTCGGCAACCGGGCGACGGATCACCCTGATGTCCGGGCTTTCGGCACCTTGCACCCCAACCATTGCAGCGTCCCCGCCACCGGGGATCCCCACTGTGACCAGCGGTTCGAGGGTATGCGAATCGTTCTGGTGTTGGGCCCGGACCTTCCCGGACAAAAATGCGCGGACCTGTTCCTGCCACACCGGGTCTTGCGGACCGTCATAGATCCATCGCGTGCCCAGCACGCTGTGTTCGCTGGTGCCCAGCAACGCGGCTTCGCCCCCGGGCAGTTCGTCGCCGCGATAGGTCACCGGCACATGGTAGATCACCGGTTTTTGGGGTGCCATGTCCGCGACGACAATGAATTCCATGCCCACGGCGTCAACCGGATCATCCAGCCGGAAACCGCCGACGGTTTCCAGCACCGGTTCATGTGCCCCCTGGAACCACTCCTGACGCGGCAGCCATGCGGCAATGAGCTCGTTCTTGGTGGGCTTCATGATGGCGTCATAGATTACGCTCACGTTGTTCTCCTGCTCGTTATCGAGGAATGGAACCTGGTCGGCCCCGGCGCCGCCCGTTGTGCGGCAACGCCCAAGCCCGTGGCACCAACCCTATCCAACCGCGCAAAGGCAACGGGCTTCGGTGAAGCGGAATTTTCCGCTTCACCGAAGCCCGTTGCCCCGTTATCCCCCGGCCCCACATTTGGGGGTCAGGGAAAAACCTGTAAAACCTAGAGTGCGTACGTGTAGACGACCAACACGATCTCGGTGTCAGGAACATACCAGTCACGCTCCGCGACGTGGGTGAAGCCGTCGGCCTCATAAAGCGCCCGGGCCGCGACCCAGTGGCCACCGGTGGTCAGCGATACGGTGTTCACGTCCTCGATCTCGCGTGCGCGGGCGATGACCGCGTTGAGCATGGCACGGCCCGCACCCGATCGCTGCACGGCGGGATCCACCACCAGCATCCGGAATTCAAGTTCACCGTCCAACGCAATGTCGGCATATTCGCTCCCCGGCCGCACCAAGGTGACCGATCCGATGACTACGCCGTCGCGCTCGGCAACCAGGATCTCGGAATCCGTGTGGCGCTCGGCGACCTGCTGTACGAACTGCAGGTACTCGTGGTCCGGGTCCTCAAAGTGCCCGGCGTCCAAGTAGGAATCCACAGTGATCCGTGCGATGTGAGGGTAATCGTCCGGAGTGGCCGGGCGGATCTGCAGGGTGCTTGCTGGTGCCATGGTTGCGGTAGTCATTACCTTCCAGTGTGCCAGCCCCGGCGCCGCTGC
>JAUNVO010000175.1 GCA_030540695.1 Micrococcaceae bacterium | reverse complement strand
GCTTATATGACTCCTACTGTAGGGCAACTCACCCGGTATCGCGGTGCAAAGGTTTTTTTCGCTACGCCCGACACCAATCTCGCCGGCGGGGACCGAATCGACGCCGAACACAATACGGTCAGACGGGGGAGCCTTCAGCACGAAATCGTGCAAGGCTCGCGTTCGATGGTTTTCGGCGAAGGCGATGTCTTCCCGATCCACGTAGAGTGCATGGATGACGCTCAGCGTCTGCGAGCCGGAATGAACGTGCGCTATGCACTCGTCGTCTCTATCGAAACGGCCGAGCAAACCTCAACCACAATCCACGATGAAGTGCGAACAAGATTGCGTCAGCGTGCCCGCGAACGTGCACGCGGGCGGGTGCAGAGTTGATTCGCTGGTACTTCAATACGAGCCTCAAAGGAGTGACGAATCCGGTCCGTGAGTGTCGGCGTGCCGCGCTTCGCTAGCGCTTGGCGAATCCCGGCCCGTTGCAGTCTCGGTGCATCTGCTGCCTCCACAAGCATGCCCCGACTGCTGGCAGCCTACGATGATATTGCTGTGCGGTACTTGGCCAAAATGTCATAGTGTTGAACCGCTAATCATCTTGCAGCTCTGGGGAAACAAGACGTTTCGCCGACAGGACGGAGTCTCAGGCGCCAGTACTCATGGAATCGTGCGTGTTCGTTCACGGTCGCTAATTCACTAACCCAAGTTCGAAACTACTCGTTTTTTGTAATCGCACGGTCTGCCAGGCCCATGCAGGCTGAAAGTTCGATTGGCGCTCTTTTTAGCTCGTCCACTTCTCCTCCGCAAGATTAGCGGGAGACTCAGCAACTAATCAGGCTCTCCTGCTTTGCCAATCTCAAACCAGTAGTTTTCAGGAGTTTGCATTAGACCCGTCCCGTTCCTAAAGAGAATCATGATTTAGGGTTTAGATGGCAAGGTGCGATGGATAGGAAGCACGGCTGCCGGCTGTCGAAAGATAGCCATTCATTTTGACTTTCACATTTGTGGGCCGTTCGTGCTTGCGCCTGCCACCGACGGTGATGTGGCTGGCATTGTCGGTACCCACCCCGAACCATTCGTAACGCTCGGCTCGGATTGGACATGTTCCGGGTTTCCCATGGTTACTGTGGGGGTTGCTTTGGGTGTCCGCTCGTAAGAGGTTGTCCCAAACCGGAGGTCGGGTCCGACGACTTCGGCGACAATGCGTCGGGCTTCGTGCTGGGCACCATCCTTTTCGTAAGACCTGAATTCCAGGTCACCGGTAACGGTGACGGGGTCGCCCTTCTTCAAGGATGCCGCCACGTTTTCGGCCAGCGCTCGGAAGGCGGAGACGTTGTGGAAGACGGGGATGCCGTCGCGCCAGGTGCCGTCGGCTGCCTGGAAGCGCTGGTTGACGGCGACGCGCAGCTTCGCGTGGGCGATGCCGGACTCCCCGTAGGAGAGTTCCGGATCGGCGACGAGGTTGCCGTTGATGCTGACTGGGATTCTGGTACCCATTTTCTTTCCCTACCTTTCTTGGTCCCGGCCGGTGTGTCCGGCCGGGAGACTTGCTTGGCTTATGACGCGCCGATCCTCGGAGAGGTACCGATTGTTTGGTGGTCGGCCACTGGCCCGGTGAGGTCACCTCGTTCGTAGGCGACGGCCACGCCGGCCGTGGCGGGCTTGCCGCCCAGGTTGTGCGGCTGTGTGACTTCCAGGATGGAGCGGCTGGCAGATGTCACTCGGGCCAGGGTGGAGCGGGCGATCTCGAGCCTGCTGGTCGGCTCTTTCCCGGTCGGTGAACCCAACTGCTTCGATTGTTCGACGGCCACGACTTGGTCGGCCCATCCCGCGAGGTAGCTGCCTGATTGGGTGCTGCGATCAATGCCGTGGGCACGCAACACTGTGTAGGCGACGGATTCGGCTTCGACTTCGGCCAGTCCGCGGTGGTCCAGGCCGCTTCCGTAGAGTTTCCCGAGTTTGTCGTCGGGGCCGTGGAGGCAGACGTGGCCGAGTTCGTGGGCCATCACGGCGACGCGTTGTTCTTGGCCCAGCCAGGCGCCCACCTGGATCTTGCGGCCGGCGAAGTCCGTGTAGCCGCTCGCCAGCCCGTATTGGCTCATTGATTGTTCAACAGTGAATCCTTGGTTCTGTGCGAATTTCACCAGTGATGGCCACAACCCGACGGGTGAGGATCCAACGTCCACCAGGGGACGCGGAATATAGATGGGTTGTCCCTCGGTTTGGGACACGTCGAACACTGATTGGGCCCGCCACCCAACAATCCTGCGATTGTCAGCTTGCTTGGTGCTGCCACTGGCCTGATCCGCAATCGCTTGGGTTGGCTTGGCGTCTGTCTCTGGGTTCGCCTCTGTGTTTTTGGTTGCTGTCCGTGGTGCGAGGACCCACAGGGCGTGCTCGCCTTTGAGTACGTTGCGGCCGTGGCGTTCCCACTCACGAAATCCTGCCACCAGCAGGGGTTGCTGCTGTCCGCGTTCTTCCATCTGTGCCATGAGTAGGGCGATGTTGCCGCCGGAGTACCGCCACAGGGTCGCCGAAGTGTCCAGGAGCATGTGCCAACGTCCGGGTGTGGAAATGGCGTTCTCCAGCAGTGTCTGCAGTTGCTGCGTCAGCCCGGCCAGCCGGTCCTCGCTGCTTGGACGTGGGCCGGCATTGTGCTGGCCCACTTCCTCCTTGTTGTCCGGGTGGTTGCTTGTTGCAGGGGCCACGGCGGCCGCCTCCCTTACTTCTAAGAGCTATCTCCGTGTTTGCGGTGATACTTATCCATGGCGCGAACTGCCCCCAACCACATGACCAGCGCGCTATGAGTTTCCGGGCGCTATTTGGTGTGGTTCGGTGGTCCACGCCAGAAACTCCGGATCATCAGTGGGCAGCAGCCGAGGACTGGTATCGTGGTGGACTTGAAGTCCCACGCAGCCAATGGTCCTGGTCTCCAGCCTCAGGCGCTCGATGGCCAGAGGCAGCCGTTCGTGGAACCCGAGCGGCCCGAATCCAGGATCCGTTGGCGTGTAGGAAGCCAGTTCAGCTTTTTGCAGGGCATACAGCTCGGCGACAAGTTCCGGGTGCCGCCACCAACAATCCGGGACGACCGAGGTCGTCAGCCGGTACGTGGCCACGAACCAGGACACCCACCCACTCAGCGCCCTCCACGCCTTAGGTGCGCTCACCCGGTCAAGATCCCGCCACCTGTAGATAGGATCCACCAAACCACCAGGAGGCCCTTCGAGGAGCTCGCCCGTGGCGAGGTCACCGAAGAGCCTGTCCGCGGCTTCGTCTTCATCAAACGGATTCATCACGGATCTCGACCTCCACGTTTTGTTGGCGGACATGGCCCTGGGCGAGGGCGTCCTCGGCCTCAATCTTCGAGCGACCCAGTGCGGCCGCATCGCGGCGTTGGTGCCAGCCACGCAGGTCCAACAGGATCGGGCGCGTGCGGCGGCCCAGCATCAGTGCCGTCCCGGCGGGAAGGCGCCTGATCTCGTGCAGGGCAATGACGGGCAGGTCCCGGACCTGTTCCCCTTCCTGCCGGCCCTGAGATGACCAGGAGTGGGTCCGGTAGGTATGCCGCCGCTCCCCCAGTAAGGACGCCAGTTCACGCAGATCCCGCTCGTCCGAGCCGCCGCCGAAGATGACCTTGATGATGGCCGATTCCCAGATGGTGGAGGCTTCCTCGATCGACCAGCCTGAGCGGGCCTGGGACAGGGATTGGAGCACGACCATGGTGGAGATCCCGATGCCGCCACCGTCGGAGAGCACGATGGGCAGTCCGGGCCAGGGCGAGAGGTTGGCGATTTCATCCAGGACCAGGGACAGGGGCGGATCCAGCCTGCCGCCAGGGGCGCTAAAGGCCATGTCCCTGGCCGCGGCATCGATGTCATCTATCAGTGCCGAGAGGTAGGGACCGGCCGCTGCTGCCCCCGTTTTGGTCCCGATCAGGTACAGGGTTCCGCGGTCGCGGATGAAGGCTTGGGGATCAAATTCGTCTTCCCGGCTCACCGGATCCAGGGCTGCGAGGACCCGGGGTGAGGACAGGGGTGCGACCGCGGCGGAGACCCCGATCCAGGAGTTTGACGTGTTTCTGGGGTCGTCTTCCAGGATGCCCATCAGGTCTGAATGCCAGCCCAGGGCTGCCCGCGGCCCGTTCAGGATGTCCAGTGCTTCGGTGGCGAGGGTGGGGTTCGATGACCAGCGGCGGAAGGCTTGAATGCCCTCCCCCGAGAGGGCTGCGGCGTGCAGCAGGCATTGCAGGACGATTTGTGCCCGCTTCTGCCACGCCGCGTTTTCACCGCTCATTTTCGAGTCCGCCGAAATGACCAGTGCCCGTCGGACGGCCATGTCCGGGTCCTCGCATCCTCGCACCGGAGACCAGCGCAGGGTGGATGTCAGTCCGGACATGCCTTGCGGGTCAAAGACCGTCACGGGGCGCCCGCCCGTGGCCCGGGCTTTCATGGTGACGGCCAGGTTGTCGGCGCGGGTGGAGGTCGTCACCACCGCGCCCGGCGCGTCCAGGATGGCATTGATGACCACGAACAGGCCTTTGCCGGAGCGCGGGGCGCCTTGGATGACCATGGATTCCTCGGTCGAAACGTGAACCTTGGTGCCGCGTGAGGTGCCCAGCGTCCACGACACATCCGCCAACGACGGGTGTTTCAGTCCGGGGCGGGTGATCCTGCCGCGTTTTCGGGCGGCCCTCCGGCCGTATTCGCGGACCACTTCGGCCCGTTGGGCCATGCCGTCACGGCCGAGGATGTCTTGGCGCAGCCACGCCCCGGATTGGCGCCAGTTACGCCACAAAAAAAAGACGAACAGGACGACCACCAGCAGGAGGACGAGCAGCGGGCCAAGTAGCACCCAGACGGAGCCAACTCCGATCTCGCAGCCTCGCGGTGGCTGGCCGATGGCGGCAAAGTTGCCCGTGAAGAGTCCGACAGCGGCCACCGGGCTCGGCGGGCCGCCCAGCCCCTTCCCACACTTCCATTCGGTGGCGACGTTCGCGGCCGCCGAGGTTAGCCCGCTGAACCCGACATACCCCGCCGCGCAGAACAGGCCGACGGTGATCAGGGGTGTGGAGTCTGCGTGCACGATGCTCATGGCATCATCCTGTGGTCGGTGCTGAAGACGGTGAGCTCATTGCTGGTGACCTGGTTGGCGACGATGAAGGAACGGTTGCCGACCTTCCACAACCCGACCCCTTTGGGCAGTTCTTCCACCTGTCCGCATTCGGCCTCGGTGAGGCCGAGTGCGTCCTTGGTCAGGCGCATGGAGTCATGCTTTTGCCGGTAAATAATCCGCGTGTCGGCTTCGGTGAGCAGGCCGAGTGCTTTTTGGCGGTGGCCGCTGGTGCTGTCGCCAATCTCATTCAGGTCCGCGACCTTGTGCATGATCAACAGGTTCGCGATGCCGTAAGTTCGGGCGAGGCGCCACTGCTCGCTCATTTTGACCAACATGTAGGGATCGGCCAGCATGCGCCAGCCCTCGTCGTAGACCACGATGCGCTTGCCACCGTCAGGGTTGGTGATCGCTGCTTCCAGCCAAGTGGCCCCGCAGGCGGCGGCTAGCGAGAGCGCCTGTTCTGAAGCGCCGATCAGAGCCGAGGTGTCCATGACCATCATCGGCGCGTCTGCGTCAAAGGAGACAGTGGAGGGTGCGTCGAACATGCCCTCCAGGTCCCCTGAGACGGTGCGCCGCAGGGAATGGGCGACCGCACGGCCATCATCAGGCCCAACGAGATCCCGGGTCTCCTTCGAGGGGTTGAGCAGGTAGTTCAGGACCATGGGCAGTGTGGGTGTCTCGTTGGCGGCAACCGCCTCGGTCAGTGCGATGTCGAGGGCGGTGTGTTCCACCGGATGCAGCGGTACACCCTGGCGCATGAGGGAGACCAGCGCCACCAGCAGTTGCCGGCGTCGTTGCCGGACCACGGCCTGCCATTGGGCGTTCGACAGGTCCCGGGCGCGGGGACCTGCGTCCAGGGGGTTGACCCTTGTGGCCCGGCCAGGCCCAACAGATATCACCTTGCCACCAACTGCGTTCGCCACCGACACCCATTCCCCTTTGGGGTCGGAGGCGACGGCGGCCTTGCGGCCCAGCGTGATGGACCTGGCTACGAGGGACTTCGCGCACATGGATTTGCCGGTGCCCACGGTGCCAATGATGACGATGGAGGGGCCGCTGATGACGCCCTTATCGTAGAGAACCCAGGGATCGTAGGAGAAGGCTCCGGAGCCGAACACGTCGCTGCCGATGTAGGTGCCTTCGTGGCCGAGCCCGGATTCGGTGAGGAAGGGATACGCGGCGGCGAAGGTCATAGTGGAGGCCCGGTGAGGGGCCGGGTGCAACCGATGCGGGCCTTTGAGCGAATGCGGACCAAACGGCTGCAGGTGGTTCGGGGTGTCGGTTCCTTCCTCGTCGCCGGCCAACAGTCCCAGCTTCTTCCAGAAGGGTTCCTGCTGGCCGCCGACGACTTGGCCCTGTAGTGCACGGCGTTCTCGCCTGGCGCTGCGGGACTCGTTGCTTGGTATGAAGGCGACGGCTTGCTGGGTGGTTTTCATTTCAGTCCCCTTCCCAGTGGCAGTCCCCCGGCGATGAAGGCCGGCCATTGCTCGCCGACGAGCAGTCGCAGGTCGACGAACGCGCTGGCTGCCGCTGATTCGAGTTCCTGCCGGTGGCTGGAGAGTTCTTCCAGCGAGTCCCCGGTGATGGTGACGTACGCGGCGGGGCGGACGTCGCCATGGCCGGCGACGATTTCTTCCTCGCGTTGTTGGACTTCTTCCTCCTCGGCGCGTTGTTCACGGGTACTAGGGCGGTCAAACTTGCTGTTGATCCGCCGTCGGGTTTCATGGGCCTCCTGGGCAGA
>JAUNVO010000174.1:1637-6866 GCA_030540695.1 Micrococcaceae bacterium | reverse complement strand
CTCAACGCACAGCGGAGTCCAACGAATGAAAACCTTCAAGAGCAGCACCTTGCTTCTGGCAGTGGCCGCTTCAGCGGCGCTGGCACTGGCCGGATGCTCCGCGCCTGCGGAAAGTCCGTCAGCATCGGAGAGTGCCCCGGCAGAACAGCAGCTCCAGGTCCCAGAGGCTTCCGAGATCCTTCCCCGGACCGCCGAAGTCATCAAGAACGCCACCTCGGTGTCCATGTCGGGTGAGATCACCCAGGCCGGAGAGGTCATCAAGCTGGATCTTGCCGGAACCAACGATGGCTCCAACTCCAGGGCAGCGGTTTCCCTGGACGCCGGGAGCTTCGAACTGCTCACCGTGGACAATACCGCCTATTTGAAGGCCGACAAGGCCTTCTTCATCGAAAATGCCGGGAAGGAAGCCGCCGGCATGATTGATTCGCTGGTTGGCGAGAAGTGGATTTCCACGTCCAATGCCAGCCAATTCGGTGATTTCAACGTCGGCGCCATGCTTAAGACCATGACCTCGGGCGACTTGGAAGACTTCGATTCGCAGAAGTTCACCGACTCGTCCCTCGAAGACCTCGCCGGCGTGAAGGCCTTCAAATACACCGGTGACGAGAACGACTATTGGATCGCGGCAGAGGGCGAGCCGTACCTGTTGCAGGTCGAGGGTTCTGACGCCAAGGGCACCGGATCCGGCAGCATGAGCTTCAGCGACTGGAACACCGTCTCACCGTTCACGGCCCCGGCAAAATCCGAGACCGTGAGCATCCCCGGTCTCTAGGGCACCCAGGGACCAACACGCCGCGGACCGGAGGGATCAAATGAAACCGATCCTTCCGGCCTCCCGGCGTATCCACTTCCGCTGTCCCGGTGCCCCCTAGCTTTTCAGCGTGCCCATGGATTCGCTGATCAGTTTCTCCAGATCCGCCTCGTCCGCCAGGTCGTGTGGCCTGATGGTGGTTCCTGAGCCCACGTAGTAGAAGGCTGCACGGACCTCGGACACATCGATGCCGCGCAAGCGGGCCCAGCCCAGCCGGTACACCGCCAGCTGCAGCGTCTTGATCCGCAGCTCCTCGCCACGCGGAACCCGACCGGTTTTCCAGTCCACCAGCAGCCAGGCGCCGTCGGGTTCCTGGAAGATCGCGTCGATGCGCCCGCGCACAGACACCGGGCCGATACGCGTCTCGATGGCCGCTTCCACAAAGGCCGGTTGCCGATCAGCCCACTCGGAGGCGAGGAATGCAGCCTTCATTTCCTCCAGGTCAAGGGCGTCGTCGATGTAGGCGTCGGCGGCCTCCATGTAATCTCCAAGTTCCAGCATTCCGGTGGCATCGAAATACTCTTCGAGCCAGGCGTGGAACGCGGTGCCGCGACGGGCCGCGGTGCCCGGACGGCGAGGGACCGGACGCCTGAGCTCAGCGAGCACCGCTTCGGCGTCGGTGGCCAGGTCAACGAAGACCGAGGCCCGCACGTGCTTCGGGATCCCGGTGGTGCGCTCGGCGGTTATTTCATGTTCCCTTCGGGCCATCAACAGTGCCGCTTCCTTGAACCATGCTTCCCCCGTCGGTGTGCGCCATGGATGCTGGCCCGGCTGCTGGCCGACACCGCTTTCCCCTGGCTCACCAAGCCCGCCGGAGTTCCCGGCTGCTTCCAACACGCCAAGGGCCGCGGCCTCCAACTTCGCCCGGCGTCCCGGCGGTCGGGGCCGCTGCACGCCGCCTCCGGTAACTACGGGGCCTTCCAACGGGTCGTAGGGCCAACGTGCTTCGAGCGGCTGTTCCCGGAACGGGTTCGCTTCGGGGGCATCTTCATCCTCGACCCATGAGGTGCACACGGCACCGCCCTCCGGCTCCTCCGCCAGCGGCAACATATCCAGCATGAAGCTCGAGGGTTGGGTGATTTTGGTGCGTGTTCCCGTCCATGCCGTGGCCGAACAAACCAGTAGCGACTTGGCCCGTGTCAGGGCCACATAGGCAAGCCGTCGTTCCTCCAGCTCGGCGTGGGCCAGTACTTCGGACTTGAACAAGCCTTCGGCCTTGACAGCGTCGAAGAGCGATTCCTGGTCGGTGTCCCACTGCGGTAAATCATGCCTGTCCCCGCGCAGCGGCCATGGCAGGGCGGCGTCCCCGCTGGTCCAACGCGAATCATTGGCGCTGGGGAAGATCCCCTCGTTCATCCCGGTCACGGCAACCACGTCCCATTCCAGTCCCTTGGAGGCATGGATGGTCAACAGCTGCACGGCGTCCGGGTTCGATTCCCCCGGAGTAATCCCCAGACCGCCCTCTTTTTCGGCTGCGGCCTCCAACCACGTCAGGAATCCGGCCAGGTCCACCCTGACCGAGGTGCTGGCATAGTCCTGGGCGATGTCGGCAAAGGCGTCAAGATGACGCCTGGCCTCATGGATGCCGACCCCGGGCTTGGCCGCCACCTCGATATCCAGGTTCATGGCGCGTTCGGTCTCACGCAGCAATGTCGTTAGGTCATCATCGATGAAGCCGCGCAGGTATCGAATTTCATCGCGCAGGCGCCGCAGCCTCCCCAGTGCCTCGACGCTGAGCGCCCGGCCGTCACCCGAGATCCAGTCCGGATGCGGCAGATAGTCCAGCGCCTCGATGAGGCTGGCGGCATCATTGAGTTCGGCCCGCGCTTCGGCACGGGTGATCTCCTCGGCGCTTTCGAGCGCCTCAAGGTTTTCTGTGGCCCCGTCCCGAAGCGCGTACTCGCGACGACGCGCCAGGAAGCGCGACCAGTCGGCAAAGGCCATCAGATCTGCCGGGCCGATGCGCCAGCGGGCCCCGGCCAGCAGCCGCAGCAGATGGTCGGAGCGGTTGGGGTCCACCAGGACGTGCAGGGTGGCAACGATGTCAGCCACCTCGGGCATGCCCAGCAGCCCACCCAGGCCCAGGATCTCATACGGGATTCCGGCATCTTCAAGGCCGCGGGCGATCGGCGTCAAGGCCGAACGGGTGCGGCAAAGCACCGCCATGGCTGGGTTGCGTCCGTGCTCGGCGGCAAATTCCCTGCGTTCGGTGAGGAAACGCTGGGCCAGAGCAGCAGCTTCTTGACCCCCGGTTGCGTAACGGGCCAGTTCCACCGCCCCTTCCCCGGCAAATGCGCTGGGCTTCAACGACGGAACGCTGATTCCCTCCGGCGCGACGGAGTTCAACCGCGCCGAGACGGCGTTGGCCGCCGCCAGCACGTTGATCGAGTTTCGCCAGGCGGTGCTCAGGTAGGCCACCGATGCCGGGCGTCGCCGGGAAGCTGGACTGTCCCGCGTTTGGGCCTCTTTCTCCCGTTCCTCCGGGGTTCCGTCCTTGTCGGGGACCAAGGCCGGGAACTCGGTGGGGAATCGGAAGAGCTGGCCGGCCGATGCCCCGCGGAAGCCGTAGATGGACTGGTTGGGATCCCCCACCGCCGTCAGTGCGTGTCCGTCGCCGAAGATGCAGGAGAACAGGACCATCTGGGCGTGGGAGGTGTCTTGGAATTCATCGAGCAGGACCACCTTGAAGCGGGCGCGTTCTCCGTTTGCCGCCTGCGGGATCTCACGGGCGATCCGGGCCGCCAGCGCCACCAGGTCGCCGTAGTCAAGGGCGTCGCGGGCGGCCTTGGCCCGTGCGTAGTCAACCGCCAACTCGGCAATGGTGGCCCTCGTGCGCAAACGATCCAGCAACTTGCGGGCTTCGAGCGAGGATGCCGCCTGCTTGTCGATCCGGTACGGCAAAGCCTCGAGCCTGCCCACCAACTCGTCGATCCAGTCCTTGGCCTGCACCGGGTCCACGAGGTGCTCGGCGCATTCCCCCGCGAAGGTGACCACGGCGTCGATGAGAGTGTTCTTCGAGGAGGCCAGGTGGTCATAATCCCCGTCGTAGGATTCGACGACACCGGCGGCGACCTGCCATGCCTGCGCGGTGCCCAGCAAGGCGGTGTCTGGTTCCACGCCGAGGCGCAGACCGTGTTCCTTCACCAGCGTATTGGCGTAGGAGTGGTAGGTGGACACCGTCGGATCCAGCAACCCCTCGTCCTCCAGCTCGAGGATCCCGGAGCGGGCGAGCTTCTCGAGCTGCCCGCGGATGCGTTGGGCCAGTTCGCCGGCGGCCTTGCGGGTGAAGGTCACCCCGAGGATCTCCTCGGGCCGAACGAGTTTGTTGGCCACCAGCCAGATCACCCTGTCGGCCATGGTGGCGGTCTTGCCCGATCCAGCACCTGCAATGACCAGCAGCGGTTCGAGCGGGGAGGAGATGATCGCCGCCTGCTCGTCGGTGGGCCGGTGCTGGTCGAGCAGGTCGGCAAGCTCCCGCGGCGAATATGTCCTTGTGGCCACCGGTGGTTCATCGGATCCGGCCCGGGCCTGTGGCGTGGCTTCGTTCATTTCTTGAATCCGGCTCATGGCTCGGTGACTTGCCTTCCTTCGGAACACAATGGACAGATACCGGGCAGCCGGCAGTTGCTGCCGCTGCGTCCTCCGCGCGCCGGATCGTGGCGCGAGAGGAAGTCAGCGTCTCCCATCAACTGGGCCGCGGCCAACACCATGGGTGTGGCCCAATCCTCGGTGGTGATTGCCTCTTGGGCTTGTTCTCGCGGGGACTTGGTGCTTGTACCCAGTTGGACCAGCGCGGCCCCGGCGGGAACGCGGGTCAACTCCTCGGCGGTCTTCCCGGCGAGCGCCCCGTTGATGATGGCTGCCTGGTAGGCGCCGAGTTGCGGATGTCGCTCAACGTCCTTGCCGCTGGGCTGGGACTTGCCTGTCTTCAGGTCCACCACCCAGGGGTTTCCCTCCTCGTCGGCTTCCACCCTGTCAACGACCCCGCGCAGCAGTGCCGTGCGCGGGGCATCCGGATCCCCCGGTGCGTCCGGTTCCCCTCCAGCGGGCTCCGTGGCAACCCCCGGTGCGGGGATGATGATCTCGAAGGGGATCTCCCGGCCGACCAGGTGCCTGTTCCCGGCGCGCATCATGAGGTTGTAGGCGGCCAGCTTCTTGAGCATCTGCTCGGCTCGCTCGCGGTCCCGTGCACCTTCCCAGTTCTGCGGCATTTCCAGCTCGTCCCAGCGTTGATCCAGCACGTGCCGGTATTCAGCGCCGCCGGCTTCGGGGTGCTCCTCGGCGATGGAGTGGACCAAGGTGCCCAGGGACCTGGCGAAGTCGGTGGCGGCTTCGCCCCCGGCTGCCTGCACAAACCAGTTCAGCGGCGAGTTCATCACCGCTTCGACCTTCGAGGGCGAGACCTTCACCGGCTCCCC
>JAUNVO010000174.1:0-1537 GCA_030540695.1 Micrococcaceae bacterium | reverse complement strand
GTCCAGGAACGAAGAGGGCTGGGTGTCTTCGGATGCGACGGCGATGGCGATGGCCTTTTCGGAGGCGCGGGAGAGCGCATTGGCGAAGGTGCGCAGTTCATCCGCCCGGGTCTCGCGGATCAGTGAGGCCAGGTTGCGCCCGGGCAGGATCGCCGGGCCGTGCTCGATCACGTCGCTGAGCGCGCCTCCGCCCAGGAGCTCGCCGCGCAACTTGGTGTTGGGCCAGATTCCTTCCTGCATCCCGGGAAGCAGCACCAGATCCCATTGGCGTCCGGCCGCGGCCGCGGTGGTGAGCACCTGGACCGAGGCGGCGTTGCCACCCCTGCTGGCCAGGGTGTCCATGGGCAGTTCCTGACCCAGCACGTGCTCGACAAACTGGGCGACGGAGGAACCTGGCAGCTGGTCAACGAAGCGTTCGGCGGATTGGAAGATGGCCAGCATCGCATCAAGATCGTGGTCCGCCCGGCTGCCCAACACACCGCCCTCCAGCGCGGCCTTCGTCCATTTTTCGCTCATGCCACTGGCCGCCCAAAGCGACCACAGGGCGGTTTCGGCGTTGACGTTGTTGCTTTCCAGCTCCGTGGCCAGCGCCTTGTACATCCTGGCCAGGCGCCTGGCCCCGGCTGCTTCCCGTCCCATGGTCTCGAGCAACTCCAGCTGCTGGAGCATTCCGGCGAGCAGCTCGGCGCTGGAACGGTTTCCCCCGTGTTCGACCTCGTGGCGACGCAGTCCTTGGCGCAACCTGCGCACATCCAGCGCGGAGGCGTTCGCGTAGCGGGACATCAACAGTTCCTGGAGCAACAAGGGGTCTTGTTGCCCCGAGTCGGGGGACAGTGCCAACAGCATCAAGTCAAGCAGTGGGCGCACTGCCGGTTCCTCGCGCAGCGGCGTTTCCGCCGGCGGGGTGTTTACCGCGATCCCTGCCCCCGCCAGGTACTTGGCCATGGAGCGGACCTGGGCTCCATTGCGCAGGATCACCGCCATGGATTCCAGCGGGCGCTTGTTGATCAGGTGTTCCTCCAGCAACCGTTGGGCCACCAGCCGTTGCTCATGGATCGGGGAATCCACGAGCGCAACTTCCACGCTTGCAGGTTGCGTCTGCGTAGAAGCGTCGGCGCCCGCTTGCTCCCCCGGTTTCGTCCCGGGTGAGGCATCAGGGGTTCCGGGGGCCGGCGCGTGGGGGAAAGCCAACGACCTGCCGGTGCCACCGGCAGCCACCGGGATGCGCCTGGCGACACGCCCCCAGGCCTCGGCCAGTTCACGGTTCAATCTGTAGGAGGTGGTCAATTCCATGATCCGGGCGGGATTCCGCGCGGTTCCCAGTCGCTGAGCGAATTCACCGAGCATGTCCGGGCGGGCGCCGCGGAAGCCCTGGACCACGTTGTCGGGCACGGCAAACGCCACCAGGTCACGGCCCCGGGCCAGCATCGAGAGCAGGCGCTGCTGCGCCGGGTTGGCTTCTTGCAAGTCATCAACCATCATCAGGTGGAGCCGCTCGTGTTCCGCGGCAAGGAACCCCGGGTTGTCCTGGAGAATG
>JAUNVO010000173.1 GCA_030540695.1 Micrococcaceae bacterium | reverse complement strand
TCATGCACAACTACAACTTCCCGCCGTACTCCACCGGTGAAACCGGCCGCGTGGGGAGCCCCAAGCGCCGCGAAATCGGCCACGGTGCCCTGGCGGAACGCGCCATCCAGCCCGTGCTGCCGTCGCGCGAGGAATTCCCGTACGCCATCCGCCAGGTCTCCGAGGCACTGAGCTCCAACGGCTCGACCTCGATGGGCTCGGTCTGTGCCGCGACGCTGTCGCTGCTCAACGCCGGTGTCCCGCTGCGCGCTGCCGTTGCCGGCATCGCCATGGGCCTGGTCTCGGACGAAGTTGACGGTCAGACCCGCTACGCGGCCCTGACCGACATCCTCGGCGCCGAAGATGCCATGGGCGACATGGACTTCAAGGTTGCAGGTACCAGCGAGTTCATCACCGCCATCCAGCTTGACACCAAGCTTGACGGCATCCCGGCATCGGTCCTGGCAGCTGCGCTGACCCAGGCACGCGAGGCACGTCTGCACATCCTCAATGTCCTGAACCAGGCCATTGACACCCCGGACGAGCTCTCCACCTACGCTCCGCGCATCATCTCGGTGAAGATCCCGGTGGACAAGATCGGCGAGGTCATCGGCCCGAAGGGCAAGATGATCAACACCATCCAGGAGAACACCGGAGCGGATATCTCCATCGAGGACGACGGAACCGTCCTCATCGGCGCGACCAACGGCGAAGCTGCAGATGCAGCCCGCTCCGCGATCAACGCCATTGCCAACCCCCAGGTTCCCGAAATCGGCGAACGCTACCTGGGCACCATCGTGAAGCTGACCACCTTCGGTGCGTTCGTTTCACTGACCCCGGGCAAGGACGGCCTGCTGCACATCTCCGAGCTGCGCAAGCTCGCCGGCGGCAAGCGCGTGGATGACGTCGAAGACGTCGTCTCCGTGGGCCAGAAGCTCCAGGTCGAAATCACCAAGGTCGACGATCGCGGAAAGCTCTCGCTTGCCCCGGTCGTGGCCGAGGACGAGTCCGCAGCAGTTGCGGCCGAGTAAAGAGGTTAGAAACCACATATGGTCATGATCCCGCTGCCGCTTGCCGGTACCGGTTCATCACCGTCCACCAATGGGGGCCACGACGTCGATGACGTCGTGGCCCCCATTGAGGTCGGGGACCCCACGATCATCCATGGTGAAGCCGGAGGGTCGATGGTTCGACGCTCCGTGCTTCCCGGTGGTGTCCGCGTGCTGACCGAGGCAATGCCCGGCCAGCGTTCGGCCACCATTGGTTTTTGGGTGGGCGTGGGTTCACGTGATGAACAGGACGGCCAACGCGGCTCCACACACTTTTTGGAACACCTGCTCTTCAAGGGCACCAAGCGCCGCACGGCAATGGATATCGCCTCGGCCTTTGACGAGGTCGGCGGGGAATCCAACGCCGCCACGGCCAAGGAATCCACCTGCTACTTCGCCCGGGTGCTGGATACCGACCTGCCGCTGGCCATCGATGTCATTGCCGACATGGTCACCTCCGCGGTGCTCGATCCCGAGGAACTCGAGCAGGAACGCGACGTGATCCTGGAAGAGATCGCGATGGACGCCGATGACGCGGCGGATGTTGCCCACGAGCGCTTCGTCGAGGCGGTGCTCGGCGAGCACGCATTGGCCCGCCCGATCGGTGGCACCCCCGAGGCGATCACCGCGGTGGGTCGCGAGGCCGTCTGGGAGCACTACCAGCATTTCTACACCCCCGGGGAACTGGTCATCACCGTGGCCGGGTCCGTGGACCACGACGCGGTGTGCCAACAGGTCCTCGAGGCCTTGGCCGCCGGCGGCTGGGAGCTGGCCGAAGGCGCCTCCCCGGTCGAGCGCCGCTCCACCGTGCCGGTGGAAATCCACGGTGCCGAGCGCATCGACGTGATCCGCCGTCCGGTGGAACAGGTCAACATCATCATGGGTTGCCCGGGCATTGTGGCCACCGATGAGCGCAGGCATGTGATGAGCGTGCTCAACGCGGTCCTCGGCGGCGGCATGTCCTCGCGGCTCTTCCAGGAGATCCGCGAGAAGCGCGGGCTGGTGTACTCCACCTACTCGTTCTCCGCCGCGTACTCCGACGCGGGCTACTTCGGCATGTATGCCGGGTGCGCCCCGGCCAAGACCGAACGCGTGATCAAGCTGCTGGCCACCGAGCTGGAATGGCTCGCGGCCGAGGGCATCACCGAAGAAGAGCTGCGCAAGGCCGTCGGCCAGCTCTCCGGCGGCATGGTGCTGGCCATGGAGGATCCCGGATCGCGCATGTCGCGGCTGGGACGTGCCGAGCTGGTCACCGGTGTCTTCCACGACATCGACGAGTCGCTCGAGCGTGTCAAGGCCGTCACCCGCGAACAGGTGCAGGAACTGGCGGCCTTGCTGGCCGCCCGCCCGCGCACCGTCACGGTGGTCGGTCCCTTCGACTCGGCGGCCGACTTCGGCATGTAGGTGCTTGGTCGTACGTCCAACAGGGTCGTCTTTTCTCCGACAGCGGGGGAGGGGCGGCCCTTTGGCGTTGGCCGTGCGGGAGGTGCTTGTTGACTCCATGGCTTCGTGTTTTGTCGGTGCGGAAAACCCGTGCACCGCCACGCTGTGCCTTGGCTCACCTGAGAGCATAATCTGCCGTATGCTGGATTGCGCGTGAGCCCGATCACTCACGTTCTCCATTCACTCGCATTACTAGATAGGGAACCCTACCTATGGACAATCTCGCAACCCTCTTTGGTGACATCAGCAGTGTCATCTGGGGGCCCTTCATGCTGATCCCGCTGCTGCTGGGTACCGGGCTGTACCTGACCATCCGCCTGGGCGGACTGCAATTCATCAAACTTGCCGCGGCACTGCGCCTGGGCATCCTCAAGCGCAAGGACCCCGGATCCGAGGGGGACATCTCCCAGTTCCAGGCACTCACCACCGCCCTGGCGGCCACCGTGGGCACCGGCAACATCGTCGGTGTGGCCACCGCGATCGGCATCGGCGGCCCCGGCGCACTGTTCTGGATGTGGGTCACCGGCCTGCTCGGCATGGCCTCGAAGTACTCCGAGGCCTACCTCGGGGTTCGCTACCGCGGCACCGACACCGCCGGAGAAAAGTCCGGTGGACCCCAGTACTACCTCCAGCGCGGCATCAAGGGCCCGTTCGGCAAGTTCCTGGCACTGTTCTTCGCCATCGCGGCGACCATCGCCTGCTTCGGCATCGGCAACATGACCCAGGGCAACTCGATCGCCGCGAACCTGGAGAACTCCTTCAGCGTTCCGACCTGGATCACCGGCGTGGTGCTGATGGTCCTGGCCATGATCGTGTTGGTCGGCGGCATCAAGTCGATCGGCCGCGTCACCGCCGCCTTCGTGCCGGTCATGATCATCCTCTACGTGGGCGCAGCCCTCTACATCCTGATCGCCAACGTCGGCGGCATCCCGGCAGCCTTCGGCCAGATCTTCTCCATGGCCTTCACCGGCACCTCGGCAGTGGGCGGCTTCGCCGGCTCGGCGATCATCATCGCCGTGCAGTTCGGCGTGGCCCGCGGCATCTTCTCCAACGAATCGGGCATGGGCTCGGCAGCCATCGCGGCCGCCGCGGCACAGACCAGCCACCCGGTCCGCCAGGGCCTGGTCTCCATGACCCAGACCTTCATCGACACCATCATCGTGGTCACCTTCACCGGCCTGGTCATCATCACCACCGGTGTCTGGAACTACGTCGATCCCGACACCGGCGAACAGATCGCCGCATCGCTGATGACCGGCGAGGCCTTCACCTTCGGGCTGCCCGGGGAATGGGGCCACTGGATCGTGACCATCGGCCTGGTCATGTTCGCCTTCTCCACCATCCTGGGCTGGTGCTACTACGGTGAGCGCAACATCGAGCGTTTGATCGGGCGCAAGGCAGTCATGCCCTTCCGTGTGGTCTTCTCGCTCGTCGTCTACATCGGTTGCACCACCCAGCTCACCGCCGTCTGGAACTTCTCGGACATGATGAACGGCCTGATGGCACTGCCGAACCTCATCGGCCTGTTGCTGCTCTCGGGCATGATCGCCAAGGAGACCCGCTGGTACCTCAAGCATGACCCGAAGCTCGAGGCAACCAAGGAGGACATCGAGCTGTTCATGAAGGACCGCGAGGGCTGGGCGGAATGGAAGTCCGGCGACGTGCGCGGCTCCAGCCACATGTCCCGCAAGGCACGCTTGGCCATGGAGGCCGAGCAAGAGCAGAACCGCGTCTAGCACGTCAGGGCGCAATCCCTCGCGGACCCCGGTCCGTGAAACATAGGCACCAAAGAAGTGGCCCCGTATCCGGGATTTCCTGGATACGGGGCCACTTCTTTTGATTTGTCCCGGGGTTGCCGGCCGCGTCCGAACACCTGGTGCCCCAGGCGCTGTACTTCCGGTGCCCTTCACGTGGCGGGCCGTGGTGCCCCTAGCCGCCCATGACCTCGGCGCTCTCGCGCCGTGCCGGGGTGCGCAGGGCCTTCGACATGGTCGTGGCGCGCTGGGCGTTGCGCAGCAACCGCATGGCGTTGAGGATGACCACCAGCACGGAGCCCTCATGCACGAGCATGCCCAGTGACATGGTCACTCCGCCGGCAAAGACACCCACCACCAGCAGCACCACGGTGATCAACGAGATGGCGATGTTCTGCTTCATCACGTTTACGGTGCGCTTGGCCAAGCGGATGGATTCGGGCAGCTTCAGCAGGTTGTCGCCCATCAAGGCGATATCCGCGGTTTCCACGGCCACCGCCGAACCGGCCGCGCCCATGGCCACGCCGATATTTGCAACCGCCAGGGCCGGGGCGTCGTTCACGCCGTCGCCGACCATGGCGACCGTGTGGCCCTCGCGCTGCAGCCGTGCCACGGCGTTGAGCTTGTCCTCCGGAAGCATGGAGGCATGGATCTCATCGATGCCGGTGGCCTTGCCGATGGATTCGGCCACCAGCAGCGTGTCGCCGGTGAGCATGACGACCGTGGTGACCCCGGCCGCGTGCAGCCGGGCAACCATCTCGGGGGCGTCCTCGCGGATCTTGTCGGCCACGGCAACGACTCCGATGACCCGGCCATCGACGGCGACGATCATCGGGGTCTTTCCCGCGGAGGCCAGCCCATGGGCGGCGTCACCGGCTCCGGAGTCGTCGGTGATTCCGTATTGGAGCAGCAGCGCGGGGTTGCCGATCAGCACCCGTTGGCCGGCCACGTCGGAGACGATGCCCTTGCCGGGTACCGGGGTGACTTCGCCGGGGATGCCCTCCGGGCCGACGCCCGCCTCGTAAGCGGACTCCATGATGGTCCGGGCGAGCGGGTGTTCGGATCCGGCCTCGGCGGCCGCTGCCCAGCGCAGCACCTCGGTGCGGTCCAGTGCAGCATCAAGCACCACCACGTCGGTGAGCTGCGGTCGGCCTTCGGTGAGCGTTCCGGTCTTGTCCACGGCCACCGCCGAGATCTTCGCGGAGGTCTCCAGGTATTCGCCGCCCTTGATGAGGATGCCGTTGCGGGCCGCGCGGCCGATCCCGGCAACGATGGCGATGGGAATGGAGATCACCAGGGCGCCGGGGCAACCGATGACCAGCAGCGTCAGGGCCAGCACCACGTTACCGGTGATCAGTCCGGTGATCACGGCCAGCACCATGACGCCGGGGGTGTACCACGTGGAGAAGCGGTCCATGAAGGCCTGGGTCTTGGCTTTGGCATCCTGGGCCTCCTCCACGCGGTGGATGATGCGTGCCAGCGTGGTGTCCGAGCCGATTCCCGTTGCCAGGACCTGCAGGAAGCCGCCGCGCGAGACGGTGCCGGCGAAGACCGGGTCCGATGTGGATTTCTCCACGGGGATGGACTCCCCGGTGATGGAGGCTTCGTCGATGGCGCCGGTGCCCGCGACGATGTGTCCGTCCACGGGAACCTTCGCGCCGTTCTTCACCAGCACGATCTCGCCCATGCGGACCTGGTGGGCCGGGATTTCCTGCTGCTCGCCGTCGCGCAGCACGATCGCGACGTCCGGGGCCACGGCGACCAGTTCCGCCAGGGCGGAACGTGTCTTGTTCATGGTCGCTGCCTCGAGGGCGTGGCCGATCGAGAACAAAAAGGTGACGGCGGCGGCTTCCCAGAAGTTGCCGATGATGACGGCGCCGATCGCGGCGATCGACACCAGCAGGTCGATGCCGATGATCTTGGCGCCCAGGGCACGGATTCCGCTGATCACGATCTTGTATCCGGCGATCACGGCCGCGGAGAGCATGAAGGCGTCGGAGAGGGTGAAGACGTTTGCGGTGCTGGTGGCATGTTCGCCGGCATCTATCCACCACTGTGCGCTGAGGGCCCGGTTCCAGGCGCCGCCGGCCAGATGCTTAAGGCCGAAGGAAACCAGGATGAGGATGCCGGAGACCAGGGGGATGGACCAGGCACCGTGAACCCACTTCTGGAACTTGTTCACTGGGGGTGCGACCTTTCTGAAAACAACGAAGGCTTGATGAGGGCCGGCCGGGCCCAAGGGCCGATCGCCCCGGAGCTGGCCGTGCAAGGCCCGTGAATTTCGTGTTCCGGGCCAAGCGGGAAAGGAATCAGAAGGCAGAAGCAGCGGCCTTGTAGCCCGCCTTGGCGATGACGGCGATGATGTCATCGACGGATGCCTTGGCTTCGTCGTGGTCGACTTCGATGCGGGCGGAAGCAAAGTGGACCTTCACGTTCTCCACGCCTTTCATCCGTCCGACCTGCTTCTCGATCTTGTTCACGCAGGAGGGGCAGGAGAATCCTTCGGCGCGCAGAAGGGTGTGTGTGGTGGTATTGGCGGTGTTCATGGTGTTGACTTCCTTTGCATTCGGTCCCGTTGGCGCGGTGCCAACGGGGGCGGTGGGTTGGACCTCGGTGTCCGTGTCCATTGCCCTCAGGCTACCGTT
>JAUNVO010000172.1 GCA_030540695.1 Micrococcaceae bacterium | reverse complement strand
GCTGCGATCGAGTTGGCGGAAATGGGTGTGGACGTCCTTGCGCTGGGCAAGCGACCCCGCAACGACGCCCACACTTCCCTCGCCGCCGGCGGCATCAATGCCGCGCTGGGCACGATGGACGAAGACGACACCTGGCAGCAACACGCTGCCGACACCATCAAGGAGAGCTACTACCTCGCAAACCCGCATACGGTGAAAACTGTCGCGCAGGGAGCCGCCGGGGGCATCGCGGACCTGGAACGATACGGCATGGGCTTTGCCCGCGAAGAGGACGGCCGCATCTCGCAGCGCTTTTTCGGCGCACACACCTTCCGCCGGACCGCCTTTGCCGGCGATTACACCGGATTGGAAATCCAGCGCAGCTTGGTGCGACGCGCCGAGCAACTGCATGTCCCGATCCTGGACTCGGTCTACGTCACCCGGCTGCTGGTACGCAAGAACCAGGTCTTCGGGGCGTACGGTTTCGACATCAACACCGGCAAGCGCTACCGCATCCATGCGGATTCAGTCATCCTGGCCGCGGGCGGGCACACCCGCATCTGGCGACGAACCTCCTCCCGCCGTGACGAAAATACCGGGGACGCCTTCCGCCTGGCCGTCGACGCCGGAGCCCGGCTTCGCGATCCGGAACTGGTGCAGTTCCACCCCTCGGGAATCATCGAACCAGAAAGTGCCGCGGGGACGCTGATCTCGGAGGCCGCACGGGGCGAAGGCGGCATTCTTCGCAACTCGCTGGGGGAACGTTTCATGGAACGCTACGACCCGGTGCGCATGGAACTCTCAACGAGGGACCGGGTGGCACTTGCCGCCTACACGGAGATCAAGGAGGGACGCGGAACCACGAACGGCGGGGTCTGGCTCGACGTCTCGCATTTACCGCGGAAAACCATCATGGAGCGTCTGCCAAGGGTCTACCAAACCATGCTCGAGGTGCAGATGCTCGATATCACCGCGGAACCGATCGAGATTGCACCCACCGCACACTATTCAATGGGTGGGGTCTGGGTGCGCTCGGAGGACCACAGCACCGATGTCGAGGGCCTCTATGCCATCGGCGAGGCCTCCAGCGGACTTCACGGTGCCAACAGGCTGGGCGGGAATTCGTTGATCGAGCTGCTGGTCTTTGGCCGCATCACGGCACGTGCGGCGGCCACGTACTCCGCTTCCCTCGATTCCCAGCCGCGCTCGGCAGAGGCCCTGGCGCTGGCCCGGGCGGAGATCGATAACCTGCTGGCGGCCGATGGGCAGGAAAACGTTCGGGAGCTGCAACGGGCCATCCGCAACATGATGACGGAGCACGCCGGTGTCGTGCGGGACGAGGAAGGCCTGCTGGCGGGCTTGGTCAAGCTCAAGGACATCGAGGCACGCATGGACCACGTCGGGATCCATCCGGATATCGCCGGCTACCAGGATCTGGCCCATGCCTTCGACCTCAAGGGATCGGCATTGGCTGCGCGCGCAACCCTTGAGGCCGCGGTCGAACGCCGGGAGAGCAGGGGCTGCCACAACCGCAGCGACTACCCGGAGACGGATCCTGCCA
This sequence comes from Micrococcaceae bacterium, assembly GCA_030540695.1. Taxonomy (GTDB): domain Bacteria; phylum Actinomycetota; class Actinomycetes; order Actinomycetales; family Micrococcaceae; genus Paeniglutamicibacter. Next base: position 5,345 of record JAUNVO010000172.1, on the reverse strand, counting down.
TGCAGGTCAACCTCGTGTGGTCACCAGCTGCGGGCGTGGTCCGCGAGCAGATCCCGGGGATCCCTGAGGAAATCGAGAAACTGATCAGGGACGTTTCCTCCGTGGGAAAACTCGTGGAGTAGGCGGGCCAAGAAGTACATGTCAATGACCCGACCGGACCTCCGGTCGGGTCACGCATGAATGGCCACTTCCGGATTGCCGGGTTATAGCCCCTTGACGATGATGACGTCCAGCCGGCGTGGGCCGTGCACGCCCTCGACGCGCTCGAGCTCGATGTCGCTGGTCGCACTGGGTCCGGAGATCCAGGTCAACGGTCGGGTGATGTCCATGCGGGGCAGCGCCTCCGGCAGCAGCTGGACGATGCTGGACACGGGAACCACGCACAGGTGGTGGTCGGGCACCAGTGAAATGGCGCGGCGGCCCTGGTCGGGGGTCCCGTCAAGCACGATGGTGCCCGACTCCGCAATCGAGACCGCGGAGGAGGTCAGCACGGCGCTGGTGGCATCGAGTTCGGGAACGCTCAGCACAGCGCCCGGCGCATCGATCAGGCGGCGGGTATCCTCGCGCAAGGAATCGGTATCCAGCCAGCTGCGGTCGATTCCATGGGGAACCACGTAGCTGGTGGCGTCCTTGAGCCGTTTGGCGATCGTGGCCGGCAGATCCCGCGTTGCGACAACGTCCACGTGCGCCTTGTAGTCCTCCAGCCGGTCCACCAACAGGTCGATGAGCCCGGCCTCGGGCATCTCGGAGGTCATCCGGTATCCGCGGGGGACCGGCTCGGGATGCGGGGCATCATGCAATGCGGAGGTGATGCGGGAGAGGATTTCTTCCTTGGCGCTCATCTGCTTAGTTCTCCTGCTCGTTGCTTGCAGCCACCGGCTCGTGTTCCTTCTTCCACCAGTCCCTGAAGGACTGTGACGGCGGGGCCGGGATGTCGCGGGACTGCGTCCAGCCTGCGGCGATGCCCGGAAGGCGTTTGATCTTCTTGTCGCGACCGGCAGCCAGCCTGCCCAACGGCAGGCCCTTTTCCAGCAGGGCAAGGTTCTTGCCGGAGGAGAACGCCCACTGGCTGCCCTTCATCATCAAATCCATCTGCGTCGGCAGCTTCTTCGCACCGCGCTTTGAATCGACGTCCTCGCCGCGCAGGTGCACCAGGATCTCGGGGATGTTGATCTTCACCGGGCAGGCGTCGTAGCACGCGCCGCACAGCGACGAGGCGTAGGGCAGGGAGCTGTTTTCCTCGCTCGTGATGCCGGTGAGCAGCGGGGTGAGGATGGCGCCGATGGGGCCCGGATAGGTCGAACCGTAGGCATGTCCGCCGGTGCGCTCGTAGACCGGGCACACATTCATGCACGCGGAGCAGCGGATGCAGTTCAACGCGGTGCGCCCGTACTTGTCGGCCAGGGCAGCGGTGCGGCCGTTGTCCATGAGCACCAAGTGCACGTTCTGCGGTCCGTCGCCCTCGGCCACCCCGGTCCATAGCGAGGTGTAGGGATTCATGCGCTCACCGGTGGAGGAACGGGGCAACAGCTGCATGAAGACCTCGAGGTCTTCCTTGGCTGGAAGCAGCTTCTCGATGCCCATGACGGTGATCAGGGTTTCGGGCAGCGTCAGGCACATGCGGCCGTTGCCCTCGGACTCCACGACCGCGAGGGTGCCGGAGTCGGCTAACGCGAAGTTGGCCCCGGAGATGGCGACCTTGGCGGAGAGGAACTTGCGGCGCAGGTGTTCGCGCGCGGCCATCGCCAGCATGCGTGGCTCGTTGGTCAGGTCCGGGTCCACGTTCGGCATTTCCGCCAGGAAGATGTCGCGCACCTCGGTGCGGTTCTTGTGGATGGCCGGGACCAGGATGTGGCTGGGCTTGTCGTGGCCCAACTGGATGATGAGCTCGGCCAGGTCCGTTTCGAAGGCGGAGATGCCTTCCTTCTCGAGGTAGTCGTTGAGCCCGATTTCCTCGGTGGCCATGGACTTGACCTTGACGACCTCGGTGGTGTCCTGTTCCTTGACCAGGTCCGAAACGATCCTGTTGGCTTCATCCGCGTCGCGGGCCCAGTGGATCACCCCGCCGCGTGCGGTGAAGTTCTTTTCGAACTCCTCCAGCAGCGCCGGAAGGTTGGCCATGACATGGTTCTTGGTGGCCGCTCCGGCATCGCGCAGTTCCTCCCAGTCGGGAAGTTCGCCAACGACCTTCAAGCGCTTGTCCCGGATGGTGTGGGTGGCATGGCGCAGGTTGGCGCGCATCTGGGTGTTGCCCAGTTCGCGGTGGGCCGCGGCGGGGAAGGGCTCCTGGATGTGGAGGTTGCCGTCTCCGAAGACCGGGATGCTTGGCATTCCCACGAAAACGCTGCTCATCGCGCGCCCGCCTTTCCTACAAGGATCTCGCCGGTCACGGAGACCGGCTCGTCGATGGTGCTGGCCAGGATCTCGGCGAAGTGCAGCGTGGTGGTCTCAGACTTGGTGCGCGAGAGCCCCCCGCCGATGTGCATGAGGCAGGACGCATCCCCGCCGGAACACAAGGTGGCGCCGGTTGACTCGACGTTCCTGGCCTTGTCTTCGAGCATTGCCGAGGAAACGTCGGCGTTCTTCATGGAGAAGGTTCCGCCGAAGCCGCAGCACTGGTCGGCCTCGGGCAGATCCGCGACCCCGATGCCCCCGACGCTTTTGAGCAAATCAAGCTGGCGGTCGCCGAGCTTCAACGAGCGCATGCCGTGGCAGGAGGGGTGGTAGGTGATTTGGTGCGGGAAGTAGGAGCCGAGTTGTTCCGCGGCGTTGGTGATTCCCAGGACATCGACAAGCAGTTGGGACAGTTCGTAGGTCTTGGCGCCCACGGCCTGGGCACGTGCCTTCAGGCCGGCATCTCCGCAGCGTTCGGCCAGTATCGGATGTTGGTGCTTGACCGAGGCCACGCAGGACCCCGACGGGGCCACGGCAACATCGTAGGTTTCTGCCTCGAAGGCCTTCACGTGGTTGGTGACCACCGGGAGTGCTTCATCCATGTAGCCGGAGTTGATGTGCATCTGTCCGCAACACGCCTGGCCGGCGGGGAAAATGACCTCGTGGCCCAGGCGTTCAAGGATCTTGACGGTGGCACGCGCGGTTTGCGGATACATGGCATCGACAATGCAGGTGGCGAAAAGTGCGATTTTCATTCAGCGGCCCTTCCGGCGTGCTCTGCCGAGATAGGAGTGTGGTCTGACCATACTAGGTCGTGATGGGGCCCACGTCCACTTGCCCTTGCCGGCCATCAATCCTGTGACTCGACTCACCGAAACGCTTGCCCTTAAGCTAGTATTTCGTGGTCAGACCATAGTGGTCGGACCACGGTCTCCCCATCAAGGACCACCAAGAACCTTCCAGCCCCGCACCCCATACGCGAAGGAACCACCAGTGGATACATTCACGCCCACGACAGATCCGCTGGCCGGCAGTGTCGCACTCTCGGCCATTATTTCCCTCCTTCCCCTGGTGACGTTCTTCGTCATGCTGGCGGTGGTCAAGGCGAAGGCCCATATCTCGGGCCTTGCGTCCCTATTCGTGGCGATCCTGGTGGCGATCTTCGTGTTCAAGATGCCGGCCGGCATGGCGTTGATGTCAGGTGTCATGGGTGCGGTTTTCGGCGCCTTCCCCGTGGTCTGGATCGTCATCATGGCAATCTGGCTCTACCAGGTGACCGTCGTCTCCGGACGTTTCGAGGACCTGCGCCGGGTATTTGACGTGATCGGCGGCGGCGATGTCCGCATCCAGTCCATCCTGATCGCCTTCTGCTTTGGTGGGTTGCTCGAGGCGTTGGCGGGGTTCGGTGCGCCGGTGGCCATCACCGCCACCATGCTGCTGGCCCTGGGCATGTCGCCGCTGCGTGCCGCCGCGGCGGTGCTGGTTGCCAACACCGCCCCGGTGGCCTTTGGTGCCGTGGCCATCCCGATCACGACCGCCGCAGCACTGACCGGACTCGATGCCAACCACATCGGCGCGATCGTTGGCCACCAGGCCCCGTTCCTGGCACTCTTCGTCCCGACCTTGCTGCTGTTCATCCTGGACGGCAAGCGGGGAGTGAAGGAAGTATGGCCGGCGGCCCTGGTTATCGGCGCTTCCTTCGCAGTGGCACAGTTCTTCTGCGCCACCTACTTCTCCTACGAACTGACCGACATCGTCGCCTCGCTTGCCGGGCTTGGTGCGGCTGTCATCTTCCTGCGATTCTGGTCCTCGAAGGGACGCGAAGCGGCACGTGAGCGCATCCTGGTGGGAGGGGGCACCCAGGCCGGCGCCGGAACCACCTCGAGCTACGACGAGTCGGAGCGCAAGCTTAAGCCCGGCCCCACCTTCCTGGCGCTCTTCCCCTACCTGCTGGTGATCATCGTCTTTGGCATCGCCAAGCTCTGGACCCTCGGGGTAAGTGTTCCCGGGGCGTTGGCAGCCACCGACGTCAAGGTCAAATGGCCGATGCTCTACGGACACATCATTGACGGTGAGGGCAACCCCGCCTCCTCGACCATCTACAACTTCCAGTGGCTCTCGAACCCCGGGACCCTGCTGCTGTTCACCGGCCTGGTCGTCGCCGTTGTCTATTCCTTGAACGACGACGGGGGCAAGTACAAGATCAAGGTCTCCCGGGCGATCGCCGAAATCTGGCGCACCATCTACAACATGCGCTGGGCAGCCACCACGATCCTCTCGGTGCTGGCGCTTGCCTACGTCATGAACCTCTCCGGCCAGACCATCACCATCGGTACGTGGCTTGCCGGTACCGGTGCGTTCTTCGCCTTCCTGTCCCCGATCCTTGGGTGGATCGGGACGGCGGTGACCGGTTCGGACACCTCGGCCAACGCATTGTTCGCGAAGCTGCAGCAGACTGCCGGGATCAACGCGGGCATCGACCCGAACCTGCTGGTTGCCGCGAACACCTCCGGCGGCGTGGTTGGCAAGCTGATCTCCCCGCAGAACCTGGCGATTGCCGCCACCGCGGTGGGCATGGAAGGCAAGGAATCGGTGATCCTGAAGAAGGTGGCCGGCTGGTCGGTGGGCATGCTGTTCATCCTGTGCGTGCTGGTCTACCTGCAATCCACACCGGTCCTGAGCTGGATGCTGCCGACGCCTTAGTGGCGCACCGAGAAGCCACCGTGGGGAAAACTACGCCGAAGCATGGGAAAATGATCTTGTGACCAGTACAGCCAGTGAATCCGCGGTTCCCCCGCGGGCCTATGAAGTGGTGCTCAAAAGCGTTGAAGCCGACCTGCGGGCCGGCCGGTTGAAGATTGGTGAGCAATTGCCCGGGGAGCGGTCCCTGGCCGAGATGCATGGGATCTCCCGGGCCTCGGTGCGCGATGCGATCCGCATCCTCGATGCCA
>JAUNVO010000171.1:5052-6895 GCA_030540695.1 Micrococcaceae bacterium | reverse complement strand
GGCGGTGACCACTGGTCCAGCTGAATCCGCACCACGGCAGCACACCGCCCCTTCCGTTTCCAGTGCGCCCGCCCCAAGCCAAAGCACTCGGGGATCCAGCACGAATGCCGGCGCCCGGAGCGCAGCCACCGCACCCGAACCGCCTGCGGCACCAGCCGCGCAACCGCTTTCCGGCGCAACGGCTTCTGGCCAACCCGATTGGGACTCCACCAGGCAGTCCGTCGTCCCGGGTTCATCCGCGGCGCCCGTGCCTCCAGCTGCACCATCACCTACGAGTGAACCCGCTTCGCCGCAACCGGCCAGGCAACAAGCCGCATCGGAACCTGCAGCGCCGGTTCCGTCCCCGACACCAGAGGTGCAACGAGCAGTCAGCGCCCCGGCAGACGCAGAGCACGACTTCGGCCCGGAACCCACCTGGGATTCCGAGCCATGGGACGACGGCGGTGGCGACTGGGATGCATCCAACGTTCCCGTTCCCGAATGGGAAGGGGACGAGCGCTCCGCGACCACTGCGCCCGAAGCCAGCAGGACCACTGATTCCAAGGCGTCGACTCCGGCCAGCCCTCCTCCGGCTACGCCCAAGGGCTACGTTGCCCCGGTCCCGTCCTTTGGAGTCGCTGACCGCCCCGTCGCGCCGCCCCCTGGCGCGTCCGCCGCTACTTGGGGCATGCCCGTCCCGGCCCCGTCCCCCGCCGCGGTGGAACCCGGCACGCCCGCGCCCGCAAAAAACGGCAAGCTAAGCCGCTACCAGCGACTGATGAACCGCGCGGCGGGAATCATCGATTCCGGTCACGCGCCCGTGCACGCACCGATCACCACGGATCCGGCGGCCGGAGCCTGGGGCAACCCGGACGAGGCCCCAGATTTCGCCCGTCCGCGCCCAACGCCGGAAGCGAACCACGCAGCACCGAAACCCGTTGCACCGATAGAATTGGATGAGACGGAGTTCGTCCCCAGTGACGAGGACATCGAGATCGAGGATTCCTCGCTAATCGGAGTCCCGGCCATCGAACGCATACTCAACGGTCGCATCATCGAGGAACGCGATGCCCAGGGCAACGTGATCGAGCGCCCCAACCGGCCTCGCTGATTCCCTCTCGGGCCAGCACGGCCGTGATCAAGCGTCGTGCCAGGCATGTAGTGTCTGCTGCACGGAGAACAAATGTACGGAACGGCAAAATTAGGCAGTGTGAAACCAAGTGTACGAAGGCGCAGTCCAAGAACTGATTGACGAGCTGGGAAGGCTTCCGGGCATCGGCCCCAAGTCCGCCCAACGCATTGCCTTCCATATCCTGGAAGCTGATCCGGAGGACATGAAGGCACTGGCCCAGGCCATCTCCGTGGTCAAGGAACGCGTGAAGTTCTGCGCCGTGTGTTTCAATGTCTCCGAGTCCGAGACATGCTCCATCTGCCGCGACGAGCGTCGTGGGGATGACATTATCTGCGTGGTCGAAGAGTCCAAGGACGTTATTGCCATCGAGCGTTCCCGCGCTTTCACCGGCCGGTACCACGTGCTCGGCGGGGCCATCAACCCGATCAACGGGATCGGCCCGGAAGAGTTGCACATCCGCGAGCTGATCTCACGGCTCGGCGATGAGCGCATCACCGAGATCATCCTTGCCACCGACCCCAATCTTGAAGGCGAGGCGACCGCGACCTATCTGGTTCGAACCCTGCGCCCGCTTGGTTTGAAGATCAGCAGGCTGGCCTCGGGGCTTCCGGTGGGAGGGGACCTCGAATACGCCGACGAAGTCACCCTGGCCCGCGCCATCGAGGGACGCCGCAACACGGCCCCGGCTGCCCCGGCGGCGCCCTTGGTCAGGACCGCGCAGCCTGCCGCAGA
>JAUNVO010000171.1:0-4952 GCA_030540695.1 Micrococcaceae bacterium | reverse complement strand
AGTTCCCAACCAAGTTCGCCCACATAGGACAGGCGCATCGCGGTGACCGGGATGCCCCCGATGACGACCTGGCTGGTGCGGAAGTACTTCAAGGCCTCGTTGCTGAAGTCATCGCGGCTGACCGTGGCCATGACTTCACGGGCCAGCGGGCCCCACAACCCGATGCAGCAGCTGGCTCCGGTGACGTCAGCGACATGCGCCCAGGCAGACGGATCCTGGCGGGCCTGCATACGCCCCTTGACGGTGAAATAGTCCAGGTCGATGTTCCCGTTCACGCCCAACTGGAAGCGTTCCTCTCCCAGCCGCGCGATTGTCACGTCGCTGCGGATCCCGCCATCGGGGTTCAGCAACAGGCAGTAGGTCACGGCGCCGGGCTTCTTGGCGATATTCCCCGTGCTGAGTTCCTGCAGCAGCGCCAGTGCCCCGGGACCGGTGACTTCCAGGCGCTTGAGCGGGGTCATGTCGTACATCGCCACCGCGGTACGCGTCTTCCAAGCCTCCACGGCGGAGATTTCCGAATGGAACTTATTGGACCAGGCATCGCGTTCCGGGGAGCGCCATTCCTCGGGCATCGATTTGAGCAGCTGCCGGTTGGCCTCGAACCAATGTGGGCGTTCCCAGCCGGAGGACTCTAGGTAGAAGGCGCCCAGTTCATCCTGCCGCCGCCGGAAAGGATTGTTCCGCACATCCCTCGGTGAGGTGCGTGGTTCAAGCGGGTGCCGGATGTCGTAGATCTCCACGAAGTTCTGCGCCGAGGTCTCCCGGTGGACGGCTCCGAGGGACTGGACCTGCTACCCGGGGGTCGAGGAGGATCAGGACCGTCGCTACTTCGCAATCCCGATTAAACCCACGGGGTTCGTCAATCTGGCTCCTGACCACGTGATCATCCACAGGATGTTCCCGATGGCGCCGGATCGCACGATCGTTGAATGCGACTGGCTCTATCTGCCTGAGATCGTAAAATCAGGCAAGGACCCCACTTCATCGGTAGAGCTGTTCCACCGGGTCCATCAACAGGATTTTAATGCTTGCGAGAGATGCCAGCCGGGCATGTCCTCGAAGGTCTACGCCCATGACGGCGTCCTGGTTCCCAGTGAACACCACATTGGGGTGTTTCATGGCTGGGTCACGGCACAAGTCGGCGATGTCGTCCCGGAGCACTGAACTTAGACCTTAGCTGACCGTATACCCCAGCGCCGCGCTGACTTCGAAGCCGGCTCGTTTGATGCCGTCAAGTAAGCCGGGCACTCTCTGCGGGTCGAAACGGAATGCGGGACCCGAAACGCTGATCGCCCCAACCACCATGCCTAGATGATTGTGTATCGGCACGGCGATCGAATTGATGCCGATCTCGAATTCCTCCCGTGCCTCGGCATATCCGTTCTTGAGCACGCGCAGCAGTTCTTTTTCCAATGCGGGCCGGGTGCGGATGGTGTTGGCGGTGCGCTGGGGAAGCTTGGTGACCTTCAGTATCCGGCCGCGCTCATCGGCGCCCTGTCCCGCGAGAAGCACCTTGCCGCTGGACGTCGCATGAAGTGGTGTGAGACTGCCGAGCCAGTCGTGGGTTGCCAGCATCGAGGGGCCCATGGCTTGGTCCACGTTCACCGCGTATTCCGCGCGCAAGACCGCGAGGTTGACGGTTTCCTCGTATTCCTCGGCGAGTGCTTCGATGACGGGCCGGGCTTCGCCCACCAGCGAAAGCCTTCCTGGAATGGAACTGGCCATCCGCAGTATCGCGAATCCCAGCTCGTACTTGCCGCGGCTACTGTTTTGGTGAACCATTCCGCGGGCCAGCAGCGAGCTGAGCAGCCGCGACGCCGTCGACTTGTGGATATCGAGCTCTTCGGCCACCTCACCAACCCCGGAGCTTCCATCGCGGGCAAGGATCTCCAAAATGGCCAATGCGCGATCCACCGACTGAACACCACCTGAAGCGGCGTCATCGCCATCCGTGTCCGGAGCTTCTGAGTCACCGACTGCCAATGGCTGTACGTCCTTCCAGATCTTTCACCTCTTGGTCCTGATCACTCCAGCTTAGACGCTTGAAGTCCGTCGACTCCGCCACCGAACTCTCGAGGGCTACGCCACCCGGGTGCCCCTCGCGAGTTTTCCCGCGGGCGTCTTGAGCCGCTGGCGGCCGGCACCCAAAATGCCGGCGGCCAAGACCACTTGCAAACCCAGGCCAAGGGGCCACAACGGGGCTTGGTCGGGCGGATTCCCAACCGTTTTGACCCCATTGAGGCATGGCACCTGGTACTCGACCCCTGCCTGCGAGTAACGCACCCCATCACTGATCATTCCCATCGGTCCCGCCATCCCGAAGGACTCCGGGCGCTCTGGCTTCGGCGGTCTCGGGGCGGCGTCGGCAACCACCACAAACGGGTTCATCGCCAGCAACCACGTGTTGCGGTCCGTGGCATAGACCTGCTGTCCATACAAGGTCGGGCCGCAAGTGAAATTCTCCTCGTCCCATTCCCCCATATACTCGCCGTTCTCGTACGACTCGGGCCAGATCTGCTCGGATGCCTCGACATCCACCTTGACCAGTTCCAGGCTCAGCCCGTAGGCGATCAGCGTACCCAGTCCCAGCAACGCCACCACAAGATAGGAAATCATCACCGCGAAAAGGGTGCGGTTTGCCAACGCCGAAATACCCACGCCGATCGCGCAGACGATGGCCAGCTCGACGGCAAGCATGCCAAGCAGCACCGGGAACGCCCGCAGGTAGACATCCCCGTATGTCATGGCCCAAACAATCAGCGGAAGTGTGACCAGGAGGAATGCCAGGGATGCGACCCACGCTGCCAACCATTTGCCCGTCAGCAGCTGGCCCGGTGTGAGCAACGTGTTCTGAAGAATGGCAAGGGTCCCGTTTGCCCTGTCTCCGGTGATCGAGTTGGAACTCAGTGCCGGCGCAATCAGCATGCCGAAAAACAAGACAAACGCAATGACCAGCTCGAACATCACTTGCCCTATACCAGAGTCTGCGCTTTGGTAGCTATCGGGGCTGGAGTCGATGCTCCCCACGGTGAGTGCCGCCAACCCCACGATCGCCGCGATCACGACGAACCAGATAGCGAGCATGATGTACCAACCGCGGCTGCGCACCCGCTGCTTGATCTCAAGCCCAAAAACGGTGCCGATGCCGGCGAAGAATCCGAGACCGGATTTCTTGCCTGCATCCCGTGTGGGGGTGGAAATACTCATTTGGTTCCTTCTTCAAGTCGCAGGTAGGTTTCCTCAAGAAGCCCCGAAGAAGGTGCGAAGGCGCTCACGGGGATGCCCGCCCGTACTAGCGCGGCAAGTAGTTCAGTCGCATGGGAATCCCCTGGCAGCTTCACCTTGGCCGTGCCCCCGGCATTCTCCACGTTTGGTTGGTATGCCGCTGCCATCGACGCGGACTCAAGAAACTGCCGCAACGCGGGCAGGTCAGTGACTACGATGGTGTATCCACGGACCTGCTCGCCTGCTTCGGCAAGCGTCTGGCTTCGCACGGTGCGGCCCTTGGATACAAAGACCGCGGCATCTGCCATTTCATCGAGCTCGACCAACACGTGCGAACTGATCACCACTGTTTTACCGCTTTCCGCAAGATCACGTACCAACATTCTGAGTTGGACGCGTGCTCCCGGGTCCAGCCCACTGGCTGGTTCGTCGAGGAGAAGTACCTGGGGATCATTGATTAGTGCCCGAGCCAATGAAAGCCTCTGGGCCTGTCCGCGTGAGAGAACCCGCCCCGGGGTGTCGGCAAGAGCCGATAACTCCACCATCTCCAGCAGTTCTGCCGCTCGCGCACGTGCATGCGCTTTGCCCATGCCGTAGAGGGAACCCACAGTGGTGAGAATTTCCCTTGCGGTCAGCGACTCCCAAACCCCCAAAGTGTCAGGCATCCACCCCAGAACTGCGCGGACCGATCTGGCGTCCCGCTCCGGGTCGATGCCCTGGATGCGAATACTTCCCGAATCCGGGCGGAGCAGTGAGGCCAGCATCAGCAGCAGCGTGGTCTTGCCCGACCCGTTGGGTCCGATGAGAGCCGTGACCTTTCCGGCTTCGGCAACGAAATCAATGTTCTCAACGGCTTTCACCGTTCCGAATGAACGGGCCAGGCCCTGAGCGACAATCCCCGTTCCGGGGGCCTGGGTTGTCACCGGCACATGGCCGTGACTCGGCAACGTCGAATCCATGAGTTTCCTGCTTTCTTGGCCCGAGACCCGGTCCGATGCTCTAAAGGTACGCAATTCCCCCAGTCAAATACGGCTCGCTGATGATTCGTTATCGAATAGACGCAACAGGTCCGCGAGCATGCGCCTATGGTCATCGCCCACACCTTGGGCCCATCCCATTGCGCAAATAGACCAGCCGATTCGGCTTATATGACCCCATTCGGTCATGCATTAGGGCGTTGGAGTGTCACAATGGCTAAAATGGCATAGTGCCAGCCTCGACTGGCCGTTGAATGTTTCCTTATTCCCGTCCCATGGAGTGTGCTGACGCATGAGCTTGATTGTCCAGAAATTTGGCGGATCATCCGTTTCAGATGCTGAGGGCATCAAACGTGTTGCTCGCCGGATTGTTGACACCAAATCCGCCGGTCACGACGTCGTCGTGGTGGTTTCCGCCATGGGCGATACAACCGACGAGCTGCTCGACTTGGCTAACCAGCTGACCGACGAAGCACCAGCCCGCGAGATGGACATGCTGCTATCCGCCGGCGAACGTATTTCCATGGCGCTGTTGGCCATGGCCATCGACGGCCTAGGAGCCAAGGCGTCATCCTTCACCGGCTCGCAGGCCGGGATGATGACAGATGCCATCCACGGCAAGGCCCGTGTGATCGAGGTATCCCCGCAGCGCGTGCGTCGCGCCATTGATCGCGGATACGTCGCGATCGTTGCCGGCTTCCAAGGAATGAGCAAGGAATCCAACGACATCACGACCATGGGCCGTGGCGG
>JAUNVO010000170.1 GCA_030540695.1 Micrococcaceae bacterium | reverse complement strand
TTGCCGTGGGCCGCGAAGGCCTGGAAACGGCATTGTTCCTGTGGGCGGCCACACGGGCCACCGGGGAAACCTGGGAACCGTTGCTCGGGGCAACCCTGGGGATCCTGGTCGCGGTGGCGCTCGGTGCATTGCTGCACCGCGGTGTTTTGCGCATCAACCTTTCAAAGTTCTTCACCTGGACCGGAGCCGCACTGATCGTTGTCGCCGGCGGCGTCCTGGCCTACGGGATCCACGATCTGCAGGAAGCCGGAATCCTGCCTGGCCTTCACAATCTGGCCTTTGACGTTTCACACATCATTGCCCCCGGATCCGTCACCGGCACCTTGCTGAAAGGCATCTTCAACTTCTCTCCGGCCACCACCTGGCTCGAAGCCATCACCTGGACCCTCTACGTATCGGTCGTTGGCATCATCTACTTCCTCCGCATCAAGACGCTGAAGGGTGCCACGTCGACGCCCTCGGTTGCCAAACCCGTTTCCGCCTGAACCCTTTTGCCCGTCTTCCCTTCAACATCACCCACGAGGACCTCCATGAAACTTGCCAGCCCCCTCCACGCCACCGTTGCGCTTTCCATGGTGGCCATGGGACTTACCGGTTGCACCACCAACACCCCGCAGGCCGATGGCGACGGATCCATCCAGGTCACCAGCACCGCCGATGCCTGCACGCTCTCGAGCTCCACGGCACCCGGTGGAACAGTGAAGTTCACCGTCAAGAACGAAGGTAGCCAGGTCACGGAGTTCTATCTTCTGGCCCAGGACGGACTGCGGATCATTGGTGAGGTGGAAAACATCGGCCCGGGCCTAAGTCGGGACCTTGTGGTGATGGCACCCGAGGGCGAGTACATCACTGCGTGCAAGCCAGGAATGCTCGGCGACGGAATCCGTGCCAACCTTGCCTTGGGCCCTGCCCCGGCGGGCCAAGGAGTCAGTACTGATCGCGCGGAAAAGCAGGAGCAGGCCACCACGCTCTACGCGGCGTACGTCAAGGACCAGACCGAGCAGCTGGTGACCGGGACCAAGGACTTCACCGACGCGTTCGCGGCCGGTGACAAGGCCAAGGCCCGTGAACTCTACCCAAGCGTGCGCATGCATTGGGAGCGCATCGAACCCATCGCCGAATCATTCGGGGACCTGGATCCCATTCTTGATGCGCGCGAGGCTGACCTGGAAAAGGGTCAGGACTGGACCGGATGGCACCGAGCAGAAAAAGATCTGTGGCCACCGGCCACGGGATACAAGGAGATGAGTGGCGAATCCCGCGCAGCACTGGGCAAGCAGATGGTCTCGGATACCGATGAACTGTATTCACGCACCCGCGACATGACCTATACCCCGGACCAGCTCGCAAACGGAGCCAAGGAGCTTCTCGACGAGGTCGCCACCGGAAAGGTGACCGGCGAGGAAGAGATCTGGTCGCACACCGACCTTTGGGATTTCCAGGCAAATGTTGACGGCGCCCGCATCGCCTACGAGGACCTCAAGCCGCTGCTGGTCGATTCGGACGAGGAACTCGACGCCACGTTGCAGAAGAACTTTGATTCCCTGCAAAAGCTGCTGGACCAGCACAAGAAGGGTGATGGCTTTGCCTTCTATGACGAGCTGGACGAGGCCCAGGTGCAGGAACTGAGCACGGCTGTCGATGCGCTGGCAGAACCGCTGTCCAAGCTGACCGCCGCCGTGGTGAAGTAGGAACCATGTTTGGCAATCGCAAGGTCAGCAAGGCATCCGCGCCGAAGAACGCCACCGAGTCAGGCGGGGGCCCCGCCAGGGTGCCCAGCCGCCGCTCATTGCTGGTTGCCGCTGGGGCCGGGGGCCTGGGGATCGCGGCCGGAGCCTTGGGCCATGGGGCATTCGCTGCACAGGCCCAGGAAACATCGACCAGCGATGTGGTGCCGTTCTACGGGGAACACCAGGCAGGAATAGCCACCCCGATGCAGGACCGGATGCATATAGCCGCATTCGATGTCACGATCGATGACCGCGAAGAACTCATTGCCTTGCTCAAGGACTGGACGGCCGCGATTGAGCAGCTGATGCGCGGCGAGGATGTCGGCGAATTCGGCGCGACCGGCGGCCACTACGACGCCCCGCCAGAGGACACGGGTGAGGCCATTGGCCTTTCCGCCAACCACCTCAGCGTCACGCTTGGTTTCGGGCGAAGCCTCTTTGAAAACGCCAGCGGTCCGCGGTTTGGGCTCGAAGGGAAGATCCCGGACGCCCTGGAGGATTTACCCCATTTCCCCGGAGATGCGTTGGAGGAATCCCGTAGTGGTGGGGATATCGTTATTCAGGCCTGCGCGGATGATCCACAGGTCGCCGTCCATGCGGTGCGCAACCTGATTCGCATCGCCTTCGGAAAGGCCCGGGTGCGGTGGTCGCAAATCGGCTTTGGCCGGACATCCTCGACGTCCACCAACCAGATGACGCCCAGAAACCTCTTTGGCTTCAAGGACGGAACCTCAAACCTGAAGGCCGAGGAGCAAAAGGCCCTGGACGAACACGTATGGGTCAGTGGTGCCACCGGGAAGCAATCCTGGATGAATGGCGGCAGCTATCTGGTTGCTCGCCGAATCCGGATGCACATTGAAACCTGGGACCGCTCGCCGTTGAGCGACCAGGAGAACATCATCGGCCGCACCAAACGCGAGGGAGCCCCATTGTCAGGTGGCGAAGAGTTTTCGGAACCCGACTTTGCCATGCCGGGCCGGGGCGGACCCGTCATGCCGGTTGATTCACACGTGGCACTGGCCCATCCCTCAGCCAACAACGGCGTCCAGATGCTGCGCCGCGGCTTCAACTACACCGACGGCTCCGATGGCTTGGGCCGCCTGGATGCGGGTTTGTTCTTCATTGCCTTCGTCGTGGATCCTCGAACCCACTTCGTGCCGATGCAAAACAACATGGCCAAGAACGATGCGCTGCAGGAATATCTCAAGCACACGGGGTCCGGACTGTTCGCGGTTCCGCCGGGAATCGGCGAGGGCGGATACCTCGGGGAATCCCTGTTCGCCTGAGCCTTGGGCGCAGGGGACGCCGGTGGCTTGAAAGCCAGAAGGGATGCCCGGACCTGAACCGGTCCTGGCATCCCTTCTGGCTTTGGTCGCGCAGGGCCTGAAGCGCGATTCGCCTAGCGGAAGTTCACAAACTGCAGGTCTGCGTCCTCGAAGGTGCGCAGCAGGCCCATGGTGGCCTGCAGATCGTCGCGGGATTTCGAGGAGACGCGTAGTTCGTCGCCTTGGATCGTTGACTTCACGCCCTTGGGGGCTTCATCGCGGATCAGCTTGTTGATCTTCTTGGCGACGTCCTGCGCGATGCCTTCGACGATCGACGCCTCGATCCGGTATTCCTTGCCCGAGGCGAACGGCTCCCCGGCGTCCAAGGATTTCAGGGAGATGTTCCGGCGGACCAGCTTGGCCTGCAGCACATCGAGCACGGCCTTGACGCGCTCCTCGGAGTTCGCCTTCATCAGGATCTTCTCGCCGCTGAAATCCACTTCGGCGCCAATGCCCTTGAAATCGTAGCGCTGGGAAATTTCCTTCTGCGCCTGGTTCAAAGCATTGGACACTTCCTGGCTGTCGACCTTGCTGACAACATCGAACGTTGAATCGCTCGCCATGTGAGCCTCCTTGGATAGGGAAAATGGACTTTATCTTCAAGAGTACCGGGGTGCAGCAAAAGGCCGAAAATCCGAGGTTTTTCCCGGTGTCGATACCCCGATTTTATTCTTGGGAATAAGTCAGGTAGAGTTTCTACTCGTTCCGAAGAGAACATTCGGCAGATTACCCGAGTGGCCAAAGGGGGCTGACTGTAAATCAGCTGGCAACGCCTTCACTGGTTCGAATCCAGTATCTGCCACCGAATGAACGAAGCCCGTGTTCAAATCCCAGGATTTGAACACGGGCTTCTTCGTGCCCGGCGCGTTCGGTGGATCCACGCAGGAAACGCAGCGCGCCCGGAGCTTGGCAGGCGGATTCAACCGGAAGTACCTCAGGCAGCCATGCGTTCAATCACCGGAACCACGTAAATATCCCAGAGCACCATGATCGAATCTTCCGAGGCGTCCAAGACCGCGTGATAGTGGGCCCACTGCCATTCGGTGGCTCCGTTGTCCTCGGAAGGCTTTGGCGGACATGAGCCGGGGGTGAGCCAGCGCTTGCCGTTCCAGATCGCCTGCAACGGGCCAACGGAGGTGGCCGCGGCGGTGGGGTCCTCGAGCGCCGCAGGGAAAGACACCCGGTCCTGGATCCTCTTTGCGGGGGCTACCGCGAACGGCGTGGATTCAACGATGGTCAAATCCAAGGGAAGTGCGTCGACGTAGCGTTCCGCCAACAGCATTCCCTCGGACAGGGCCTTTCGTCCGGATTCCCCGGAAGTGATCAGCAGCAATGTACAGCGTGTCATGTTCTTGGTGGCATCGGTCCTGCCTTTGCCGTATTGACGGTCCTGGCCCCGATGCGTCCTTCCTGTTATCCATGAAACCGGTGCTCCCACGTAGGGGAGCGGAGCTGGCTGGAGGAACCCGCTGGGCAATGATTCGCAGGTTCGCGCCGATGGGTAGGGCGAAGGCTGCCTCCTGTGCGGTTGGGGTGTGGGCGAGGTTTTCCTTGAGCATACGACTGTGCCGAGCCTCATTGGGCGGTGCTAGCCGATCTGTGGATATCTGCCGTTTCGTGCACGCGGGCAGGGGCGCAAATGGCGCCGACTGCGGTGAGCCGGCAATGACGCGGTACCGTTGGTACATGGCTACTATCAATATCACCGAGTCTGAGTTCACGACGACGTTGGAAGAAAATGACATTGTCTTCGTAGATTTCTGGGCTGCGTGGTGCGGACCTTGCCGCCAGTTTGCCCCGATCTACGATGATATTTCCGAGAAATACCCGGAGGTCAAGTTCGCTAAGGTCGATACCGAAGCCGAGCAGGGGCTGGCGCGGGCGGCAAACATCACCTCCATCCCGACCTTGATGGCGTTCCGCGACCAGGTGCTGGTATTTTCACAGCCCGGAGCGATGAACGCCTCGCAACTTGATGACCTTGTGGTTGCCGTCAAGGGCATCGACATGGAGCAGGTCCATGCACAAATCGCTGAGCAGGAATCCCAGGCCCAGTAGTTTCCTGCCTTCGCTTATCTGCGGCGATGGTCCATGGGGGCGTAGCGTGGGCCAAAAGCTTCTTTGCGGTGCCCGGAGACTCCGATGAGGCGAACCACGCGTTGCCGGTTTCCGCTGAACGGTGCCAATAGCTCGAGCATCCCGGCGTCATCGACCCTCCGGCCGATGAGCACCTGACCGACAAATGCCGCGAGGTGGTAGTCGCCGACCGAAACGTGGTCGGCTGCTCCGTGGGTGCGTTGGAGGACCTCGGCAACGGTCCACGGCCCGATTCCGGGAATCGACTCGAGCGCCGCGGCCAATGTCCCTGTGCCCATGACGTTCTCCCGCCTTGCACCGAGTTCCAACAAAGCCCAGCGTTCAAGGGCGGGAGCGGCCGCGGCGGCCCGCACCGCCGTCGTCGAACGGCTGGCATCCACACGAGCCTGGTGCCACTGCCATGGCTGTAGGCTGCGCACGGCGGCCGGTTGCGGAGGCAGACGCATTCCCTCCGGGGCCGGCCCGGGCGGCAGCCCTCCCACTGCTTTGCACAGATAGCGCCACGCAAAATTTGCCTCGATGATCGTGACCTTTTGCTCAAGGATCGCCGGCAACAGGGCATCAAAAACACGTCCCGTGGACGGGAATCGCAAACCCTTGTTGAATTTCCTGCTGCTGGCCACCGTGGGATGCAACAGCCGAGAATTCTCTGGGGCGTCGAAGGCGCCCCAATCGTCGTAGGCCCCCACCAGATGCAATCCCCGCTCCACAGCGTGGGCAGCCCCCGGCCCCCACGCGTGGAAACGGACCTCGGGCTCTTGGGCGCCCCAGCACGTCACCAGCAGCGTGACCGCTCCGTGGGGGGTGTTGAAACACAACCACGCAGTGGAATCCGTGACACGTGCCGTGGGATCTCCGGCGCCGCGTTGCAAGATGCCCAGTGACTGCCGCAACGAATACGGCCCGTGCGGCATCCAGGAGCCTTGCGCATCGCTTGTGGGCAGTGCGTTGGCTGTGGAATCGGGCATGGCTCCATACTCTCACCGGAGCGCTTTTTTCCGTGCATGACGATTCGCGACGAACCGTCTGAGCAATGTGGATGCCCGCCGGTAGAGTGGCGCCATGAAGTATGCGCACACAGTGATGGATCTGATCGGGAACACCCCCTTGGTGAAGCTCAACTCGGTGACCGATGGCATCAAGGCCACGGTGCTGGTGAAGCTTGAGTACTTGAATCCGGGCGGTTCCATCAAGGACCGGATTGCCTTGAAGATGGTGGAAAATGCCGAAGCCAGTGGTCAGCTACGGCCCGGGGGCACCATCGTGGAACCAACCAGCGGCAATACCGGGGTCGGACTGGCCATGGTCGGCCAGCTCAAGGGCTACAAGACGATCTTCGTGACCCCCGACAAGGTCGGGGAGGAGAAAAGGGATGTGCTGCGGGCCTACGGGGCCCGGGTCGTGGTGACACCCACCGCGGTCGCCCCCGATTCGCCGGAGTCCTACTACGGTGTTTCGGACAGGCTGGTGCGCGAGATCCCCGGGGCCTACAAGCCTGACCAGTTCTCCAATCCGGCGGCCCCGGAAAGCCACTACGAAACAACGGGCCCTGAAATCTGGGACGACACCGACGGCACGCTGACCCACGTGGTCATCGGTGCCGGAACCGGTGGAACGATCACCGGCACCGGGCGCTACCTCAAGGCGGTTTCGGCGGACCGCGCCGGCGGGCCAGTGAAAGTCATTGCCGTGGACCCTGACGGATCGGTGTATTCCGGGGGAACCGGTCGGCCCTACTTTGTTGAGGGAGTCGGAGAGGACATGTGGCCGGGGAACTATGATCCCGAGG
>JAUNVO010000169.1 GCA_030540695.1 Micrococcaceae bacterium | reverse complement strand
GCTCCCGGGATTCTTCGACGTCGCGCTCCGTGACTTCGGCCTCTTTGTTGCGGCGTTTGCCCTGAACCGGCTGGCGCTGGCGCGTGATGTCTAGGCGTCCTTAATGGTGCCACGCGCATCAAACCACCGGAACTGTGGCTGGCTCATGGAGACGAGAGAAGATCGTCCACCAAGCCGGCCACCTCCATGTCTCCCGTGCGCGATGGTCTGTCCGGGCGTTGGAGCTGAAACCCTCCGGGGGAGCCCATTGCCCGGGGCGGAATGTGCTGGAAGGATTGGCAGGAGCGCCCACGCCCCAAAAGCCAAGGTGTTGTGCCAAGTCAAGCCACCGCAGCAGCCCCGAGAAGGTAGATCCCCCCATGACGCGACCCGAAGCCCTCGCCACCATCCAAATCGACAACGAGCGGGTGCGCGTCACCGAATGGCGATTTGCTCCCGGAACGGAAACCGGCTGGCACGTCCACCCGACCGATTATGTCGTGGTGCCCATGACCACCGGTGCGCTGGTGCTCGAAACCCGCGAGGGATCGGTCTCGAACCAGCTCACGGCAGGCGTCTCCTACACACGCACCGCAGGCAGTGAACACAACGTCGTCAATGAGGCAATGACCGAATTTGTTTTCGTCGAGATCGAGCTCAAATAGGGCGAGCTGTACGTCGGCTGTGCAGTGTCCGACGGCCATTGTTTCCGAGTGTCCTGGGTGCCACGATTGAAGAATGCACCACGAACCGGACAGATGCCCGATTGAAGCGCAGAATGGGACTACACGGTCTGCACCGACGCATGGTCTTCCGTCATCTGCATTGGGTGTGTGATTGACCCGGTCCCGCAGCGGGTGGGCCGGGCCGGGGATACAGGGCTAGTGCAATGAACGGGATGCCATCCAATGACGACGACAAAAGTGCAAGCGGAACGCACAGAGGCACAGAAACAACATCGCAATATCCTCCTGGTTTTTGCCGGGCTGGTCATGACGATGCTTCTGGCCTCGTTGGACCAAACAATATTTTCCACCGCACTTCCCACGATCGTCGGCGAACTCCATGGCGTAGATCTGATGCTGTGGGTGATCACCATCTACATCCTTGCCTCCACCATCACCCTGCCCATTTACGGCAAGATGGGCGACCTTCTCGGACGCAAGGGCATCTTCATGGGTGCCATCACCCTGTTCATCATTGGCTCGATCGTTGGTGGCTTTGCCCAGGACATGACGTGGTTGATTATCGGGCGCGGCGTCCAAGGCCTTGGCGGCGGAGGCCTGATGGTGCTTTCCCAGGCGATCATCGCCGATGTTGTGCCGGCCCGGGAGCGCGGAAAGTACATGGGAATCATGGGCGGGGTCTTTGCCCTCTCCTCCGTGGCCGGTCCCTTGCTGGGTGGTTGGTTTACCGAGGAAGTGACGTGGCGGTGGTGCCTCTGGATGAATATTCCCCTCGGCCTGATGGCACTTGCCGCGGCTTTTTTCTTTCTCCATTTGCCCGAAACAGACACCGCGCACCGACCCAGGATCGACGTGGCGGGGATGCTGCTCCTTGCCCTGGCATCGACAGCACTGGTGCTGACCACGACCTGGGGAGGAAGCACTTATGCATGGGATTCGGCCATCGTGCTTTCGCTGATTGCCGTCACCCTGGTTGCCGCCGTGCTGTTTGTGCTGGTCGAAAACCGGGCCGAGGCGCCGATCATGTCGATGAAACTGTTCCGCGAGCCCAACTTCATCAAGACCACCGTGGCCGGACTGGTGATTGGGGTGGCCATGTTCGGGGCGTTGGCCTACCTGCCGACGTTCTTGCAAATGGTCACCGGAGCCAATGCCACCCAATCGGGGTTGCTGATGATCCCCATGATGGGCGGGTTGTTGGTCACCTCAATCGGTTCGGGAGCCTTTGTCAGCAAGACCGGGCGCTACAAGTGGTTTCCCGTGGTCGGGACATTCGTGGTCGCCGGTGCACTGGCCTTGCTTTCAACGATGAATGCGGAGCTGCCCGTATGGATCATCTGCTGCTACTTGGCGCTGCTGGGTATCGGGCTCGGGCTGGGAATGCAGATCCTGGTGTTGATCGTGCAAAACACCTTCCCCAATTCGCAGGTCGGCATGGCGACCGCGGCGAACAACTACTTCCGCCAGATCGGTGCATCGATCGGGACGGCGGTGGTCGGCAGCCTCTTCGTCACCAACCTGGGAAACCTGCTGGCTGAACGCCTGCCGAGCACCGGCGCCGGGGCGCCCGGTGGCGCCAACTCCTTCACCCCGGACCTGGTGCGGGAGTTGCCCGATGCGGTTCGCCATGTCATCGTCGGGGCTTACAGCGATGCGCTGACCCCGGTGTTCCTCTACATGGTGCCGATCGTCATTGCCGCAGCGATCGTGCTGGTGTTCCTGACCGAAAAGCCCTTGGCCACCTCCATCGAGCGCGACGGGCGGCAAGGCCAGCACCCTGAAACAAGCTCCGGACCGCCGCTCAAGGAAACACGCTCCGTGGTGGCACCGGCTCCGGGCCCGCGGCGCCGGGCTGGCGTCAAGGCTGATGAGGTGCCCCGTCCGATGGCCGATGGCCACGAACCCCGACACCGAGCGGCGTCGCCGGAAGGAGATCCAGCACCCGACGCATGACGAATCAGCGGGGCGTGGCGGTGAAATCATTACACTGCCACGCCCCGCGGGTGCTGCGGCGTTATTTTCTAGAGGTGGTTCTCCGCCTCGGTTAACACCGAACGCAGGATGGACTCGATTTGATCGAACTCCGGCGGACCCACGGTCAGCGGGGGCGCCAGCTGGATCACGGGGTCACCCCGGTCGTCGGCGCGGCAGTACAGGCCCGCGTCGTAGAGGGCGGTGGACAGGAATCCGCGCAGCAATCTTTCGGATTCCTCGTCGTTGAAGGTTTCCTTGGTCTTCTTGTCCTTGACCAATTCGATGCCGTAGAAGTACCCGGCGCCGCGTACATCGCCAACGATCGGCAGGTCCTTGAGTTTCTCCAAGGTGGACTTGAACACCGGCGCGTTGTCCTTCACCCGCTGGTTCAGCCCTTCGCGTTCGAAGATGTCCAGATTGGCCATGGCCACTGCGGTGGACACCGGGTGCCCGCCAAAGGTGTAGCCGTGGTAAAACGTGGTGTCTCCATGTTTGAAGGGCTCAAACAGCCTTTCCGAGGCGATCATGGCACCCAGCGGCGAGTAGCCGCTGGTGATGCCCTTGGCGCAGGTGATGATGTCGGGCACATAGCCAAAGTCCTCACAGGCGAACATCGATCCAATGCGTCCAAAAGCACAAATGACTTCGTCGGATACGAGCAACACGTCGT
Organism: Micrococcaceae bacterium; assembly: GCA_030540695.1. Lineage (GTDB taxonomy): Bacteria > Actinomycetota > Actinomycetes > Actinomycetales > Micrococcaceae > Paeniglutamicibacter. The sequence continues at coordinate 3,650 of JAUNVO010000169.1, read as the reverse complement.
TCTCGTCGCAGATTTCCCGCACTCGCTGGAAGTAGCCCGGCGGCGGAGGGAAACAGCCTCCCGAGTTCTGCACGGGTTCCAGGAAAACTGCGGCCACTGAATCGGCACCCTCGAACTCGATGGTTTCCCGGATGCGCTCCGCAGCCCAAAAGCCAAAGTCCTTCTCATTGTCGGCGAACTGTTCGGGGGCGCGATAGAAGTTCGTGTTCGGCACCCGGAAAGTGCCGGGAACCAATGGCTCGAAGGGCGTCTTCATATCCGGCAGGGATGTGATGGCCAGCGCCCCCTGAGGGGTGCCGTGGTAGGCCAATGCCCGGGAGATCACCTTGTGCTTGCCGGGCTTTCCCATGAGCTTGAAATACTGCTTGGCGAGTTTGAAGGCCGACTCCACGGCTTCACCTCCGCCGGTGGTGAAGAATACGCGGTTCAAATCACCCGGTGCATGGTTGGCGAGGCGTTCGGCCAGGTCGATGGCCGGCTCATGGGCGTAGGACCACAGCGGCATGAAGGCGAGCTTCTCGGCTTGCTTGGCCGCGGCCTCGGCAAGCTCGGCCCTGCCATGACCGGCATTGACCACGAAGAGGCCGGCCAATCCATCGATGTAGCTCTTGCCCTGGTCGTCCCAGAGCGTGTGGCCCTGGCCCCGGGTGATGATTGGAACCCGGGCGCCCTCCTGCAAAGGGGAGTGGCGTGCCATGTGCATCCACAAATGATCCCGGGCCGCGGACTGTCGGTCGGTGCCACGTGGCGTGGTTCCGGTGCTGGTCGTCGTGCTGGAAATGCTCATCGGGTACCCCAGTTGTATTCCTGTTTGCGCAGCGAGAGGTACATGAATGTTTCGGTTTCCCGTACCCCTTCCACGGATCGAATTTCTGTAATGATGCGAAGCAGGTCCTCGTCGTTGGCGCAGATGACCTCTGCAATGATGTCCGAGGGACCGGCCACCACCACGCAGTAATCGACCTCCGGCAGGGCGGCGATCCTGTCTGCGGTGGCGATGATGTCTCCGGTGGATCGGATGCCCAGCAGGGCCTGGCGTTTGAATCCAAGCTGCAAGGGATCGGTGACGGCGACAACCTGCATGACCTTGCTGTCGATAAGCTTTTGCACCCGTTGACGCACGGCGGCCTCGCTGAGGCCCACTGCCTTGCCGATCGCGGCATAGGAACGTCGCCCGTCCTGCTGCAACTGTTCAATGATCGCCTTGGACGTGTCATCCATGCTCAGTGCGTGGGTTGCGCCGTTGGGTGCGGGTTGGGTCACTGCCTATCGACCTCCTGATCGAATATTTGGGTGGCCAAGCTCGCTTGCGTGACTCCCGGGTCGCTGGTTGGGAACGAGCATAGCCCGAAGGAATCAGTTGTGGAAGAGGGCTCTCTCGACGGATTTCCATGGTTCACGAAATGTATGTCGGTGAAAACTATTGTCACTCCGTTGAATTCCTGACATGATCCAATGTCAACAAGTGAACGTGACGCAAGTCACTATCGCGTAGGTCGCATCAGGGGTAGATGCACCGCCAGCTGAAGGGGAAACCGGGAATGTCCAATCAGAACAAGCGCGAGCTGCCCAGGGATCCGGGCGTACGCGCCTTGATAGCCCAAACACAGCGCATGCAGCTCTCTCGCCGCAAGTTGATGGCCGGTGCCGGGGGACTGGGCCTCGCTGCATTCCTTGCTGCCTGCGGAACCGGTGGCACCGGCGGAGGCAACAAGTCCAGTGCCGCAGCCCCGACCGTGACAGACGTTTCAGAAAGCGACAAAAACGTCATGTGGGCCAACTGGACGCTGTACCTTGACTACGACGACAAGTCCAAGGTCTATCCCTCCCTTGTGGAGTTCACGAAACGTACCGGTATCAAGACGCACTACGCCGAGGACATCGATGGAAACGATTCCTACTACGGCAAGGTCCAGGCACAATTGGCCGCAGGACAGGATATTGGCCAGGACATCATGACACTCACCGACTGGATGGCTTCACGCGTCATTCGCCAAGGCTTCACGCAAGAACTGGACCACGCAAACATCCCTAATATCGAGAAGTTGTTGCCCTCCCTGCAGGATGTCGACTTCGATCCGGGTCGGAAGAACTCCCTGACGTGGCAAAGCGGTTACGCGGGCATTGCGTACAACAAGGCGAAATACCCCAAGGGATTGCGCACCGTCTCGGATTTGTGGAGCCCGGACCTCAAGGGCCGGATCACCGTGCTCGATGAAATGCGCGACACCATGGGCCTGTTGTTGCTCGATAACGGGGTGGACATCGATGGGCAGTGGTCGGACACCGAGTTCGCCGCAGCAACAGAGGTCCTCTCCAAGCAGATCGCCAATGGCCAGATCCGCCAGGTGAAGGGCAACTCCTATAAAGAGGATTTCATTTCCGGCGACGCCATTGCCGGGATCGTGTGGAGTGGCGACATCACGCAGATGAACTTCGAAAATGGCGACCAATGGGAATTCGTCATCCCGGAGGCGGGGTGCACCCTGTGGAGTGACAACATGATGGTCCCCGTTGCCTCTACCCGAAAGACCAACGCGGAAAAGCTCATGGACTTCTACTATGAGCCAGAGATCGCTGCACAGGTCGCGGCCTACGTGAATTTCATTTCCCCGGTGCAGGGCGCCAAGGAAGCGATGGAAAAGATCGATCCGAGCCTGATGGACAACCCGTTGATATTTCCTTCCGACGAAGACCTTGCCAAGGCCTATGCCTTCAGGTCGCTCAGCGCCGAGGAAGAAACCAATTTCAACAGCCAGTTCCAAACGGCGATCGGAGCGTAGTGACCCGCCTCGACCACCAGCTTGCATCTCGTCAGCGGCTGGCCAGGGGAATCGCCCGAGCATCTATCACTTGCAGGGGAGTGCTCGCCGGAGCCGGGGGCCTGTCGGTGTGCGGAACCGCGGGGGGCAAGAGTGTTGCCGGACCCAGCGCTGCCGCGGATCTGTCCAGTGAACAAAAGGTCGTGAACTGGGCCAACTGGACGCTATATCTTGACTACGACGACCAGACGAAGAAATACCCGACCCTCCGGCGGTTCGTCAAGGAAAGCGGCATCAGCGCCAACTACTCCGAAGACATCCACTCCAACGACACCTACTACGGCAAGGTCCAGGCCCAGCTGGCCGCCGGCAAGGACATTGGCCAGGACATCATCACCCCGAGTGACTTGATGTCCGAGCGGTTGACAGGCCAGGGACACGTCCAGGAGCTTGATCACGCGAACATCCCAAACATCAAGAAACTCTTGCCCGAGCTGCGTGATGTTCGATTCGATCCGGGGCGCACCAGGTCCCTGACCTGGCAATCCGGATTCACCGGGATTGCCTGGAACAAGAAAGCATTTCCCAAGAGCCTGAAGAACATGTCGGACCCGTGGGGCCCAGCGCTGACGGGACGGGTCACGGTGCTCGACGACATGCGCGACACCCTGCCGATGATGCTGCCTGATGATGGCATCGACATCCGGGGCCACCGGCGAGAAGACGAATACGGGAATTCGCTCGATGTTTTGGAGCGAAACATCAAGAACGGGCAGATCCGCCAGGTGAAAGGCAACTCGTACACGCAGGATTTCATCTCCGGGGATGTGATGGCCGGGCTGGTCTACTCCGGTGACATCACCCAGCTGAACTTCGAGGAGGGCGATA
>JAUNVO010000168.1 GCA_030540695.1 Micrococcaceae bacterium | reverse complement strand
CCATTGCCGGTTCCGGATATTGCGACGAACGCGAGGGGTTGCACCCGGCAACGTAACTGCGCCATGCTGAACTTATGACTGAAACCGAAGGAAAACTGACCGTTGACCGAGTGTTCGATGCTCCGGCGAAGGAGATTTTCAATGTTCTGAGCAACCCGGAAAACCATGCTGGGCTGGATGGATCGGGGATGGTGAAGTCCGATGAAAAGTCCGACCGGATTACCGGTGTGGGCCAGGTTTTCACCATGAACATGTTCTCCGAGAAGATGGGCGGCGACTACCGAACCGAGAACCACGTGGTGGGATACGACGTCAATAAATTGCTCGCGTGGAAGACGGCACCAGCGGGGCAGGAACCCGCGGGCTGGCAATGGGTGTGGGAACTGGATGCGGACTCGCAGGAATCCACGAAGGTCACCCTGACCTACGACTGGAGCCACGTCACGGACAAGGACGTCCTGCGGATGATCACCTTCCCCGTGGTCGATGAGCACGAGTTGGAAACATCGTTGGAAAAGCTGTCCGGCATGGTCGCGGGCCCGCACCACACGAACTGACCAGGCTGCGCTGGCCGGCACCGTCCCGGATGCCCGGGACGGTCTTAGGTCCGGGATCCGGCCTTCGCATCGACCTGTTCAAGGGTGTGCGGCAGGTACTTACGTGAATTGAGCACCACGACACACAACGAGACAGCGCACAGCCCCGTGATCCCGGCAATGATCCAGAGCGCATCGACCCACTGCCCCACGAAAGCGGAAACCGTCGGGGCCAGGAATCCCACATAGGCCAGGGTGTAGAAGTACCCGGTGAGCGTACCGAGCTCGTGGGCCCGGGCGGATCGCTGGATTTCCAGCAGGCCCCCGACCATCAGCAAGCCGTTGCCCGACCCCAGAACCGCGGCGGCGACGAGCCCCAGGGCCTGGTTGGGAAAAACGATCGCCACCAGCAACAGGCACAAGCCGGCAAGCGCCACACCGACCCCGGTGATCAACGAACGGGCACTGAGCACCGAGTCAAGGCGTCGCGCCAACGGTTGGATGAGCACGCTGCAACCAAGGGTGATGGCCACCGCGACGGTGGCATAGCCCAGGCGGGCGTCCCCGAGCCCGGGAATCACCGCGGGGATCACGGCGAACCCGATGGTGCCGGTGGCGAACACCCAGGGTGCCGCGGGCGCAACCACCAGCCAAAACCTTTTGCGTCCGGCGGCGCTCTCATGCGTCACGACGGCCGAGGTGGCCCGGGCCGATTGGCGCGGCCGGGTTTCGGGCAGGCGCGCCACGACGGCCAATAGCGGCAGGCACAGCACGATGTGCACCGCGTAGGGAAGGATCTCTGGTGCCGGGGCCGTTGCGGCCAGCAACCCTCCGACCACCGGGCCCAGCCAAAAACCACCGGAGGTCAGCAGCGAGGCACGGCGTGCACCGGATCCGGCCGCCGAAGCGGTGTCCCAGGGTGCCTGGGAAAGTTCCTTGACCCAACTTGTCGCCGCTGCCATGGCCAGGCCGGTCGCCGCTCCAGCCAGCAACCTGCCAATAAACAACGGTGCTGCGCCGAAGAGCGAGCCCATCATGGCGACACTGGCGAGCATGGACAGAGCGACGGCAAGGATCGTGACGCGTTTGCGGCCGGCACGGTCCGAGTAGCGTCCGCCCAGCAGCAGCGCGGGAACCAATCCCGCCACATAGATGCCAAGCATGGAAGTCACCATGACTTCCGAAAACCCGTGTGAGTTGCGGTAAATGACCAGCAGGGAGACGAATTGGTTGGCGCCCCACCCGACCATCAAGAGACACAGGGCGGCGGGTAGCCATTGTTTCGTTGCTTTGGGCACGGCGGCGGGGCTCGACTTTCGCTTTGTTCGGGAACGGCGTGGGGGAAAGCGGTTCGTTTGGACCGCAAGTGGATCGCCCACGGGCGTTGCTGGCAAGTGTTTCACGCCAACTGCCCCGATACCCGGTTCATGACTTCACGGGGCCCGTGGGCCCAAGACCACCGGGAGGCAGATGGCGCGTAGAATCGATGGGTGTTTCCGGTTCCCTGCGTAGGGCCATTGGTTCTGAAACGACCGGCCGCGCAGCGACCGTGCGGGTTTCATCCCGATCCTTCCACTTCCAGGAGCACCTCCATGACCAGCGTCGAATCCAACGCACCGTTCTTCCTTGATTGCGACACCGGGATCGACGACGCCCTGGCCTTGGCGTATCTGCTCGGCGCCGGGGCAAACCTTGTGGGCATCGGCTCGGTCAGCGGGAACACCGACGCGCTGCAGGGCGCCCGGAACACCCTGGATCTGCTGGCCCTGGCCGGGCGGGGGGAGATCCCCGTCGCGTTGGGACTCCATGATCCCCAAGCCGGCACCTACGCTGGGGGCGCACCGCATGTGCATGGCAACAACGGCATCGGCGAGGTCATCCTGCCTGAATCGAAACTGGGACTGGCACAGGGATCCGCCGCCGAGCTGCTGGTGCGCCTGGCGCGTGAGAATCCCGGCACCCTGCGCATCATCGCCATCGGCCCGCTGACCAACATCGCCGCGGCCCTGCGCCTGGCCCCGGAGCTGCCCTCGCTCGTCCGTGAGATCACCATCATGGGCGGGTCGGCGCTGGCCCCGGGCAACGTCACCGCCGCGGCCGAGGCAAACATCCACAACGATCCCGAGGCTGCCGCCGAGGTCTTGGCCGCTGACTGGGAAATCGTCTTGGTCCCGCTGGATGCCACGATGTGCCACGTCCTGGAGGAGCCGGACCTCGAGTTGTTGCTCGGCTCGGAGCAGGCTGCGGTGCGCGCCGTGGGCTCGATGCTCGGGTACTACTTCGACTTCTACCTCGGGGTGTTCGGGCGGCGTTGCTCGGCCATGCACGACCCGCTGGCCGCGGCCATCGCGCTGGGGAACGTGAAGCTGCTCTCGGCCCCCTACGCGCGCGTCGTCGTGGACACCACCCAGGGACCCGGCCGCGGGCAAACCATATGCGACCTGCGCGGGCGCTACAAGGGAAGCCCCAAGCCCGCCGGCTCCCGTTGCCGCGTGGTGCTGGACGCAGATTCGACCGCGATGGCCGAGATCATGCGCGGCGCCCTGCGCGCCGGTGCTCCGGCTCGCGCTCCCTTGGCCTAACGCGCCCCGGCGTTACGGCACCAGGTAGGTGCTGTCCTTGGCGTCGGTGATGAGCATGTATCCCGGGGCGTGGCCGATGGCCAACGCCGGGCGTGATTCCATGACGGCCGCCTGGGGCGTCACCCCGCAGGCCCAGAACACCGGGATGGTCCCTTCGGGGATCCGCACCGGGTCCCCGAAGTCGGGCTTGGACAGATCGGTGATGCCCAGTTCGGCGGGGTTGCCGATGTGCACCGGCGCCCCGTGCACCGCCGGGTACCGGGAGGTGATGCGCACGGCGTCGGCGACCTGCGAGGCCGGGATCGGGCGCATCGAGACCACCATGGGTCCGGCCATGGACCCCGCCGAGGCACTGCGGATGTTCGATTTGAACATCGGCACGTTCACGCCCTGGTCAATGTGGGCTATGGAGATCCCGCCATCCATCAAGGCGTTTTCAAAGGTGAACGAGCAACCGACGATGAACGTCACCAGGTCATCGCGCCAGTACTGGCTCAGGTCGGTGGGCTCGGCGACCTTCACCCCATTTTCGTAGACCACGTACTTGGGCACGTCGCTGCGGATGTCCCCGCCGGCCAACAGCTCGCTGCTGGTCTGCCCCGCGTCAAGGACCCCCAGCACGGGACAGGACTTGGGGTTGCGCTGGGCGAAGAGCAACACGTCGAAGGCCTGGGCCTTGGGCACGATGATCAGGTTCGCCTGCGCGAAGCCAGCGCAGAAGCCGGCCGTCGGCACGGACAGCCCGTTGCTGAAGAGCTCACGGGCCTGGGCCGGGGACAAGGAGGCCCGCTCGCGGTTTGTCACGGCCGGGGGTTGGTTCGGTGCCATCTGTGGTGGTTTCCTTTCGGTGGTCGGTTCCTGGTGTGCTTGCCTAGACCCAGAGCTTGGAGAGTCCGGCAATGGAGTTCCAGCCCAGGAAGAGCGTCAGCAGCCAGGTGGCCACACCGATGCCCAGCAGCCATTTGGGGTAGACGTAGCCATGGAGCAGGTCCCGGCGGCGCCAAGCGACCCAGAGCAGGATCGCGAACCCGAAGGGCAGGATCAGCCCGTTGAACGCACCGGCGAATATCAGCAAAGTCTGCGGCGCCTGGCCGAGCACCAGGTAGATCACGGCACATACCGCGATAAAGCCCACGGTGATGAGGTTTCTGGTGCGTTCACGCGTTGTCGACCTGGTGATGAAGGAAACCGAGGTGTACGCGGCGCCGATGACCGAAGTCAGCGCCGCGGCCCAGAGGACCACGCCGAAGGAGCGCATGCCGATTTCACCGGCGGCATGGCCAAAGGCCTCCGCCGCCTTGTTGTCACTGGTCAACACGACTCCGCCGGCAACAACGCCAAGGATTGCCAGGAAGAGCAGGACACGCATGATGCCGGTGACGATGATGCCCAACACCGAGCTGCGCGCGATGTCCGAGACATTTTCGATGCCCACGGTGCCCGAGTCCAACATGCGGTGGGCACCGGCATAGGTGATGTAACCGCCGACGGTTCCGCCGATCAGCGTGGTGATGATCAGGAAGCTCATTTGTTCGGGCATGACAACGTTCTTCAGCGCCTCGCCGACCGGGGGCGCGGCAACGATGGCCACGTAGAGCATCAACAGGATCATGATGGCACCGAGCATGATCACGATGCGGTCAAGTGCCATGCCCGCCCGCTTGGACAGGAAGATCAGGATGGCCACCGCCGCGGAGATCGCCCCACCGATCTTGGGTTCCAGACCCAGCATGGCGTTCATGCCCAGACCGGTGCCGGCGATGTTGCCGACGTTGAAGACGACGCCGCCAATGAAGACCAATGCCGCCAGCACCCAGCCGATGCCCGGAAGCACCTTGTTGCCGAGTTCCTGGGCGCGCAGGCCCGAGACGCCGATAATCCGCCAGACGTTCAACTGGACGGCGATGTCCACCAGGATCGAGATGACGATCGCGAAGGCGAAGGACGCCCCGATCTGCACGGTGAATTCGGTGGTCTGCGTGATGAAGCCCGGACCGATCGCGCTGGTGGCCATGAGGAACATGGCGCCCAGTAGGGCTGTGCGCTTGGCGGATCTGCCGAGCGAGGGCTTGGTGCTGGGATTGGCCATGTTTCCGTCCATCCGGGGTTCGGTGACTGTTGTCACAGGTATAGGCGACCTACGGAACACTACATGTTGTTGAACAATACTGGCAAGAGGTTGTTCAACAACTCCTGCCCGCCCTTCGTGCCGGTCCAGGCAAAGCGCAAGCCACCAAGTCCCCTACGACGAAAGCGCGAAGTCGACTTGGAAGTCCCGCTAACTCCAGCCCTTGGCCCTCAGTCCGTGTTTCCCGTCGTATTCCGGAAGACCGGGCGATGACCAATCCCCCAAAATTCCGTCATCGATCTTGTGGATCTCGATGCCGATGGGCCGGCACACCTCGACCGGATCGTGGGCACCCTCGCCCCACATCGGCACGGAAAGGTCGCCGCCGGGGCACGTGGACAAGGCGACCAGCAGGTCCTGCTCGGCAAAGAACTCGAAGTGGTCCCCGACCTTGGCCGGGCAGCTCTTCATGAAGTACTGGTCCTTGTCGTTGAGCCCGGTGCATTGGAACACGTTGAGCACATCGTGCACATCAAACTCGGTCAACCCGAAAGGGAGCACCGCGCGGGTCAGGTTTGAGTGGCAATGGTAATCAAAGTCGTCGCCGGTGAGCATCCTGTTGACGTACGGGTCGCACCTGGTGCCCAAGGTATCGTGCACCCGTCCCCCGTCGTCATCGACGCCGTAGTTCTCCAAGGTGTCCGCCGTGATGGTGGCCAGCGGACGAAGGAAGGGAAGGGTCGACCACAAACGGTCGAACGTGGTGACATGCGCCGCCTGGAGCTGACGGGTGCGGGCCGCCCAGAACCGTTCACGGGGATTGTCGTAGTTCCACAGGTTCAGATCCCCCACCTGGGGGCCATCGACCGTAAGGATGCGGCAAACGTGCCCGGCAGGCACTTTCCATGCCCTTCCGGATCGAATGGGGATTTCAAAGGAGTCGACCAGTGTCCTCGATTCCAAGCTGGTGGCGATATTTCCGTAGAACTCCCTATCCACCTCGAGCGCCGGCCCCTTGTACGCGGCATCTGTCAGTGAAGCCTTCGAATTCTGGTTCATGGAGTTTGCCTTTCGGGATTTCAACGACAGGTTGTTGTGCGCGGGCACGGAGACTACAGCCAGGGCACGGCGCCCTGGCTGTGCTCAAAGACCAGCGAGGTCTGGGTGGTGGAGACCGCCTGGTTCGCCGAGAGGTTGTCCAGCACGAACTGGCGCACATCCTTGGAGTCCCGCACGGCGACGTGGATCAGGAAGTCATCGGCACCACCCAGGAAGAACAGCTGGGTGACCCCTGGCTTGGCGCGCATTTCCTCGGCGAAGGCCGACATCAGGTGCCGCGCACCCGGACGGATCTTCACGAAGATCAGGGCCTCAAGCGCGTGACCCAGGACCTCGGGATCTATATCAAGGGTGAACCGGCGGATGACCCCCGCCGAGCGAAGCGCATTGAGCCGGGCCAGGCAGGTCGAGGGGGCGATACCCAATTCCTCGGCAAGCGAGTTGTTGGTGCGGCGCGAGTTCTCCGTGAGCATCCGCAACAACCCGCGGTCGATGTCGTCGAGTTCCACGGGGTTGACCTGACGGACATTCCTTTGGGTGATGGCCACGACGGCACCCGACTTTCGCAGTGATTCAACGGTTTCCTGAATCCTACCGATGAATATTCGTCATACGGCCCAACGCCCCGCAATAAGTGCGCAGCTGGTCGGCCGCTGGAACCGCGCCGCCACGGGCACGGGGCGGGAACCGAAGCTATCAGTCAGGGAATCAGCTGCTGTGTCGGCGGTGACGGATCCACGCCAGCGTCACGATGAGCAAA
>JAUNVO010000167.1 GCA_030540695.1 Micrococcaceae bacterium | reverse complement strand
CCCAACCGCATCGGCCAGGGCATCGAGTTCGACTACTCCTGCGTGCACGCCACCATGGCGCTGCGCGCCGCCGGCTACGAGACCGTGATGGTCAACTGCAACCCCGAGACCGTCTCCACCGACTACGACGTCTCCACCCGGCTGTACTTCGAGCCGCTCACGCTCGAGGACGTGCTGGAGGTCATCCACGCGGAGGAAGTCACCGGCGGGGTGCTGGGCGTGTTCGTGCAGCTCGGCGGGCAGACCCCGCTGAAGCTCGCGCAGGAACTTGCCGATGCCGGGGTCCCGATCCTGGGCACCTCCCCGGAGGCCATCGATCTGGCCGAGCACCGCGGCGCCTTCCAGCAGGTGCTGGACGCCGGCGGGCTCATCGCCCCGAAGAATGGCACCGCGGTGTCCTTCGAGGACGCCAAGCGCATTGCCGACGAGATCGGCTACCCGGTATTGGTCCGCCCGTCCTACGTGCTCGGCGGGCGCGGCATGGAGATCGTGTATGACGAGGCGAACCTGGCCCGCTACATCGAAAACGCCACCGAGATCACCATCGACCACCCCGTGTTGGTTGACCGGTTCCTCGAGGACGCCATCGAGATCGACGTCGACGCCTTGTTCGACGGCACCGACCTCTACGTCGGCGGCATCATGGAGCACATCGAGGAGGCCGGGATCCACTCCGGTGACTCCGCCTGCGTGCTGCCCCCGATCACCCTGGGCCAGGACGTCCGTGACCGTGTGGTCGAGGCGACCCGCGCGATCGCCTCCGGCGTGGGGGTGCGCGGACTGATCAATATCCAGTTCGCCCTCGCCTCCGACGTGCTCTACGTGATCGAGGCGAACCCGCGTGCCTCGCGCACCGTGCCGTTCACCTCCAAGGCCACCGGCGTGCAGCTGGCCAAGGCCGCGGCGTTGATCGGGGTGGGCGTCTCCATCGCCCACCTGCGCAGCGTGCACCACATCCTGCCCGAATCCGGCGACGGGGCGAACCTGCCCGACGGCGCACCGGTCTCGGTGAAGGAGGCGGTGCTGCCCTTCGCGCGCTTCCGCACCCCCGAGGGCAAGGTCGTTGACTCGCTGCTGGGCCCGGAAATGCGCTCCACCGGCGAGGTGATGGGCATCGACAAGTACTTCGACACGGCCTTTGCCAAGTCCCAGGCCGCGGCGAACTCCCCGCTGCCCACCTCCGGCAAGGTCTTCGTCTCGGTCGCCAACCGCGACAAGCGCTCGATCGTGATCCCGGTCAAGCACCTGGCGGACATCGGCTTCGAGATCGTGTCCACCGGCGGCACCGCCGAGGTGCTGCGGCGCAACGGCATCCCCTCCACCGTGGTCCGCAAGGTCCACGAGGGAGAGCTCGACGGGGAACCGAACATCGCGCAGATGATCACCGAGGGAGAGATCGCGCTGATCCTGAACACCCCCTCGGGCGGTGAATCGCGCGGGGACGGCTACGAGATCCGCGCCGCCGCGGTCTCGGTGGGCACCCCCATCATCACCACGGTTGCGGAGTTCGGCGCCGCGATCCAGGCGATCGACGCGATGCGCCACTTCGAATGGTCGGTCACCTCCTTGCAGGAGCACGCCAAGACCCTGAAGGCGGCGGGCATCGCCGAGGCCGACGCCGCCGTGGCGGCCGCCGAGGCCACCGGGAAAGCCAATGCCTAGCGCCGGGGCACCCCCCGTGCGCCGCCCCTTCGGACAGCGCCTGGCCGCTGCCATGGAACGGCACGGCCCGCTGTGCGTGGGGATCGACCCGCACCCCGGGCTGCTGCAGGCGTGGGGACTTCAGGACAACGTCGCGGGATTGCGCAGCTTTTCCCTGGGCGTCGTGGAGGCCCTGGCCGGGCATGTGGCGGCGCTGAAGCCGCAGGTCGCCCTCTACGAACGCCATGGCTCCCGGGGCCTGGCGGTGCTGGAGGAAACCCTGGCGCTGTGCACGGCCGGCCACGTGCTCTCCATCGCCGATGCCAAGCGCGGGGACATCGGTTCCACGATGGCCGCCTACGCCGACGCCTGGCTGGGGGAGGGCAGCACGCTGAGCGCCGACGCGGTGACGCTGAGCCCCTACCTGGGCTTCGAGTCGCTGCGCCCGGCGCTGGACCTTGCCGCGGCCACCGGCCGCGGGGTATTCGTGCTGGGGCTGACCTCCAACCCGGAGGGAAAATCCGTCCAGCATGTCGGTGGCGCCTCCTCGGTGGCCAAGGGGATCATCGATGCCGTGGCCGCCGAAAACCGGGACGCACGCCCCTTTGGCTCCACCGGGTTGGTCATCGGTGCGACCGTGGGCGATGCACTGGAGGAGCTTGGCATCGACCTGGCCGCCTCCGCTGCGCCCATCCTGGCGCCGGGCCTCGGCGCCCAGGGCGCGACCGGGGCGCACATGAAGAAAGCCTTCGGTGCGTTCTGGCCACAGGTCCTTGGCACCTCCAGCCGTGAGATCCTCAAGGCCGGGCCGAACGCCGGCGCCTTGCGGGACGCGGCCGCGGCCACCAGGGACACGCTGCTCTAGATCCGGGGACATGCGTGAGCGGTTTTCCGGCAATACGATGGGTGCCCCCGGCGCGACCGGAAACGGTCAGGCCGGGGGCACCGCCGTCACCGTTGCACCCTGCGCGCCGGGAAGAATGCAACGGCGCAGGTGGGACCGGAATCGGCCGATGGATCAAAAGTTTGCATGATGTTGGTTACACTCCGGGGGCCGGGGTTCGGCGCAAAGTCGGAAGTTTTACCCATATTCACGCATTTGTGGTAGCCACAGCACGATTAACCATTGCATCAGCGGCCGTCATTGGTTATCTTCGGTTCAGGGCTACTTGCCCTGATGCTGGACCCTATGGATGGATTGGCGGCAAAAGGCATGGTACTGCGAGAACTCTCAGACGAGGACCGTATTCGCGCTCGGGCCAAGGCGTTGGCGGCACGAACGCGCCGGGCTGAAATCAAGAACCAATTCGGTGCGGGAAAGCTGAGCATCACCGAGCTGCTGGAGCTGGTTCCCGACGACGAGGCCATCGGGCGCCTGCGGGTCATGGACCTGCTCGAGTCGGTGCCGGGGGTCGGGGAGATCCGGGCGCACACGCTTATCGATAGACTGGGCATCTCACCTAGCCGGCGCCTACGCGGGTTGGGGCGCAAACAGCGCATCGCATTGGTGGATCACTTCCAGCAATCGCCCCCCAAAACGAAAGACTGACGACTCACACCATGACGGCAAGCCCCCACCCAGCGGTCACAGTCCTGGCCGGCCCCACGGCCGTAGGCAAGGGAACCATTTCCACCTACATCCGCGACAACTACCCCCAGGTGTGGCTTTCGGTCTCGGCCACCACGCGAAACCCCCGTCCAGGGGAAGTCGACGGCGTGCATTACTTCTTTGTGGGTCCGGAGAAGTTCGGGGAACTGGTCCAGGGCGGGGAAATGCTCGAGTGGGCCGTCGTGCACGGGCAGAACAGCTACGGCACCATCCGCTCGAAGGTCCAGGAAGCCGTCGCCGCGGGCAAGCGGGTGTTGCTGGAGATCGACTTGCAGGGCGCGCGCCAGGTCAAGGAGAACCTTCCCGAAGCCAAATTCGTGTTCTTGGCTCCTCCCAGCTGGGATGAATTGGTGCGTCGGCTTGTGGGCCGCGGCACGGAAACCCCCGAGGAGCAGCAGCGGCGGCTGGAAACAGCTAAACTGGAACTTGCTGCGGAATCCGAATTCGACGTCACCATCGTCAACGACGAGATTTCGCGTGCTTCCGACGAACTGGTGACCCTCATGGGATTGACACCGCACGATCGTTAAAACCCTGGGTTGGACCAGTTGTTCCTCCGCCGCCGGATTGTTGCGGGGAACCACGGGTGCCCGCCCTTTACGTCTTGATCCACCCACTAGTTATTTGGAGGCTTCGTGAACACGAACCTTGAAGGCATCATCAGCCCGTCGATCGACTCCCTGATGACCACCACCGATTCGAAGTACGCACTGGTGATCAACTCCGCCAAGCGCGCACGCCAGATCAACGCGTACTACGCCCAGCTCCACGAGGGCCTCTTCGAGTACGTCGGCCCGCTGGTTGACACCCGCCTGAACGAAAAGCCGCTCTCCATCGCACTGCGCGAAATCAACGAGGGCCTGCTCAACGTCACGAAGATCGAGGAAGTCGCCGAGTAGCCACTCGGTCGCAAACGATTACGACGCGTAGCAGCCGGCGCAACCCGAGCCCCGTCCCGATGGATGGGCCAGGGCCCGGCGCCGCGCACTAACGCATCGGTGGTAGCAGTGAAGCGCATTGTCCTGGGTGTATCGGCGGGGATCGCCGCCTACAAGGCAGCTTCGCTGCTACGGCTGTTTAAGGAGGCCGGGCACCACGTTGATGTCATCCCGACCCCCGCGTCCCTTGACTTCATCGGGGTCGCGACCTGGGAGGCGTTGAGCGCGAACCCCGTGAACACCTCCGTCTTCGAGGCGGTGGACACCGTGAACCACGTGCGACTGGGCCAGGAGGCCGACCTGGTCATCGTGGCCCCGGCCACTGCCGACCTGTTGGCGCGGGCGGCCGCGGGCATGGCCAACGACCTGCTCACCGGCACCCTGCTGGCCACCGGGGCGCCGGTGGTGATGGCACCGGCGATGCACACCGAGATGTGGGAACACCCCGCAACCATCGCCAACGTCGCCTTGCTGCGAAGCCGCGGCGTGCAGGTGATCGAACCCGCCGTGGGCCGCCTGACCGGCAAGGACTCCGGCGCCGGGCGCCTGCCCGAGCCAGAGGAGATCTTTGCCGCCGTGGCCGGCCACCTGGATGCCGCGGCACCCCCGAAGGGTGGCAGCCTTGCCGGGAAGGTCGTGGCGATTTCGGCCGGCGGCACCCGCGAGCCCCTGGACCCCGTGCGTTTTCTGGGCAACAGGTCCTCGGGGCGTCAAGGCATTGCGTTGGCCAAGGCCGCGTTGGCTGCCGGTGCCAGCGTGCGTTTCATCGCCGCCCACATGGATTTGCCCGCACCCACGGGCGTGGAACTGAGCACCGCCTCCACCGCCGAACAGCTCCAGGTGGCCGTCACCCGGGCCGCACGGGGAGCCGATGTGCTGATCATGAGCGCCGCCGTCGCCGACTTCAGGCCGGCCGAGTACCTGGGCGCGAAGATCAAGAAGTCCGATGACCACGCTGACCCGGTGATCACCCTGGTGCGCAATCCCGATATTCTGGCCACCCTGATGTCCGATCGGGCCTCGGAGGGACCTGCCGGATCCCTCCCGCGGCTGGTCGTCGGCTTCGCCGCCGAGACCGGCGATGCCCAATCCACCGTGCTGGAATACGGGGCGGCGAAACTGGCGCGCAAGGGCTGCGAAATGCTCGTCGTCAACGAGGTGGGGGAGAACCTGACCTTCGGAACCGATGAAAATGCGATCACCATGCTTTTTGCCGACGGGACCGAGGCGGTGCACGCCGCGGGATCCAAGGACCATGTCGCCGCCTTGGTGATCGAGGCCGTCGCCGGGGCCCTGGGATCCGTTGCCCGGTGATGGGCCCGGTGCCGGGCACCGCGCTTGGCACGGTGGACACCAGTGCTCATCGGCGGCCCGAACACCGCTAGCAACCTCGCGGATGGCGGGACGGATCGGCGAATCCGTCCGCGGGCCGGGTTACCGGTAGAGTGGCGTGGTGACTTTAGAAACCCCGCAGCTACGCCTCTTCACCTCCGAATCGGTTACGGAGGGCCACCCCGACAAGATCTGTGACCAGATCTCCGATGCCATCCTCGACGCCATGCTGGCCAAGGACCCCAACTCGCGGGTCGCCGTGGAGACCCTGACCACCACCGGGCTGGTGCATGTGGCGGGCGAGGTCACGACCAACGGCTACGTGGAAATCCCGGAGATCGTACGGCGCACCATCCTTGACATCGGCTATGACTCTTCCGCCAACGGATTCGACGGCGCGCGCTGCGGTGTCTCGGTCTCGATCGGGCAGCAGTCCCAGGAGATCTCCAAGGGCGTCTTCGAATCCCTCGAGGTCCGTGAAGGCACCGCCAACGATCCGCGCGATGCCCAGGGCGCCGGGGATCAGGGCCTGATGTTCGGCTACGCCTCGGATGAGACCCCCACGCTCATGCCGACCCCGATCCACCTGGCGCACCGCCTTTCCGAGCGGCTCACCCAGGTGCGCAAGGACGGCACCCTGCCACTGCTTCGCCCCGACGGCAAAACCCAGGTGACCATCGGCTACGACGGGGACACCCCGGTCTCGGTCGAGACCGTCGTGGTCTCCTCCCAGCACGCCAGCGAGTACTCCCTCGGGGACCTCAAGGACGGATTGCTGGCCGAGGTCGTCAACCCGGTGCTTGAGGGCGCCGGCCTGGACACCTCCCAGACGCGCATCATCCTGAACCCCTCGGGCCCGTTCATCATCGGCGGACCGGTGGGCGATGCCGGGTTGACCGGCCGCAAGATCATCGTTGACACCTATGGAGGCTTCGCCCGCCACGGCGGCGGCGCGTTCTCCGGCAAGGACCCCTCAAAGGTCGACCGTTCCGCGGCCTACGCCATGCGCTGGGTGGCCAAGAACGTGGTGGCCGCGGGTCTGGCCCGCCGGGTCGAGGTGCAGATCGCCTACGCCATCGGCGTCGCCCGCCCGGTTGGCCTCTACGTGGAGACCTTCGGCACCGAGAGCGTTGACCCGGTGAAGATCACCGCGGCCATCAACGAGGTTTTCGACCTTCGCCCGCTGGGCATCATCGAGGACCTTGACCTGTTGCGCCCGATCTACCAGAAGACCGCCGCGCACGGCCACTTCGGACGCGAGGACCCGGACTTCACCTGGGAGAAGCTGGACCGCGTGGATGCCTTGAAGGCCTACTTCGGCGCCTAGCCGGGCATAGGCTTCACCGCCGCGTCCCGGCGCCATGGGGGGCGTGGGCCTTCCGGGCGTGCGCCTGTCGGAGCGACGTGGTTGGCTTGGAATCACGGATGCCGTGTTTTGGATCGGTTCAAGAGGAGGTGGGGTCATGGGCCAATCGCTTCAGCCGTCGCTGCTGGCGGGTTTCGACCTG
>JAUNVO010000166.1 GCA_030540695.1 Micrococcaceae bacterium | reverse complement strand
CCTCCCCCGCTCACCTGGTTCTCCGAAGAGCAATGGCTCCCTACGGCCACCGCCCACCAAACGCGCGCACGGCGCTTTGGCGAGCCGTTCACGCAGCGCAGGATGAAACGGCAGAAGCACCCGATCGAGGATTTCCTCTTTACCTACTACACGCAGAAACCCGGGCAGCTCTATCGATGGCACCCAGGCCCCGGAGTGGTGTTGACCGGGGAAAACGCTCGCGAACGTGCGGACTGGAAGTTCCATCGCATGGTCCGGCACCCGGATACCGGCGAGCGCGGCTACACAGTGGATCTTGAGGCCTTTGCGTTGGCCCGGGCAGAGGCCATCCGTTTTGCCGCGGTCATCCTGTCAAAGACCGCGGCACGTCCCGGGAATTTCGCCTGCTTCGGATTGCACGAGTGGGCCATGGCCTACAAGTCCGCGGAAAATGGCATACGGCACGAATACCTGCCGCTGCGGCTGGGTGCCGCCGGCACGGACACCGTGGTGGAAGAACACAAGATCCGCTGCACGCACTTCGACGCGTTTCGTTTCTACACCCCCGAAGCCGTATCGCTGAACGAACTGCAACCAACCCGCGAGACCCAACCGGATCTCGAACAGCCGGGCTGCCTGCATGCCAACATGGACCTGTACAAGTGGGCTTACAAGCTCACTCCGGCGGTGCCCAGCGACTTGGTCATGGACTGCTTTGAGCTGGCATGGGACATTCGCACGATGGACATGCAGGCCTCACCCTACGACCTGGCGGACTGGGGACAGCAGCCCATCCGCATCGAAACGCCCTCTGGCAAGGCAGAGTATGTGCGCCTGCAAAAACACTTTGCCGACCGCGCCCAGGAGTTGCGCGGGCGGCTGCTGGCCGTTGCCCAATCCCTTCAGGTGCCACAGACTTAGAACATCCGGCCCCCACCGCGGCCGGACCACTATTGGAGGGGCGGCGTCATGCGGGCCAACGTACATTCGATCATCCCGGCGCTGCTCTTGGGTGCCGCCGTGGTTCTGACCGGGTGCGCCGGCGACGGGAACACCGGTGGCGGGTCGATGGGATCGTCGGCCAGCGCGTCATCGGACGGGGCACCGAGCGCGGACCTGCAGATCTCCATCCTGGCCGATGGCACCAACGAAAGCGACCACTACTCCTTGCAGTGCAACGGCGCCCACGCGTTGGAAACCAGCGCCCATCCCCATGCCGCGGAGGCCTGCGCGTGGGTGGAGAAGGAACCGAAGATCCTCAAGCAGCCCAAACCCGATGCGAAGATCGCCTGCACCGAGCAATACGGGGGACCCGCGGTGGCCCGGGTCAGCGGAACATTCCACGGGCAGGCAGTGGAACGGGGCTTCGACCTGGCCAACGGCTGCTCCATCGCCCAGTGGCAGTCCGCTTTGGTGCTGTTGGTCCTCCAGCCCGGCCTGCAGTAGCCGCCGGGCCGCACTGATCCGGCGCCTACTTCTGCACCAGGTACCGGTGTTCGGGACGCCCCCTGCTCCCATACGCCAGTTCAAGGCGCAGCGATCCCGCCTGCACCAGGTTGGCGAGGTAGCGCTGGGCGGTGGCCCGGGAGATGCCCACCGCGGTGACCACCTGCATGACGGTGGCAGGCTCCCCCGCCGCGGCGACAGCCGCCAGCACGGCTTGCTCGGTGGGTGTCGCGGCCGCCACGGACTCTTCGCCGGCCAACAGCGCTCGCTGCGCCCTGTCGATCCCCTGCTGGTCAAGGCCTGCCGAGCCCTCCAGCAGCCTGCGGTAGCGGGCGTACCCGCGCAACCGGGAGGCGAGCACCTTGGGGTCGAAGGGCTTGACCAGGTACCCCAAGGCACCACGCCGGATCGCCGTGCGCACGGCATCGACCTCGGTGGCGGCCGAGACCACGAAGGCATCCACGTCCAACGTCGCCAGCAGCTCAAGCCCGGAGCCCTGCGGCAGGTATACATCAAGCAGCAGCAGGTCGGGCTTGCCCTCTGCCACGGCGCGCGGCACCATCCGGGCATCGTGGACCGGGTCCAGCGCGGTGAAGCCCGCGACCTCATCGACATAGTCCGCATGCAGTGCCGCGACACGGAAATCGTCATCCACGACCAAGACCTTGTAGTCGGTGTTCGGGTTCATCACTCGTGCATCCTTTCGGTTGGGGCGTTCTCGATGGTGAGCACCCCGGGCAGCCGCGCGGCAAAGACCGCCCCCGCCGCGGGCTCCCCGGAGGACCCGGGAATCCCGCCGGGATCGGCGATCCAGACCTCGCCGCCACGGATGCGCGCCAACCGGCGGATCAGCGGCAGCCCCACCCCGTGCCCGTGCACGTCCGAACCCGGTGCCACACCGGTGCTGGCGCCTTCGGCGAAGACGTCCATCCCGGCAGGCACCCCGGCCCCGGAATCCGCGACGGCCAGGTGCAGCGTGCTGCCCTCGGAAAGCACGTCGACCTCGATCCAGCGCGGGGCCACCCCCGCCACGGCGGCGTGCAACGCATTGTCGATGAGATTGCCCAAAACGGCGGTGGCATCCTGCGCGTCATTGAGCCTGCCGTAGAGCGCACTGGAGGCCCCCACGCGCAGCACCACGCCGCGCTCCCACGCCTCGATGCCTTTGGCCCCGAGGAACGCGCCCAGGTAGGGATCCCGGATGGCGGCGAGGTTCTGCACCGGTTCACGCACCGGCCCGGACTCGATGACCTCCCCCAGGTACTCCGCGGCCTCGACGTTGTTGCCCTGGCGCAACAACCCGGAGATGGTGTGCAGCCGGTTGGCGAACTCGTGGCGCTGGGCGCGCAAGGCCCCCGCCATGGTCTGCACCGCGTCAAGGCGCGAGCCCAGGGTCTCGATGGTGGTGACATCGCGCAGCAGCACCACCTGCCCCAGGTTTGCGCCGTCGCGGATGACCGGGCGCACGGTCGCCACCAGCGCCGCCCGCTCGGTTTCCAGGCGCAGCGTGGTCTCCCCGCCCCGGGAGATCGCCTCGGCCAACGGAGCGGGAAAGGGCGCTTGGGTGTAGGGCAACCCGATGATATCCGAGGCCTCGTGGCGGTGCGGCAGCGCGAGCATGATGCGTGCCGCCTGGTTGCGCACGCTCACCCGACCGTCGGGGCCGATGCCGATGACCCCGTCGGCCACCCCATAAAGCACCGCGTCGCGGTCGCGCAGCAACTGGGCCATGTCCGCCGGCTCCAGCCCCAGGGTCAGCTTCTTGAGCCGGCCCACCAGCCAACGGGTCGAGACCGCACTGAGCCCCAGTGCCGCAAGTCCCAACCCCAACACCCAGGCGCCTGCGGTGCGAAGCCGCGCGGCAAGTTCCTCCACGCCGACCCCGACGCTGACCTCCCCCACCACCGCCGCACCGTCCGTGGGGCCGAACACCGGCACCTTGGCGCGCACCGATTCACCCAGGGTGCCGTGCGCGCGGGAAACCGACTCGTTTCCCGAGAGCGCCGCAGGGTCGGTGGAGACCTTTTGGCCCAGCAGCCCGGGGGTCGGGTGCGCCAGGCGGATCCCGCGGTCCTCGGTGATCACCACGAAGAAGGCTCCGGTGCGCACCCGCACCGCCTCGGCCGCCCGCTGGACGTAGCCGGTGCGCAGTGCATCGGCTTCGAGCACGCCTTCCTCGGCGTACGCAGCGACCTTCGCCCTGATTTCCGGGTCGGCCGCCAGCGTGCGTGCAATGGCCAGCGCACGCTCCTGCGCCTGCTCGTTGACCCGCTCGACGGTCACCCACATGGCACCGGCGGCCGCCACCAGGATCATCAACCCCACCACCAGGAACTGCAGGGTCATGATGCGGGCGGCGAAACCCCGCCCGGCCTGTGCTGCGTGGGACATGGACCAAGTGTAGGAGACGCCGTGGGCTTTATGGGCATAAAGGGATTTAGCGGAAGAACAACACTTTGTGGGCACAACCACACGTCCGTGACGCGCGCCACGTAGCGTGGTTTTTTGCGGCCGATCCCCGTGGCCAGCGCACCGACCCACACATCCCCCGAAGAAGGAGATCCCCCCATGCTTGTAGCACTCGGGTTCCTGATGGTGGCCACCTTCATGGCACTCATCATGACCAAGCGCATGACCCCGTTGTTGGCGCTGATCATCGTCCCGACGGTGTTCGGCCTCTTCGCCGGCGCCGGCCTGGGTCTGGGCGACATGGTGATGGACGCCGTGAAGTCGATGTCCGGCACCGCCGCCCTGCTGATGTTCGCCATCATGTACTTCGGCATCATGATCGACGTGGGGCTCTTCGACAAGCTGGTCGACGGCATCCTTCGCCTGGTCGGCAACGACCCGGCCAAGGTCGTGATGGGCACCGCCGTGCTGACCGGGCTGATCTCCCTGGACGGGGACGGTTCGACGACCTTCATCGTGGTCACCGCCGCACTGCTGCCGATCTACCAGCGCCTGGGCATGAGCCCGGTGGTGCTCACCTGCGTTGCCGGGCTGACCAACGGCACCCTGAACATCGTTCCGTGGGGCGGCCCGACGGCACGCGCCGCAGCGGCGCTGCACGTGGATGCCTCCGCCGTGTTCGTCCCGATGATCCCCTCGCTCATCGCGGGCCTCATCGTCGTCTTCGCCTTCGCCTGGGCCATGGGGATCTCCGAGCGCAAGCGGCTGCAGCGCGAGGATCCCCTGCGTTGGGGCCCGGGATCGAAGGTGGCACCGGGCACCGGGCGCACCGGCGGCTCCCCTGCCGGCGGCCGCGGCGTCGCCTTGCTCGAAAAGGTCGCTGTGCGTGGGGACGGGACCGAGGCGGCCACCATGGACGGCACGGTGCTGGATCCCCACCGCGAGACCCTGCGCCCCAAGTTGTTCATCTTCAACCTCTCGATGACCGTTGCCATCATGGTGCTGCTGATCGTTGACGTGCTGCCGCTGTCCTACCTGTTCATGGTCGGCACCGCCGTGGCCCTGTTGGTGAATTTCCCGCGCATATCCGACCAGGCGAAGATGATCTCTTCGCACGCCTCCTCGGTGATCGCGGTGGTCTCGATGGTGCTGGCCGCCGCGGTGCTCACCGGCGTGCTCTCGGGCACCGGCATGGTCGATGCGATGAGCGCCTGGCTGGTCGATGTCATCCCCTCCTCCATGGGTCCGATGCTGGCGATCCTCACCGGCATCATCTCCATCCCCGCCACGTTCCTGATGAGCAACGACGCCTTCTACTTCGGCATCCTGCCGGTGCTCACCGAGGCCGGGGCGCACTACGGGATCGACGCCGTGGACATGGCACGCGCCTCGATCACTGGCCAGCCGGTGCACATGCAGTCGCCGCTGGTTCCCGCGATCCTGCTGCTGGTCTCGATGGCCAAGGTCGACCTGGGTGAACACCACAAGAAAGTGCTCTGGCGCGCCCTCATCGTCGCTTTGGTGATGCTCGGGGTTGGCGTGCTCACCGGCGCCATCGGGATCGGCTAGGTACCCG
This sequence comes from Micrococcaceae bacterium, assembly GCA_030540695.1. Lineage (GTDB taxonomy): Bacteria > Actinomycetota > Actinomycetes > Actinomycetales > Micrococcaceae > Paeniglutamicibacter. Next base: position 1,640 of record JAUNVO010000166.1, on the reverse strand, counting down.
CGCCGCCGCCCCGTGCCATCCGTGGCACGGAGAGTGTGGAAAAATGGCCTTCTCTTGGAAGGAACGCACCATGGAATTCTTGTTGCTGCTGATCGGCCTGCTCTTTGCCACGGTGCTGGTGGTCGGGCTGGGCGAGAAGATCAGGCTGCCCTACCCGATCCTGATGCTGGTGTTCTCCGCCGGGGCGGCTTTCCTGCCCTTCGTTCCCGAGATCCACATCAACCCCGAGCTGATCCTCCCGCTCTTTTTGCCGCCGTTGCTCTACGCCGCGGCGCAACGCAGCTCCTGGTCGATCTTCCGCCTGCGCTGGCGCTCGCTGGTGCTCCTGGCGGTGTTGCTGGTGGTGGTCACCACGGCTGCCGTTGCCTCCGTCGCCTGGCTGATGGTCCCGACGATGGCACTGCCGCTGGCCATTGCCTTGGGCGCGATCGTCGCCCCGCCGGATCCCGTGGCCGTGGAGGCCATTGCCGGCAAGGTCAAGCTGCGGCGCCGGCTTCTCACGGTCCTGCAGACCGAGGGCCTGTTCAACGACGCCATGGCCATCGTGATCTTCCAGGCGGCGGTGGCCGCCTCGTTCAACGGAAGCGACGTCGGTTTCGACGTGGTGCCCCGGTTCCTCATCGGTGCGCTCGGTGCCAGCGTGCTCGGCCTGTCCATGGCCTGGCTGGTGGGAACCCTGAACCGGTTCGTCCCGGATCTGGTGGCACGTTCGGCCACCACGTTGGTGGCGCCCTACGCGGTGTACCTGCTGGCCGAGGAACTGCACCTTTCCGGCGTGGTGGCCGTGGTGGTCACCGCGCTTGAGCTTGGCCGGCGGGCGCGCCCGCAGGATTCCGCCGAACGCCTGACCCGCACCGCTTTTTGGGACGTGGTGGAGTTGTTGACCACCGGCGTCGCCTTTGGCCTGGTCGGCATCGAGATGCGCTACGTCATCGAGGACGAGGGCCGGGAGCTGTTCGCCTTCATCCCGGGCATCGCTGCCATCTGCGCCACGGTGGTGCTGGTGCGCTTTGTGTGGATGATGGCCATCTACAAACTCGGCGGCGCCGAGTCCCAGTCCAAGGCACCCGGCTCGCTCAAGGAGGTGCTGGTGCTCTCCTGGTGCGGCATGCGCGGGCTGGCCACCCTCGCCCTGGCCTTGGCCCTGCCGTCGACCACGGCCGACGGACAACCCCTGGAAGGGCGCAACTTCGTGATTGCCGCCGCCTGCACCGTGCTGGTGGTGACCCTGGTGCTGCCCGGACTGACGCTGCCTGCCCTGGTGCGCGTGCTGAAGCTTCCCAACGACGATGTCAGCGAGGAAAAGGCCCAGCGTGCGCTGGCCAGCCGGGCGGAGAGGGTCGCCATCGAAACCATGAAGAACTCCGCCGCAGCGGCCAAGCTGCCGCCGGAACGCCGCAAGTCGCTGGCCAAGCGAATGTCCGCGCTGCACACCATCCTGGAGTCCGACCTGGAACAGGACCCGGGGGAAATGCGGCGGCTGCGGCGGCTGCTGACACTCATGGACGAGGTCCAGCGCGAGGCCCTGGACGCCGCCCGCGCGGAGATACTCAAGGCGCGCAATGAGCCGGGCAACGACCCCGAGCTGGTGGACCGGGTGCTGCGCCGGCTGGATCTGCGCACGGTCACGCTGGATCGCT
>JAUNVO010000165.1:2996-7088 GCA_030540695.1 Micrococcaceae bacterium | reverse complement strand
GCGAATCGTGAAATCAGGCTTCCACCGGAGGGATCGGTCGACGCGGCCTGTAGCGCAAGCAAAGTATTCATCAACTTCAGTGTCTCTTAAGCCAATGCGGATCCACTGGGTGGCTGCTGTGAATGTGTTCAAGGACTCAGCTTGTCCTGTGCCACCTACAGGCCGTTGCGGAGACACTTTTCGCACGTGTGCGCGGTCTGCCGGGCCATGCCCGTCGATCACCGGGGCACACCCCCGGGTGTGCCTTGGTTTGGCCCGGCCCCATACCTGGCGAAGCACCGGCTGCCACTCGAAGCCGTCCCGGTTCGGGGTGCGGGCGAACCGAGGGCCGGGACAGCTTTTCTCGCGGATCCACCAAGCCACGTCATCCGGGCAGGAGGAGACGGGACACGGTGCAGACAGCGGAGGACGCAGAACGCCTGCGCTAACTTTTTTGTTCGGCTTCCGGGGTCGGCCGGGCAGCGCGGCGATCGATCTTCGCCACATTCAGCAGTATCCCGGATTCCTCCAACGCGGTGATCTGCGAATTCCCCGGGGGCATCACCAGCAAGTCCCCGGTCCGCCCTTCCCAGTGCTCTTGTCCGGAGGCCAACCGGATCCTGCCGCTGAGCACCAGTATCGTCGCTTCCCCGGGATTACTGTGCTCCTTGAGCTCGGTTCCCGCAGCCAGGCCGATCACCGTTTGCCGCAGTGTATGTTCATGGCCTCCGAAAACCGTGGTGGCGCTGCGCCCGCTGGAAACCTGTGCCGCCCGTTGCATCTGGTTGCGGGCCATGGCGGTGAGTGAAAACTTCTTCATGTTTCCTCGACTTCCCCGGGGTTTTAGTTCCTGCCCAAGGATGGCCCCCTCCTCATGCACAGGTCAAGTATCGGATTTCCTCCGCACCACGGATATGTGCCGGTGCCGGGCACTTCCGCGGCCGGGCCATCGGATGGACCGGCCAATCGCCGTGAGCAGCCATGTTCAATTTCGCGTTCTGGCGGTAGGTTGAAATGGAGTTCACACGCAAGGACAGTGCGCGCCCGTGGCCCCTTGCCCCGCTGCAAGGTCCTTGGCGTGCGCCGCAGGAATTGCCGGATCGGAGGTGGGGATGGCGCCAACCCCCTGGTATCTGCCGTTTTCCAAGCACCCAGACACCGGTCGCTGGCAAACCGACCGGACCCCCATGTGAGAGGACCGCGTTTCAATGACCACGAACTCCTTCAATTCCCGTTCCCAGCTAGAAGTCGACGGCAAGAGCTACGAGATCCACCGGCTCGATGCCATCGAGGGCTCGGCCCGCCTGCCCTACAGCCTCAAGGTCCTGCTCGAAAACCTGTTGCGCAACGAGGATGGCCGGCTGGTCACCCCCGAACAAATCAACGCCCTTGCGGCCTGGGACCCGGCGGCCGAGACGGCCAGCGAAATCCAGTACACCCCGGCACGGGTGCTGATGCAGGACTTCACCGGGGTTCCCTGCGTGGTCGACCTGGTCGCCATGCGCGACGCCATGACCGCACTGGGCGGAGACCCCAAGAAGGTCAACCCGCTGATCCCCGCCGAACTGGTGATCGACCACTCCGTGATCGCCGACGTCTTCGCCCGCTCCGATGCCTTCAGCATCAACGCCGACTACGAGTTCAAGCGCAACCAGGAGCGCTACCAGCTTTTGCGCTGGGCCCAGCACTCCTTTGACGACTTCCTGGTGGTCCCGCCGGACACCGGGATCTGCCACCAGGTCAACCTCGAATACCTTTCCCGCGTGGTCTTCACCCGCGAGGGCCCCGACGGGCCGCAGGCCTACCCGGACACGCTGGTCGGCACCGATTCGCACACCCCGATGGTCAACGGCCTGGGCGTGATGGGCTGGGGCGTTGGCGGCATCGAGGCCGAGGCCGCAATGCTCGGCCAACCGATGAGCCTGCTGATCCCGCAGGTCGTCGGGCTCAAGCTTTCCGGCGAGCTGCCCGAGGGCACCACCGCGACCGACCTGGTGCTCACGGTCGCCGAACTGCTGCGCAAGATCCGCGTGGTGGGAAAATTTGTCGACTTCTTCGGCCCCGGCGTCCCCAATGTCCCGCTGGCCACCCGCGCCACACTGGGGAACATGTCCCCGGAGTACGGCTCCACCGGCGCCTTGTTCCCCATCGACGACGAGACCCTTGACTACCTGCGCCTCACAGGGCGCTCCGACCACCAGGTCAAGCTGGTGGAGGCCTACGCCAAGGAACAGGGACTGTGGCACGATCCGGAGCACATCCCGGACTTCAGCCAGGTCGTGGAACTTGACCTTGGCACCGTGCAGCCATCGCTGGCCGGACCCAAGCGCCCGCAGGACCGCATCCCGCTGGCCGCCGCCCAGGGCGCGGTTCGCCGGCTGCTGGCCGGGGACTCCCACGAGGAAGCCATTGCCGGAGGTCTCGACGACGCCTCGGACGAGTCCTTCCCGGCCAGCGACCCCGTGGCCATCAGCACCCGCATCGAGCGTGACCTGCCGCCCTTCGACTATGGCTCCGGGGAACCGGCCATCACCTGGCCTTCGAAGCCCACCGATGTGCTGCTCGGGGGCCAGAAGCAGAGCATCGACCATGGTTCGGTGGTCATCGCGGCCATCACCTCGTGCACCAACACCTCCAACCCCACCGTGATGCTCGGCGCGGGGCTGCTGGCCAAGAAGGCCGCCGAGAAGGGCCTGCGCTCCAAACCATGGGTGAAGACCACCCTGGCCCCGGGCTCGCGTGTGGTCACCGACTACTACAACCGCTCCGGCCTGACTCCATACCTGGAAACCCTGGGTTTCAACCTGGTCGGTTACGGATGCACCACCTGCATCGGCAACTCGGGGCCGTTGATCCCGGAAGTCAGCGAGGCGGTGAACTCCCAGGACCTCACGGTCGCCTCGGTGCTCTCGGGCAACCGCAACTTCGAGGGGCGGATCCACGGGGAAGTGAAGATGAACTTCCTGGCATCCCCGCCACTGGTCATCGCCTACGCGCTGGCCGGGTCGATGCACGTCGACTTGATCAACGACGCGCTTGGCGAGGACACCGAGGGCAACAAGGTCTACCTGCGCGACATCTGGCCCACCTCCGAGGAGGTCAAGGAGGTTGTCGATGCCAATCTCGAGGCCTCGATGTTCACCAAGGGCTATGCCGATGTCTACCACGGGGATGAGAACTGGCGCGGCATGCACATTCCCGACGGCGACCAGTTCGCCTGGGACGAGGAATCCACCTACGTGCAGAATCCGCCCTACTTCGAGGGAGTGGGGCGGAGCCCCGAACCCATTGCCGACATCACCGGCGCGCGCGTGCTGGCCTACCTGGGGGATTCGGTCACCACCGACCATATCTCCCCGGCCGGTGCGATCAAGAAGGACTCCCCCGCGGGCGCCTACCTGGTGGAGCGCGGCGTGGCTCCGGCGGACTTCAACTCCTACGGTTCGCGTCGCGGCAACCACCACGTGATGATCCGCGGGACTTTCGCCAACGTGCGCCTGCGCAACAAGCTGGTCCCCGGCACCGAGGGCGGTTTCACCCGGCACCTGCCGGGCACCGAGACCACCACCATCTTCGACGCGTCGCTCGCCTACCAAAAGGAGAACACGCCGCTGGTGGTGCTGGCCGGCTCGGACTACGGTTCGGGTTCCTCGCGTGACTGGGCGGCCAAGGGCACCTTGCTGCTGGGGGTCAAGGCCGTGTTGGCGACCTCGTTTGAGCGGATCCACCGCTCCAACCTGATCGGCATGGGTGTGCTGCCGCTGCAGTTCCGCGACGGGGAAACCGCCGAGTCGCTCGGACTCACCGGTGAGGAGGTCTTCTCCATCACCGGGCTGGCCGACACACAGTCGCTACCCAAGGAGGTCACCGTCAAGGTGGAATCCGACGGGGATGCCCGCGAGATCACCATGCGCGTGCGCATCGACACCCCCGCGGAAGAGGCATATTACCGTCACGGCGGCATCCTGCAGTACGTGCTTCGCCAGTTGCTGGACGCCTAGGCACTAGCAGCAGGCCAGGGACGAGCTCGGTATGGGCCAGGTGCGGGGATTGACCCGCACCTGGCCCGAATACTGTGGGCCACCACGTCGCATCGTCAATGTGCTGATAACC
>JAUNVO010000165.1:0-2986 GCA_030540695.1 Micrococcaceae bacterium | reverse complement strand
CGGCATCCTGCAGTACGTGCTTCGCCAGTTGCTGGACGCCTAGGTCTTGCGCTAGGCAGGGTTCGGTTCGGGCCAGGCACGGGGTGGCTCCCCGTACCTGGCCCGAATACTGTGGGCCACCACGTCGCATCGTCAATGTGCTGATAGCCCGGTAGAAAATCAGTACGCTGGAAGTGCGGATCATACGTTCGTGAATCAACGGTCACTTCGGAAGGTGAAAACGTTATGAGTATCGGTGCCGGAATATTGCTCTTTGTTATAGGTGCGGTCCTTCGCTTCGCCCTGAACGTGGAAGTGAGTTGGATCGACCTGCCGTTTGTGGGGAACTTGCTCATGGGCGCCGGAGCCCTGGTCTTCGTGCTCGGACTGGTCTTCACCTTCCGCAGCCGACGGACGGTTTCGACGCAACGGACCGTCAGCGGACGCGACGACGTTGACGGGACCACCCGGACCACGCGCACCGTGGATGACAAGGAAATCTAGGCACTGCACACGCCATCGTCCCGGCGACGGGCTCGAAGAATGCCAAGGCGGATAAGGTACTTTTTCGCCCCTTCCGGCACCTACGCAGGGGACGAATGAAACGGGCATTGATACTTGGTGGCACCGGGGTTCAGTGCCACGCCGTCTCCCACCGATTGCTGGCTGCCGGTTGGTTTGTCGATGTCACGGGGCGCGACGGCACCAAGATGCCCTCCGAACTCACCGATGCCGGCGCCCGCTTCCTATCCTCGGACAGGCACGAGGACGCGCAGCCGGCCCTGGCGGCCGGTCCCGGCGCCGAGCTGCTCATCGATGCCGTCTGCTACACCGGGGCACACACGAGTGCACCGCTCCCCTTCCTGGCGGACGTGGATTCCACGGTGCTGTTCTCCAGCAAGGCCGTCTATGCGGGACGCCGCCGCAAACCACGTGGATTCCGATGCCGTCCCGCATTTCCACGATCCGATCCCGGAGACCGCAGCGACGCTGGACCCGGGGCATGGGGACTTCACCACCAGGGAAGGCTGCGGCACCAACAAGGTGGCCGCCGAGCACGTACTCCTTGCCAGCGGCGCACCGATGATGATCATCAGGGCAGCGAAGGTCCACGACGCGGGTGCGTCCAATCCTCGTGAATGGATGTTCCTCAAGAGCATCCTGGAACGGCGGCCAGCGGTGTTTCTTGCCGCTTTCGGCCGCGTCGGCGACCATACCACCGCGGCGGCCAGCTCCGCCGCCTTGGTGTAAACCGTGGCCTCCATTCCCGCCGCGCCCATCCTGAACAGTGCCGACCCGGATACTCCCACGGGGCGACAGATCGCTCGCACCATCGCAACCCACATGGGCCACCGGTGGCGTGAGGTGTTACTCTATGGCACCGCAGATCCCGACCTCGGGGACCACCCCCTGGAACTACACCCCGCGGATCGTCCTGGATACGAGCGCTTCGATCGCACTGGTTTATCGCCCGGTAGGCACCTACTGGTAAACCATCACCGCGGAAATCGACTGGCTGCTTGCCTCCGTCGCCAACCAACCACGGGACGAGGACCGGCGCCTCTCCCATTTCACGGATTACACCCTCGAGGACCGATACCTTCGCTCGGGGTGATGCGGGCCCGTGATGGGCTGCGCGGTGTATCCGCTAGTGCGCGGGTTGCCCCGGATCCGTACCCGTAGCGATGGCTTGCAGCGCCGCGCTGTGCGTGGCAAGGACCTTCATGCCGGCAGGCGTGGCCCTGATCCAGGTGCGCGGCCTGTTCGCGACGTACCCCTTGCCAGCGCTGAGGTAGCCCGCCTCCTTGAGCAGGACTACCGCCTTGCTCAGCGCGGAGTCCCCGCCTCGATGAGTTCGGCGAGGGTGGCGAAATCAGTCTCGGGCTCGTTGCGTCATGCTGCCATGGCGGAGAACCGCACGGGGGTCATCAGCGCGTCATCGAGCAGGTGCCTCGGATCGCTGCGAGAGAGATTTCGCTCCCTCATTGCCGCCGTCCGGGCATCAGCGCAGCGGCAATAAGAGGCGCGGCGATGACCAGGCCACCGGCAATCCCGGCAAGCGGTGCCTCCACATCGCCCTTGACCACGATGAGGGCTAAGGAAAACATCACTCCGGCCGATGCAGCGCACGCAATCGAATACCGTTTCACCCATGGGAATCCTAGGCTTATCAGGCCCTAGCGGTGTTGGCAATACCCATCAGGGCCAGCAGGATGGTTGCCAGAACGACGGCCGCAAGCGAAAACCAGTCAAACACCAAGATGGCACGGTGAACCTGAAGTATAGTCCAAGTCCCGCGGTGACCCATCGGCCACTGGTTCCCAACCGCGGCCGTGGATCCCGCTCAGCGCGCTCGACGGTGATGCCGGGGTCCCCCTTCGGCCAAGCATTGGTGGCCGGTCCGGCGATCACAGCAAGGGCCGCGGGGACAATGATGCACACCCACCACGGAAAGCCGACCCCGAAAAAACTTGCCGCAGGCACTGCCATGAACGCAGGATCCCCAGGAACAAGAACAGCAGCTTGCGTCCCTGGAGCGGTATGATCTGCGCATTGGGCAGCCTGTTGCGCAATCCCTGGACAAGACATGAGACCTGCCAGCAGTGGAATCAGCAAGATGTTCGCGTACGAGGTCGCGGAGGCGGGGTTTGCGGCCGGGCCGTTGCCTTTGTCGGTGAACAGTACGAGGAATGTTGCGGCGTAGGCGAACAAGACCACCGGGCTCCATCGCTTGATCAGCGGCTGAACGCGAGAATCGACTCCGGCGTGGGCCTGACGGTTGGCCGATGCGGCCTCGCGCAACAAACGTGCTGCACAGAGCCTGTCGATAAGAGGGTTTCTTCAGATTCACGGCCTTCACGTGGATTACCCATGCTTTCATGGTTAGCCTGTACTTTCTATTTGGAAAGTTCATGTTTCCCGGTGCCGGGATCGGGCCAGCCGTTGCACCGCCAGCGAACGATGCTGCATCATCCCCGGTACCAGGGACCTGCCGGCGCCCACCATC
>JAUNVO010000164.1:1852-7096 GCA_030540695.1 Micrococcaceae bacterium | reverse complement strand
GGCCAAGAGCGTGCGTCGCATCCGGTCACGATGTCCGCTCCGGGAGACAAAGGCGGGATAATTGAACCAAGCACCGCGTCAGCCGACAAGCTCAAGGAGTCTCCCCATGACAGCAACCCCAAACACCGGAACCGAATCCGTGCGCACCTCATACAAGGTCCGTGCCTCCGAACTGGTCGGCCGCAATTGGCTCAATACCGGTGGGAAGCAACTAAGCCTTGAGGACTTCCGGGGCAAAATCACGATCCTCGATTTTTGGACGTTCTGCTGCATCAACTGCCTGCATGTGATCGATGAGCTGCGCCCGCTGGAAGCGAAGTACTCCGACGTCCTGGTGACGGTCGGCGTGCACTCCCCGAAGTTCGAATACGAGGCCGACCCCCTCGCACTGGCGGCGGCGGTGGAACGTTACGAAATCGCACATCCGGTACTCGATGACCCCGAACTGGTTACCTGGCAGGCCTACGCGGCCCGCGCCTGGCCAACCCTGGTGGTCATCGATCCGTTGGGCTACATCGTGGCGCACCTCTCCGGGGAAGGCCACGCGGCAGGGCTCGAATCGCTCATCGACGAACTCATCGCCGAGCACGATGCCAAGGGGACCCTGCACCGCGGCACGGGCCCCTATGTGGCTCCTCCCGCGCGCGAAGGCGACCTCCGGTTCCCGGGCAAGGCAGTGGCCCTGGAAAACGGGAACTTCCTTGTCGGCGATTCAGGCCACCACCGGATCGTGGAGCTGGGCAACGACTTGGCCTCCGTGGTGCGCACCTTTGGCTCGGGCACCAGGGGCTTTGCCGATGGCGACCCGGACACCGCGGAGTTCAACGAGCCACAGGGATTGGCGTTGCTTCCCCCCGAGCTGGCGCAGAACCTGGGGTATCACGTGGTCGTCGCGGATACCGTGAACCACCGCCTGCGCTCACTGAACCTGGACACCGGCGCCGTGGCCACCTTGGCCGGCAACGGCGTGCAGCGTCTGCTCGACGCCGAGCAGGCACGGGCAGCGGTCGACGAGAACGATGAGGAAGCCTGGATCAGTGCGTTGGGCAACGATCCGCTGAACACCTCGCTGTCCTCGCCCTGGGACGTTTTGTGGAGCCCCAAATCCCAGGCGATCATCATCGCCATGGCCGGTACCCACCAGATATTCTCCTTCGATCCGGTCTCTTCGGCGCTGGCGGTGTTTGCCGGATCCGGACTGGAGGGCCTGACGGACGGTGTCGCGTCGGAGAGCTGGTTTGCCCAGCCCTCCGGGCTGGCGTTGGATTCGGCACAGAACATCTGGGTTGCAGACTCGGAGACCTCGGCGCTGCGCCGACTGGTGCTGGGTGAAGACGGAGCGGTGGGGCGTGTGGAGTCCGCGATCGGCGCGGGGCTCTTTGACTTCGGCTTCCGCGACGGAGATGCCGACCAAGCCCGCCTGCAGCACCCGTTGGGGGTTGCCTCGTTGCCGGACGGTTCGATCGCGGTTGCCGACACCTACAACGGTGCAGTGCGTCGTTACGATCCGGCCACTGCCACGGTCAGCACCCTGGCCCGGGGACTGAATGAGCCATCGGACGTGCAGCTCGATGCCTCGGTGGATGGGGAACCGGTCCTGCTCGTGGTCGAAACAAACAGCCACCAACTGGTGCGCCTGCCGCTTCCGGCCGAGGCGTTGGTGGTTGACGAAGGTGCGGCCCAGACCCAACGGCCCAAGACCAAGGTTTCCGGCGGGGAGCACGCGCTGACGGTCCGCTTCAGTGCGCCCACGGGGCAGAAGCTCGATGACCGCTGGGGGGATCCAACCCAGTTGAAGATCTCCTCCTCCCCGGAGGAATTGCTGCTCGTCGGTGCCGGGACCTCGACCGGGCTGAGCCGGACCCTGGAATTGAATCCCGAGATTCCCGAGGGCGTCCTGCACATCACTGCCCGTGCAGCGGCCTGCGACGGCGAACCAGGCGGAGAGATCCCGATGCACGCGGCCTGCCACCTCTACCAGCAGGACTGGGGCATTCCGGTCCTGCTGGATCCAGCCGGCGAGAGCGAATTGGTCCTGGATCTGCGCGGCCTGGATAACTAGCGAGGCAAGGATCCGATGGCCGGCACGTGGAGCATTTAATGCTGATCGTGCCGGCCATTGAACTATCAGGGGCCGGCACCGGTTTCCGGAGGTCGCGTGAGGCGCGTCATGGCGGGAATGAATCGACACGAGTATTGTTAGCAATGCTAAGAAATTAAAGAGGTCGAAAACGAGGTCGCCGGATGGCCGGCGCCATGAAGGAGAGTCCGAGGTTCGCCCGGATCAAATGAACGCAACCAAGAATGCCCCGAAGCCCATACGGATATCCCCCACCCGCGTCTGCAACGCGACGAACACCGGGGATCTGGCCGCCGAACTGCGCGTGGCCGTGATGAAGACCTCGCGCCGCCTGCGCCTGGAATCCAGCTCCGAGACGCTGACTCCCGCGCAGTACTCCGTGCTGGCCGGCCTGCGCCAGGAACAGCGAACGCTGGGGGAACTGGCCGCCCGTGAACAGGTCACTGCCCCGTCCATGACCCGGATCGTGAAGTCCTTGCTGGAAGACGGATTCATCACGCGCACCATCAGCGAGTCCGATGCCCGCCGGGTACTGATAGCGCTGACCCCCGAAGGGATGGACGCCTTCCAAGAAGCCAGGGGCCAGCGAACGGCTTGGTTGGCGATCGGTCTCGAAGCCCTTGATCCCAAGGACCGCGCAACCCTGGCCCGGGCGGCAGCGCTGCTGCAGGAAATGAGCGCCAAATGAGCAAGATGTTTAGTGCGCTGAATGTCCCGAACTACAGGCTCTGGACGGCCGGTGCCCTGGTCTCCAACATCGGCACCTGGATGCAACGTGTCGCTCAGGACTGGCTGGTGCTCACGATCCTGACCAACCACGATGGAACGGCCACCGGCATCACCACGGGACTGCAATTCGTTCCCATCCTGTTCCTTGGCCCCTTCGCAGGTGTGCTTGCGGACCGGATGAACAAGCGCAAGCTGCTATTGATCACCCAATCAGCCATGGGCATCTTTGCCACGATCCTTGGAGTGTTGGTGGCCACGGGCACCGCCGAACTCTGGCACGTTTACCTGCTGGCCTTCGGCCTGGGTGTGGCAAGTGCCTTCGACGCACCTGCCCGCCAGGCGTTCGTCGCCGAGCTCGTCCCGGCCACCGAGTTGCCCAACGCCGTCGCGTTGAACAGCGCCTCGTTCAACCTGGCACGTTTGGCCGGACCCGGAGTCGCCGGGTTGCTGATTGCGTGGTTCGGCACGGGGCCCGCCTTCCTGATCAACGCCCTCAGCTTCGGGGCGGTGATCTTCTCACTGGCCAAGATGCGCGAAGAGCAGTTCCAGCCGACCACCTTGGTGGCCCGCGACAAGGGACAGATCCGTGAGGGCATCGCCTACGTGCGCAAGCGTCCGGACCTTCTGCTGATCTTTGCCCTGGCTTTCGTCGTTGCCACTTTCGGCCTGAACTTCCAGCTGACCAACGCCATGATGTCCACGGACGTCTTCCACGTGGGCGCCGGGGAATTTGGCCTGCTCGGAACCATCATGGCCGTTGGCACGCTCGGTGGTGCGTTGCTGGCCGCCCGGCGCGGGGTGCCAAGGATGCGATACCTGCTCGGCGGTGCAGTCGGATTCGGTGCCATGGCGTTGATCGCCAGTTTCATGCCCACATTCTTCTGGTATGCAGTGATGATGGTGCCCGTGGGGCTGACCTCGCTGACGTTCCTTAACAGTGCGAACACCATGATCCAGCTTTCGGTCGATCCGGCATACCGCGGCCGAGTGATGGCGCTCTATGTGGTGATCGTCCAGGGAGGCACGCCGTTTGGTGCCCCGTTGGTGGGATGGCTGGGCACCGAGTTCGGGGCGCGGTGGTCGGTCGGCAGCGGGGCCCTGATTTCGTTGATCGCCGGGCTCATTGCGGTGATCGTGGTCTTGCGCAAGAATCGTGGTCCCCGGGAACCGGGCAACGGGTTCTTTGCCAGGCACAAGCCACGTATCTTGATACCGGCTTCCGGCAAGTAGGTTCCCGCGGCGTAGGAAGGCCGTCGGTGCTTTTATTCGCCGGAGACCGGGGTAACCCTGACTTTGGTGGTGCTGACCTTGAGGCCGGCCGTGAATCCGAAGTCCGCGTCCACCGTCTGCTCGGTGTACCGTCCTGTGCGCAGGTCCTGTTCGGTGACCTCAAGACGGGCCTTGACCGTCAAGGGGCGCAGGGCCCAGGACCCGTCGAAAGCAACGATCTCCGCCGAGGGGTAGTCGACGATGCTCCAGTGGATGGAATCCGAGCGCACCCGTGCTGTCGTGGAATAACTCATCGGACAACCTGCGGGCATCAGCACGTGCTGCTTGGCGCAGTTGTCGAGGTACCGCGCGATCTGCTTGTTGACTTCATCTTTCAGTTTCTTCGTCGGTTGTGTTCGCAGTTTCACCGCGGTTGGCTTCGTGGAGTAGCCGGTGACAGCCACTCCCCGGGAATCGGCACTGAAATGCGGGGTTGAGAAACCGGTGTCGATCACCGCCGGAACAAAGACCGGAACGGTTGTCTTTCCCTTGGAAAGCGGTGCTGGCTGTGAATTCACCACCACTTCATTGGTGGTGTTCGCCGAGATGGCCACGGTGGGCAGGGTGACGGGAACGAACGACCAGTCATCAAAGAACACCCAGTGGCGACCGGTTCGCTGCAGCTTGTAGCTGGTCTGCTGCTGGACCCCGTGGACCGAATATGAGGCCATGAGAGTGACGACATCCTCGGAACCAGTGACCTTTTCCGGCTTGCCAAGCGTGAAGTCCTTGATATCCGCACTGGCGGCCTTCAGGCCTTCCCCGTCCAGGAGTAGCGCGTTGCCCTTGGGCACTTTGGCGTTGAGAAGTCCCAGGGCCGCCGCGCCCTCACCGTTGGTGAGGTGTGATTGGAGTTGCTCGACTTTGTGGGCAGGCCCGAAGATCCTGTGGTTCGTCAGGGTGATGACGACAAATGCAATTACTGCCAGCACAACAAGGGCCGCCGCCCAGATGGCGGCGACCCTTGTGGGTGATAAACGTTCGCTCATTGAATCCAAGGTTACCGGGAAAACCGCCTCGCCCGCGCCGACGCCCCCTAGCGTCGGCGTCGGCGTTTGGTGCCGAACATGCCCCGCAGCATTTCCGCACCGAAGATATTGGCCGCCTGCATGGCCATGTCAAGCAACGGGTTTTCGGGATTTGACGCGGCTGGACGGGTTCCGGAG
>JAUNVO010000164.1:0-1752 GCA_030540695.1 Micrococcaceae bacterium | reverse complement strand
GGTGTGAGCTTCTCGTAGGCCGACTCGCGATCAACAGCAGTGCCATAAGTCTGCATGAGTGCCGAGGACCCAATGATTCCGGACACCAGTTCCGGAGCGGAGGGGCCCATGGTCGATTCCGGGCTCCGCATCCGGGTCCAGGCCACGGGAGTCGGTGCGCCATTCTCGTTCATGACCGTCACCACGGCCTCGCCGATGCCGGCCTGAGTCAAGGCCTTGTCCAGATCGTAGTTGCTGGTCGGGAACGTGGAGATCGTTGCCTTCAGCGCCTTGGCATCATCGGGTGTGAAGGCGCGCAGGGCATGCTGGACCCTGTTGGCCAGTTGGCCCAGGACATCGGCGGGAACGTCCTTGGGTGTCTGTGTCACGAAGAACACTCCGACACCCTTGGAACGAATCAATCGCACCGTGGTGGTGATCGAGGCGAGGAACGCCTTGGATGCACCGCGAAAGAGTAGGTGTGCTTCATCCAGGAAGAAGACCAGTGAGGGCTTTTCCTGGTCTCCGACCTCCGGGAGCTCGGAGAAGAGATCAGCCAGCAGCCAGATCATGAACGTGGAGAAGAGCACGGGCTTCTCCATAAGGGTTGGCAGCTCCAGGCAACTGAGGACCCCGCGTCCATCAGGGGCACGACGCAACAGCTCGGCGGTGTCGAATTCGGGTTCGCCGAAGAACGGCTCCATCCCCTGGGCCTGCAAGGTCACGATTTCGCGCAGGATCACCCCGGCGCTTGCCTTTGAGACACCCCCCAGTGCGGTGAGCTCCTTTTTGCCTTCGTCGCTGGTCAGGTGTTGGATCACGGCGCGCAGATCCTTGAGGTCGTGCAGTTCGAGGTCCTTGGTGTCCGCGTAATGGAAAATCAGTAGAAGACAGGATTCCTGGGTTTCGTTCAATTCCATGATCCTGGAGAGCAACAGCGGGCCGAAGGAGGAAACGGTGGCCCGGATCGGGATCCCCTGACCGTCTCCGCCCAGTGAGTAGTACTCCACGGGGAAGGCCTTCGACTGCCAGTCCATCCCCACGGAGGCCGTGCGGGCAGATAACTTTTCCGTGGGTGTCCCGGGGGTGGAAAGCCCTGTGAGGTCTCCCTTGATATCGGCGAGGAACACCGGGACGCCGTGCGCGCAAAGCTGTTCGGCCATCAATTGCAAGGTGATGGTCTTGCCCGTGCCGGTGGCACCGGCCACGAGCCCATGCCGGTTCATCATGGCCACCGGCAAGCGGACCTGTGCCTCGGGAAAGACTTCACCATCGACCAGTGCCGCTCCGAGGGTCACCGCCAATCCGTCAAATGAATACCCTGCGCGAATGAGCTCCGCATGTTCTGGTGTCGTCAGCTTGGCCATCTCCATAGCCTACGGTCTGGCTCCCGAACGTGCTGGTGGGGCACGCAATTTCTTTCGCGGGCGGGCCGCCTGCCGGCGATGGGGCAGGCCAGCGCGGCAGGGAGTGCCCAGGTGCGGGTGATGGCTGCACGCAGTCAGGCCAACAGCAACGGAATCATCAGCATTGCGGGTACGGCGACGACGGTGGTGAGCAGGACGGTGTCCTTGGCCAGGACGATGCCGCGCTCGTAGCGGGACGCGGTGACGAAGATGTTCTGCGCGGTGGGCAGTGCGGCCATGATCACCGAGGCAAACACCGCATCACTGTCGAGGCCGAACACCCATACGGCAAATACCCAGGCAACCACCGGTTGGAACACCAGCTTCATCCCCGTGGCGACCAGGGTGTCGGCGCTGCGCCCCGCTG
>JAUNVO010000163.1 GCA_030540695.1 Micrococcaceae bacterium | reverse complement strand
GAACGCCTCGAGCGCATCACGGACCTCGAACTCATGGGTGACGATCCCCTCGACCTGCAGCGAGCCGTCGGCCAGCGCGCCAAGGACCTGATCGATTTCGTCGTTGAACCGGAAGGACCCGACGAGCTCGAGTTCCCGGGTGATGGCCAGGGAGATCAGTGCCGGTTGCTCGCCCGAGGGCAGCAAGCCGACCATCACGATGCGCCCGGCGCGCATCGCACCACGCACCGCCGAGGACAATCCGCGGTGGTTGCCGCTTGCCTCGATGACCACGTCCGCTTCCACCGCGGCGATCGACTCAAGGTCATCGGCCCGCAAGGTGGCCGTTGCCCCGGCCGCCGCGGCGATCCGCAGCGGTGTGTCGAACATGTCCACGGCGATGATTTCGGCCGCGCCGGCACGCTTGAGCACGGCAACCGCCAGCGCACCGATGGGTCCGGCCCCAATGACCAGCACGCGTTTTCCCGCTACCTCTCCGGCACGTGCGACGGCGTGCCACGCCACCGCGGCGGGCTCCGCAAGCGCCGCGGCGCGCAGGCTGAGCCCGGCGGGCAGTTCACGCAGCATCCGGGCGGGCAGGTTCACGCGCGTGGCAAACGCACCCTCGGTGTGCGGGAAACGGGCCGCGGAGCCCAGGTAGGTGCAGCCCGGGGACAGGTTCGGCCGGTCCGCGGGGTAGCGTGCCCCGGTGCCCGAGGGGGTTGCCGGGTGCACGGCGACCTCGGCGCCCACCGGCGGGCCGGTTCCGTCGGCCGCGGCCACGGTGATGGTGCCGACGATTTCGTGGCCCAGCACCATGGGCGCCTTGAGGATGGATTCCCCCGCGGCCCCGTGGCTCCAGTAGTGCAGGTCGGAGCCGCAGATCCCGCCATAGGCGATGGCCAGCTGCGCCTGATCGGGTGCCGGGGCCGGGACCTCGATGGTTTCAACGCGCAGGTCCCCCGCCGCGTGGGCGATGACCGCGGTGGCGGTATTGGGGCTGGTGTTGGTGTTAGACGACAACGCTCATCCCCCCGTCGATGAAGATGGTCTGGCCGTTGACGTAGTTGGATCCGTCCGAGGCCAGCCACACGGCAGGTCCGGCAAGATCCTCCACGGTGCCCCACCGTCCGGCGGGGGTGCGGCCCAGGATCCAGGAGTTGAACTTTTCGTCGTCCACCAGGTTCTGCGTCATTTCGGTGTGGATGTAGCCCGGGGCGATGGCGTTGATCTGCAGGCCGCGCGCGGCCCACTCGGCGGTCATCGCCCGGGTGAGGTTGCGCAGCCCGCCCTTGGCCGCGGTGTAGGCGGCGATGGTGGGCCGGGCCAAATCGCTCTGCACGGAGCAGATGTTGATGATCTTGCCTTCCCCGCGCTCCAGCATTGACCGGGCCACCTCCCGGCCCACCAGGAATGCGCTGGTCAGGTTGGTCTCCAGCACACGCTGCCAATCGGTGACCTCGAGCTCCAGCAGCGGTACCCGGTGCTGGATGCCCGCATTGTTCACCAGGATCCGCAGCGGGCCCACCTCGGCCTCGATGCGTGCGATGTTGCTGGCCACCGCCGCGTCGTCGGTGACGTCGAACGCGTAGGAGAAGATGCGCGAGGCGCCGTAGCGCTGCACGAATTCGGCGGTGGTTGCCGCCAGGCGCTCGGTCTCGCGCCCGTGCAGCACGATGCTGGCTCCGGCGTCGGCCAATCCCGCGGCAAGTTCCTTGCCGATGCCGCGTGAGGAACCGGTGACCAGCGCGATGCGGCCGGTGAGGTCAAAGAGGTTGTTGCCCATGAGATTTTTTGTTTCCTTTGCAGTCTCGTAGCGGTCCGCGGCTAGAACGCGGTGGCGATGGCGTAGATCAGGTAGGCGATCGCGAATCCAATGATGCCGACCAGTGCCTGTCCCACGGTCCATACCCGCAGCGTAGTCTTCACATCCATCCCGAAGAAGCGCGAGACCAGCCAGAAGCCGGAGTCGTTGACGTGCCCGGCGAACACGGAGCCCGCCGCCAGTGCCAGCACGATGGCCACCACCTGGATCTGGTTCAGCTCCGGGTTGCCCACCACGACGGGCTGGATGATGGCCGCGGCGGTGGTCAGCGCGACGGTGGCGGAACCCTGGGCCAGTCGCACCACGGCGGCAATGATAAAGCCGGCGACGATGATCGGCAGGCCCAACGCGTCAAGCGAGGAGGCCACGGCGCCGCCGATGCCGCTGGCGCGCAGCACGGCACCGAACATGCCGCCGGCGCCGGTGATCAGGATGATGGAGCAGACCGGGCCGAGGGAGGAATCGACCACCGTCTCGATGAGGGTCTTGTCCTTGTTCTGCTTGTATCCCAAAAGGTACATGCCCAGCAGGACGGTGATCAGCAGGGCGACCGGGGTCTCACCGACCAGGCGCAGGATCTGCACCCACTGGGCTTCCTTGTCCACCACCCCGGCCGAGGCCAGGGTGTTCAATCCGGTGTTCATGAAGATCAGCACCAGTGGCAGCAGCAGCAAGGTCATCACAGTGCGTAGCGCCGGCTTGGAGGCAAAGTCGTGCTGTTGCTCCACCGATCCGGAGAGGATCTCGGGGATCGGGATGTCGAACTTGCGTCCGACGTATTTGCCGAAGAGGTGGCCGGCGAAATACCACGTGGGAAGGGCGACCACGAGGCCAAGGAGCAACACCAACCCGACGTTGGCCTCAAGCAGCCCCGAGGCCGCCACCGGACCCGGGTGGGGAGGAACGAAGATGTGCATCACGGAGAACGCGGTGGCTGCCGGGAAGGCGTAGCCCAGGAAGGAACCGCCCAGGCGCCGAGCCACGGTGAAGATGATCGGCAACATCACCACCAGGCCGGCGTCGAAGAAGATCGGGAAGCCGAAGAGCAACGAAGCCACCGAAAGGGCCAAGGGGGCGTGCTTCTCGCCGAACCTGTTGATCAACGCGGTGGTGAGCACCTCCGCCCCGCCACTGGTCTCGAGCATCCGCCCGAGCATCGCGCCGAGGCCCACGAGCAATGCCACCGAGGCCAGCGTTCCGCCGAATCCACCGGTGAGGGTGGGGATCACGGCGGCCACGGGGATCCCGGTGGCAACCGCGGTGAGCAGCGAGATCACGACCAGCGCCACGAACGCGTGGATACGCCATTTGATAATGAACAAAAGCAGCAGCAGGATCGCGCCCACTGCGATGGACAGGAGCGCTGGGGTGCCCAACGTCCAATTCATGACTAACTCGTCGGTCATCATTGTCCTTCTGAGGTTATTGGAGCTCGGTGAGGGGGCTGGCAATCGCGGTTGCCGGGGATTACTGGGTGTTCAACTTTTTGGCCACCACGTCAACGATTTCCTCAGGGCTCCGGGTGACGTCGATTTCGATGGCGCGCTCATCGGATTCCAGCGCTTCGAGCGTGTCCAGCTGCGAGGTGAGCAACGTCGGTGGCATGTACTCGTGGCTGCGCTCGTCCAGTCGGTGCTGGATCAGCTCGACGGCTCCGCGCAGATGGATGAACAGGGTGGTTGGTTCGTGGGCGCGCAGCAGGTCGCGATAGCTGCGCTTGAGCGCCGAGCAGGCGATGACGGCCGGTGCCGTGCCGCTCGTGCTTCGGGAGAGTTCCTGCCCGATGCTGACCAACCATGGCTCACGGTCGGCATCACTGAGCGGGTGTCCGGCCGCCATCTTTTCCTTGTTGGACGACGGGTGCAGGTCATCCCCGTCGATGAACACCGAACCAATCCGCTTAGCCAGCGCTTGACCCACCGTGGACTTGCCGCAGCCGGATACGCCCATGACGATCATGGGTGGGTTGGCAGGTCGGTTCATCGTCACTCCATCGTGAATCCAAAAAATGATGTCGGACATAACTCGAAAGATACCGACATAAGTATGATTTATAACAGGTTATGACTCCCCCGTCCGTGCTGTCAATAGCGGAAGCAGAGCCCGCACGGGATCCTTTCCGGCCCCAAGTCGGCTACGACCCGCCGTCACCACCCCACAAGCGACTTCCCCTCGCGGCGTTACTCCCAGCCAACATTCAGGTTGGGCTCTTAGTGTCGAAAGCGTTCATGCAAGATCGACGGAAGGGAACTCCACATCATGGGACTCGGAGACAAGATCAGCAATAAGGCCCAGGAAGTCACCGGCGCAGCCAAGGAGAAGCTCGGCGACGCCACTGACAACGAGCGGCTCCAGGCTGAAGGCCTCAAGGACCAGGCCGCGGCCAAGGCCAAGCAGGCCGGAGAGCATGTCAAGGATGCCGCCAAGGACATCACCGACCAGTAGCACCGCCCGGACTCCGTGGATTAACGCAAAGATCCCTTGGACCAAGCGACTTGCGTCGTTTGGTCCAAGGGATCTTGTGTGTGGGCCCTACCGGGATCGAACCGATGACATTCACGGTGTAAACGTGACGCTCTACCAGCTGAGCTAAAGGCCCCGAAGCAATCACTTTCCGGACGATTTTCCGTTCCGGCGCGTTGCGACAAGTAGATAATCTAATACACCCATCCGTGGCTTGGCAAATCGCCACGGAACCGTGACCCAGAATGTCCCCACGCAGGACCAAACCTGGCGGACCGCGTGAGCCTTCAGCCCCGCAGGCCCAGCCCGGTGGAGCTGGGCCGGCGGGACTGGGGAACAGGGCCTACGGCTGGTTGTAACGTCCCCGAACGAAGTACAGCCCGACCAGAGAAATCACGGCGATCGCCATGTAGTAGAGACTTGGTGCGTTCAGCGATCCGGTGACGCTGAGCAACCAGGTCAGCACAAGCGGGGCAATTCCCCCGAGCAAGGTCACACCGACGTTGTAGGTCACTGCCAAGCCCGTGCCGCGGATCGCCGCAGGGAACAAGGAGGAGAGCAACGCCGGCAGCGGACCGAAGTAGAAGGCCATGATCACTCCGAGCAGGCCGATGACGATCACCAGCACCGGAACGCTCGGTGCGGTGACCATCAACTTGAACAACGGCCACGCCAACAGCAAGGCGCCCACCGCGGCATAGGTCATGATCCGGGCCGGTCCGAACCGGTCCGCCAGGTGCCCGACAAACGGCACGCCAACGAGGGTGACAAGCCCGGCAACGATCCCGCCCAGGAACGCCGCGGTAGCGGGAATCCCCAGGTTTTTCACGGCGAACGTCGGCATGTAGAGGATCATGTACACCGAAATGGTCGCCACGCCGATGACCGCGGATCCAGCCAGCAGGCGACCGTAGTGATTGATGAAGAGATCCTTCAGCGGGGTCTTGGTCTTCTCCCCCTTGATGAACTCCTCGGTCTCATCAAGCCTGGCACGGATGTAGAGCCCCACGGGGCCGATCAGCAGTCCCACGAAGAAGGGCACGCGCCAACCCCAGCTGTAGAGGGCCTCTTCGGACAACCACTGCGTCAGCCCATAGCCAAAGGCCGAGGCCAACAGCATCGAGGCGCCTTGGGCAGCAACCTGCCATGAGGCGTAGAACGCCTTCTTGTGCGGGGCCGTCTCGATCAGGAATGCGGTGGCCGTGCCGAATTCCCCGCCGGCGGAGAAACCTTGGACCAGGCGCGAGACCAAGATGATCACCGAGCCCCAGACTCCCACCGTGGCGTAGGTCGGGGCCACCGCCATGATCAGGGTGCCAACCATCATCAGCATCAGGGTCAGGGTCAGTGCGTTCTTTCGGCCCTTGCGATCAGCGAAGCTGCCCAGCACCATCCCGCCGAGGGGACGAATCAGGTAGGAGATCGCGAAGGTCGCAAAGGTGAGGATCAACCCCACGGTTCCATCGGATTCGGGGAAGAAGTTTTTTGCGATCACCACGGCGAAGGTGGCGTAGACGATGATGTCGAACCACTCGAGGGCAGCGCCGATCGAGCTGCTGACCACCGCCTTCTTGGCAGCGGCCAGCTGCTGGGGGGTGACTGTTATTGCCTCGGCCATTTTTCTCTCCTTGGTGGTTGTGCAGCAGACTGATGGGCGCGGTTTAGGCGCCCAGTGTGGCGATGAGGTTGTCGATGAAGGATTCGCAATCGGCAATCTGGTCAAGTTCGATGAACTCGTCCGGGGCGTGTGCCTGGGCAATGTCCCCGGGGCCACACACGACCGTGGGGATTCCGGCGTTGAAGAACAACCCGGCCTCGGTGCCATAGGTTGCCTTGTCCGGGCTGGGGATGCCACCGAGTTCGGCGGCGAGCTCAACGATCGCGGCATCCTTCTGCGTATCGAGCCCCGGGGCTTGGGCCAGCACGGTGAAGTCGACGCCCACGTCCGGGTGCCGTTCCAGCATGGAGGCTTCGATGCGCTTGGCCTCCGCCCGGAACCGGGCGATCAGCTCGGTGGGGTCATCGGCGCCGATGGAGCGGAACTCAAAATGCAGGGTGCAGGCCGCAGGGATGGTGTTCACCGCGATTCCACCCTCGATCTTGTTCACCGTGGTGGTGGTGTGCGGGACACTGAATGCCTCGTCGAAGGGCCCGTCCTGGGTAAATCCCCGGGCGAGGGTGTCGACGAAACTCGTGAATTCCGCGGCTGCGGAAATTGCGTTGACACCCTGCGGGGTCAACGAGGAGTGCGCGGCGACGCCGCGGAAGTCCACACGGATGACGTTGACGGATTTGTGTCCGCGGACCACCCGCATGCTGGTGGGCTCCCCCACGATGGCACCACGTGGTTTCAGGCCGGCCTCGCCGATGGCTGCGACCAAATCGATCGCACCGACACATCCCACTTCTTCGTCGTATGAGAAGGCCAGGTGGATCGGTTCCTTGAGCTTCGCCGCAGCCATCGCGTCGAGTTTGGCCAAGATCACGGCAAGGAACGATTTCATGTCGCAAGTCCCGCGCGCGTAGAGCTTGTTGTCGCGGATCTGGGGGACGAAGGGGTCGCTGGACCAATCCTGCCCATCGACGGGAACCACATCGGTATGGCCCGAAAGCACGATTCCACCGGTGAGTGTGCCATCGGCTGCCGGGATGGTGGCCAGCAGATTGGCCTTGTTTCCATCGGCGTTGTGGATCAGGGTCGAGGTGATTCCCACCGAGTCCAGGCGTTCGACGACGTAGTCGATCAAGCCAAGGTTGCTGTCCCTGCTCGTGGTGTCAAAGCCGATCAGCTTCGTGATTTCGGCCATTGTCGTTTCACTGGGGGCGAGTGACATTCCTACTCCTCGTTTTCATGGGCCGGCCCTGGTGCCCTTTGAAATGCGTGAGGGGCCGCCAAAATTCTCTCATTGACTCTCCGCG
>JAUNVO010000162.1:917-7223 GCA_030540695.1 Micrococcaceae bacterium | reverse complement strand
CAGGTTCATTCAACGGCAGGTCCTCGCGCCAGCGGCGCACCAGATCCGGGTTGGCGATGGCCGGGCGGCCGACCACAACGGCATCTCCCCACCCGTTGGCCGCCACGGCTACAGCGTCATCGTAGGAGGTAATCGTCTGGAAACCGGTGTTCAACAGGACGGGTCCACCGAAGCGGGTGCGCAGGTCCTGAACCAGCTCCCCTGACGGATCCTTATGCAGGATGCTCAAGGCAGCCAAGCCCAACGGAGCGATACCGTCGATCAGCGCGCCATAGGTGGCCGCCACATCCACCGGGTCCGTCTCCAGCGCGCCCTGGACATTGTGTTCCGGGGAAATACGCAGGCCGGTACGGCCCGCACCAATGGCGTTGGCCACCGCCGTAACGACCTCGATGACGAATTTTGCCCGGTTCTGCGGGGATCCGCCATCGGCGTCGGTGCGGGTGTTGGCACTCGGTGCCAAGAACTCGTGCAGCAGGTACCCGTTGGCACCATGGAGTTCCACGCCGTCGAACCCGGCCGCCATCGCATTGGCCGATGCGCTGACGAATTCCTCGATGATTCCCGGCAGCTCGGCGGCTGTGAGCGCGTGTGGGACCTGGTAGGGATGCTTGCCGGTGTAGGTCCGGGTTTCCCCTTCCACGGCGATGGCGCTGGGAGCGACAATCCGATCCTGCCCGGTGGTCTCTGTGTGGGTGACACGGCCGGCATGCATCACCTGGGCCACGATGAGTCCACCTTCGGCGTGCACCGCGTCCGTGACTCGCTTCCAGCCCGCGACCTGCTCGTCGGTGGCCAGCCCGGGCTGGCGGACGAACCCCTGGCCGGTGAAGCTCGGGTAAACGCCTTCGGAGATGATCAGGCCCATGGAGGCACGCTGGCGGTAGTACTCCACGACGTCGTCGTTCGGCACGCCGTCGATGCGGGAGCGCGAGCGGGTCAGAGGCGCCATCACCAGGCGGTTGGGCAGCTCAAGGTCGCCAAGGGTCAGCGGGGAAAACAAGTTCACGGTAAGACTCCAGTCGTTTGTACTTGCATCATGCAACGAGTCTTGGTGATCCGGATATTCCCATGCGATCCCCGGAGTGAGGCGAAACACTGGGCAGACCACAACAACTGACGGTACGTCGATCTCCTCCGCCAGCAGGCAATCAACTCCTCCTTAAACGCAACGGCGGGCTTCCAAAGAACCTGACTGGTTCTATGGAAGCCCGCCGTTGCGTGCTGAGATCGAAAGCCTTCTAGCCCTCGACCCGCTCGACCTTGCCGACGAGCGCGATGTAGGAAACGATTCCCGCCGCGGCAACAACGGTCATGTAGATGAATGCCGGACCAAAGTCGGTCTTGGTCACCAGCATGCCGATCACGATCGGGGTCGCGATCGAGGACAGGTTGCCAATGAAGTTGAACATGCCACCGGTCAACCCGATCAAGCGTGCCGGAGCCAAAGCAGACACCAACGACCAAGTGATCGAGGCCAGCCCGTTACCGAAGAACGCAATGGACATGAACGTGATGACCAGTGCGGTGCTGTCGGTGAAGATCGCACCGATCATGCTCATCGACAGCAGCAGGCCGGTGATGATCGGGAGCTTCCGTGAGACTCCCAAGGACTTTCCACGCTTGAGCAGCATGTCCGAGAAAACCCCGGAGATCAGCACGCCCACCAGAGCAGCGATGAACGGCAGCGAGGTCAGGAAGCCGGTCTTGATGTAATCCATCTGCCGGTAGTTCACCAGGTAGGTGGGGAACCAGGTCAGGAAGAACCATAGCGTCGAGGTCAGGCAGAACTGGCCGATGTAGATGCCCCAGAGCTTGCGGCGTCCCAGGACCAAGGCGAAGTCTGCCTTGCTCAGCTTGGGCTTCTTCTCGGTCTTTTCACTACTGCCAAGATCGACCAGTCCGCCGCCTTCGCGGATGTAGTCGACCTCCGCGGCGTTGGCACGCTTCGAATCCACCGGGTTGCGGTAGAAGAGGTACCAGACCAGGCCCCACACCACGCCGACGGCGCCGGTGGCGACGAAGACCCAGTGCCAGCTCATCACGTGCTGCAGCCAGATCAGCACCGGGGTCAGCAGCGCCAGGCCAATGAACTGGCCCGAGGTGTAGAACCCGATGGCCGTGGCCCGTTCCTTCTCCGGGAACCAGGCAGTGACCACCTTGTTGTTGATCGGGTAGGCGGGGGCCTCGAAGGCGCCGACTGCCATGCGCAGCACGATCAAGGCCACGAAGCTGCCGGCCATGCCCATGAAGATCGTGGCCAGGGACCACAGCACCAGGCAGATCGGGTAGAGCAGGCGTGGTGGGACTCGGTCAACCAACCAGCCGCCGGGCAGCTGCATGGCGGCGTAGGTCCAGCCGAACGCCGAGAGCAGGAACCCCTGCTGGGCGGTGTCGAGCCCGAACTCCTCGGAGATCAGCGGGGCTGCCACCGAGAGGTTGGAGCGGTCAAGGTAGTTGATGACCACGGTGAGGAAGAGCATGAACGCCACGACATAGCGCACCTTGGTGGTTTTGTCCGTGGTCGCATGAACCTTCGGTGCGGAGATTTCCGGGGACACGTGTTGGTTTACCATTCCGCAAACGACCCATCGGCGTGGCGCCATACCGGGTTGCGCCAGCGATGGCCTTCCTTGGAACGTTCGATCACGTACTCCTCATTGACTTCGATGCCCAGCCCCGGACCGTTGGGAATCTGGACCATGCCCTCTTCATAGGCAAACACCGAGGGGTCCACCACGTAGTCGAGCAGATCGTTGGACTTGTTGTAGTGGATGCCCAAGCTTTGTTCCTGGATGAAGGCGTTGTAGCAACCGGCATCGATCTGCAGGTTGGCAGCCAGCGCGATCGGGCCCAGCGGGCAGTGCAGGGCCACGGCGACATCGTAGGCCTCGGCCATGGCGGCAATCTTCCGGGTCTCGGTGATGCCGCCGGCGTGCGAGGGGTCGGGCTGGATGATGTCCACGGCACCCGAGGCCAAGATCTCCTTGAAGTCCCAGCGCGAGTAGAGCCGCTCACCCAGCGCGATCGGGGTGCTGGTGTTGCGCAGCACGTCGAGCATCGAGCCGACATTCTCGCTCAGCACCGGTTCCTCGATGAACATGAGCTTGTAGGGCTCGAGCTCGTTGATCAACACCTTGGCCATGGGCTTGTGCACACGGCCGTGGAAGTCCACGCCGATGCCCACGTTGGTGCCCACGGCGTCGCGGACCGCCTGCACGTTGGCAATGCACTGCTCGACCTTGTCCCAGGAATCGATGTACTGCATTTCCTCGGTGCCGTTCATCTTCACGGCGGTGAAGCCGCGGTCAACGGCGTCACGTGCGGCCTGTGCGGTGTCCGCCGGCCGGTCCCCTCCGATCCAGGAGTAGACACGGATGCGGTCACGGACCTTGCCACCGAGCAGCTCGTAAGCGGGAACGCCCAGGGCCTTGCCCTTGATGTCCCACAGGGCCTGGTCGATGCCGGCCAGCGCGCTCATCAGGATCGGTCCGCCCCGGTAGAAACCGGCGCGGTACATGATCGTCCACAGGTCCTCGATGTTCCGCGGATCCTGGCCGATCACGTAGTCGGAGAGTTCCTCCACCGCAGCGGCGACCGTGGCGGCGCGCCCCTCCAGCACGGGCTCGCCCCAACCGACGATTCCCTCGTCCGTCTCGACCTTGAGGAAGAGCCAACGCGGCGGGACCGTGTAGGTCGTGAGTTTGGTGATTTTCATGCAGACTTCCTCGTCTCTTGAATCCGGTTCCAGGCCCCGGCAATCGCGGTTGCCCGGGTGTTGAGTTCTTGAAGGTCACGCCCGGGCGCATACAGCGCCGAGGCAATGCCGAAGCCGGTGGCGCCGGCCTCCACCCAGGTGTCCATGTTCTCCGCGTTGATCCCGCCCACCGGGATGATCCCGACATCCGCCGGAAGCACGGCGCGCCAGGCCTTGTATCCGGCCAGGCCGACCTGCTCCACGGGGAAGATCTTGATGTTCCGGGCGCCCGCGGCAATGGCGGCAAAGGCCTCACTGGGTGTTGCGGCTCCGGGGAAGCTCTCCATCCCGGCGGCCACCGTGGCCTTGATGACCTCGAGATCGGTGTTAGGCGAAACAATGATCTGGGCTCCGGCGTCCCTGCAGGCCTCAACCTGCTCAACGGTGAGCACTGTTCCCGCGCCGACAACGCAATCCGCGGGTAGTTCCGCGCGCAGGATCCCGATGCTCTTCAACGGCTCGGGAGAATTCAACGGGACCTCCAACGACCTGAAACCGGCGGCGTAAAGGAGTTTTCCCACTGCCGCGGCATCTTCCGGGGGCAACCCCCGAAGAATGGCCACCAGTCCTGTCTGTGTACGTTTCGGTGATGCCATGATCAGGAAGTGACCTTTCGTTCGGAGGATTGGGGAAGCCGGAGGTGTTCCTCGGCTTCGGTGGTGTTCTTGGTGGCCAAAAGACCCGCGGATTCAGCAATTTTCCAGATCCCCGCGGGGGCGGTGTCGCGCAGTTCCACGATTTCTTCGATGCCCAAGCGCTGCAGGCCGCGGCGGTATCGCGGGCTGAGGTTCTCGTTGCCGCAGATGGTGATGCGCTGCGGTGGCTCTTCTTCCCACGATTGGGAGACGGAGAGGATCTCATCACCGATCATGAGTCCGGACAGGTAGTCGGACACTTCGGTGGATTCCAATCGTCCGGTCAGCACCAGGGTTCGCGCGGAAAAGGCCGTGGCCATGATGCCCTTTCTCCCCTCGGACGAGAAAGCGGTGACCAACCCGCGGTCAAAGGCATTCCAAGATGTCTGGGGCGGGGTTTCGGCCAGCTTCGCGAGGATGCTGTGCTGCATCAACAGGTTATAGGTTTCACCGGTCATCGAGGTGGAGAATTCCTGGATCGTGGAACCCATGACCTTGACCCATTTTGAGTGGGTGCCGGGCAGGACCATCCATTGCACGGTGGATATCCCTTCGTTGGCGCTGGCGCGCTGGAGCTCCAAGGCACCCAGGATCTGGGTTTCCTCCCCGCGCATCACATCGGGCAGTGCGGAATCTTCAATGACGCCGGGGATGATGTGGATGCTCTGACCATTCGCCATGGTCACGGTCGCCAACGCATGGGTGGGGACGGCGAGGTGGGCCGGGGTTGGCCGGTAGTCCGCTTGGATCCAGCCTTGTTGGCTGCCGACCATGCCGCAGGCAACCACCGGCAGCCCGGCGTATGCTTCCATCCAGGTTCCGCATAGTTTCTGCAGCGTCTGCTGAAATTGGGCCTCGAGGCTCGTGGAGTGCGTGCGGGCTCGCTCGGCAACCTGCAGGATTCCCCACGGTTCGCTGCGGGTCTCAATGATCCGGCCGCCGTCGCCAAGCAGATAGACACGGCAAGAGCTGGTCCCCCAGTCAAGGGCGATCAGTCGCGGTGCGTCGTTCTGCTTCATGGTTCCCAACTTCGGAGTTCTTGGTACGGGACCTGATGTGCTCCCGTTCACAGTGAAATCGTCCGACAGTCGTTCCTATATTTCAAAGGCTGTCGCATATAGTGGGATGAACCGAAAACCTAAAGCATTGCTGCCATCTCTTATCCACCGAACAACAGGACGTCACCGTGGAATTACCCGCTACTTCTACTACAGCGACCACCAGTGCGGTCCCTCCCCCGGGGACCCAGACCCTTGCCCGCGGTTTGGATGTCCTGCGGGCGGTGGCCGACGGCGCCACAACGCTGGGATCGGTAAGCGCGGCCACGGGCATCGGCAAGAGCACCACCCACCGACTGCTGCAGCTGCTGAGCGCCCGTGGCTTCCTGCGCAACACCGCCGGAAGCGACTACAGCCTGGGCTCGGCGTTGATCGAACTGGGTTTCCACGCCCTGTACCAAAGCCCGGTTCCCGTGATCGCCAAGCCGATCCTGGAGGAGCTCGCGGCAAAATACCAGGACACGGTGCACCTGGCGGTCGAGGACGAGGCGCAGGTCCTCTACGTGGACAAGGTCCCGGGAACCCGCGGCGCGCAGATGCGTTCCCGGGTGGGTCAGCGCATGCCACTGAGCAGAACAGGGATCGGCAAGGCATTATTGATCGACACACCCGATCGCTGGGCATCGACCTTCGAGCGCGAATCGCCGGTTGACGAAGGTTCACCATCGTCCCGCGAAGACTTCATGGCGCGCATGGCGCTCTACGCCAGCGAGGGGATCGCCCTGGATCTCGAGGACAATGAGCCAGGGATCAAGTGCGTCGCGGCCCCCATCCGCGATGGCAGCGGCAAGATCATCGCGGCCATCAGCATGTCGGCAACCACCCCGGACATGCCTGAGGCCCGGATGACGGCACT
>JAUNVO010000162.1:0-907 GCA_030540695.1 Micrococcaceae bacterium | reverse complement strand
TTTCGGAGCTAGTCCGCAGACCATCGCCCGGCTGATGGCGCGGGCATCGCTAGAGAACCGCGAATAATCGAGAAGCCCGGATGACGGCACTCAAGTCCGTCATGGCGCACACCGCCCAACAGATTTCACGCAAGCTCGGCTATGCGGGGCGGACCTACGGCGATTAACGCAAGAAACCTCGGCATCGGCATCCTGCGAAGCTATTCCACAGGATGCCAATGCCGAGGTTTCCGCTACTAGGGGCCTACTTGGCGGCAGAGCACTTCACTTCGCCCCACTCTGAAACATAGAGCTTGACGCTGACATCGACGTTAGCCGCCGGGGCTGAGGATACGCCGCCGACGTAGGGCGTGATGGCCAGCTTGTAGTTGTCGCTTCCAAAGATTCCTGGACGGCTAAGGTTGAAGGTCCATGTCAATCCGCTGGTCTTCGCGCTCTCGGTGCGTCCTTCACCCTTCAAATCGAGCACGTAGGAATCCGCATCGACAGAAGGCCACGTCACGGTGATCTTCGAGGTGTTCCCGCTGTCCTTGCGTGAGCAATTCACATCGTTGGCGTCAATGGCCTTCGGTGCCCATGTACCTGCAACCACGGTGCCGACCCCGGTACCGGACATGTTCCACAGTGCATGCGCCCCGGCCCCGCCCAGTCCAAGCAGCAGGACGGTGACATAAGTGATGATGGCCAGTCTCATCCCGGCGATCCTCGTGGATTTGCGGTGCTTGCTCATGCTGCGAGCTCCATCGATGTAGATCCGACGTTCGCTTTGTTGCGCTTGAGACGGCTACGCACGCCGTTGACCATCAGGGCCGCCCCGTAGAGGATGAAGCCGCCGGCTGCCACTTCGCTGAACAGGCCACGATTCTGGTTGCCCAACCAGTTGGCGACGAACCCCACGTAGGGAACC
>JAUNVO010000161.1:964-7223 GCA_030540695.1 Micrococcaceae bacterium | reverse complement strand
GCAGCCGGTGAGTGAGATGAGCGCGATCGCCGCACCGCCGATGAGTTGGATTGGGCGTTTCATCAAGTGCTCCGGATCTCCGGCGCAGTCCCTTGGAGCAGGGCTCCGCGCTGGTTTGAAGGTGGGGTGGTGTCATCCGAAACTTTGCGCCTGGACGAGATGCTGCTGATTCAAGATAGCGTTTCAATAACTGATCGACGAAATTATTGCCTGATCTTTCGCCCCCTGCTTGTCCCGCGGTGGCCTCGCCGGTTGCCGCGGCGGTGTCTGACTGCTCACGGCACGCGCCGTGCGCAGTGCCCGGGTTGATCCTTCGGGGCCCGGGGGCGCTAGACTGGATCCCAACATGACGTTGACCCGGCAATCACCGGTGAGTCCTCGGAAGAACGCACACTGCCCGCCAAGTCAGGTGGGCGGCATTGCAGTAGAACCGAGCGGGTAAGCCCGTCACAGCAGTCAATGAGCGGCCAGGAAGCGCCCGGGAATCCGGGTGGGATCTGGCAAGCGGGGTGGTACCGCGGGATGGAGCGACCGATTTGCTTCGTTTTCGCCCCTGTGTTTGGAGAACGCCTTAGCGCATTGATGCGCCTTCGATCACCAGGACTTCCGCAGATGACCAGCTACCCCAAGGCCTCGACCGATCCCCATGGCGTAACGCCATCCTCTCCGCGCTTCCCGGAGATCGAGGAACGGGTCCTTTCCTACTGGAAGAACGACGAGACCTTCCAGGCCTCCATCGACACCCGCGATGGAGGTGTCGATGGAGCCAACGAATTCGTTTTCTACGACGGGCCTCCCTTTGCCAACGGGCTGCCGCACTACGGCCACCTGCTCACCGGCTACGTCAAGGACCTCGTCGCGCGCTACCAGACCCAACGCGGGCACCGGGTGGAGCGCCGCTTCGGCTGGGACACCCACGGGTTGCCCGCCGAGCTCGAAGCCATGAAACAGCTGGGCATGACGGACAAGGAACAGATCGAGGCCATGGGCATCGACAAGTTCAACGACGCCTGCCGCACCTCGGTGATGAAGTACGCCGACGAATGGCAGGAATACGTCACCCGCCAGGCGCGCTGGGTCGACTTCGAGAACGACTACAAGACGCTGAACGTCGAATACATGGAATCGGTCATCTGGGCCTTCAAGCAGCTGCATGAAAAGGGCCTCACGTACCAGGGCTTCCGCGTACTGCCATACTGCTGGAAAGACGAGACCCCGCTGTCGAACCACGAGTTGCGCATGGATGACGATGTCTACAAGGACCGCCAGGACCAGACCGTCACCGTCTCCTTCCCGCTGCTTGCCGGGGCATCGGAGATCTCCAAGGAACTCGCCGGCGTCCAGGCACTGGCCTGGACCACCACCCCGTGGACGCTGCCGACCAACCTGGCGCTGGCCGTGGGCCCGACCGTGACCTATGTGGTGCTCCCCGCCGGGGAAAACGGGGTCAAGGCCTCGAACGCCACCGGCGACTTCATGATCGCCGAGGACCTGCTCGGCTCCTACGCCAAGGACCTGGGCTACGAGGACGCAGCCGCCGCCGCCGCCGCCATCACCGCCCGCTACACCGGGGATCAGCTGGCCGGAATCCGCTACACCCCGTTGTGGGACACCTTCGCGGACATCGAGACCTACAACACCGCCGAGGCCTTCCAGCTGCTGGTTGCCGACTACGTCACCACCACCGACGGCACCGGCATCGTCCACCAGGCCCCCGCCTACGGCGAGGAGGACCAGAAGATCTGCGAGGCCTCCGGCATCCCGGTGGTCCTGTCCATCGACGAGGGTGCGAACTTCCTGCCGCTGTTCGCCGGCGGTGCGCTGGCCGAGATCGCCGGAGTGCAGGTCTTCGAGGCCAACAAGATCATCACCAATATCCTTAAATCCGATGCCCGGTTGGTCAAGCAGGCCTCCTATGTGCACTCCTACCCGCACTGCTGGCGCTGCCGCACCCCGCTGATCTACCGCGCGATCTCCTCCTGGTACGTGGAAGTCACCAAGGTCAAGGACCGCATGCTGGAATTGAACCAGCAGATCAACTGGATACCGGGCAACGTCAAGGACGGCCAATTCGGCAAGTGGCTCGCCAACGCCCGGGACTGGTCGATCTCGCGCAACCGCTACTGGGGCTCGCCGATCCCGGTGTGGGAATGTGACGGCGCGGACTGCACGCACCGCGAGGTGTACGGCTCGTTGGAGGAAATCCAGGCCGGATTCGGCCGCCTGCCGCTTAACCACGAGGGCGAACCGGATCTGCACCGCCCGTTCATCGACGAGCTGACCAAGGCACACGAGGGCTGCACCG
Source organism: Micrococcaceae bacterium (assembly GCA_030540695.1). Classification (GTDB taxonomy): domain Bacteria; phylum Actinomycetota; class Actinomycetes; order Actinomycetales; family Micrococcaceae; genus Paeniglutamicibacter. The sequence goes on along the minus strand of JAUNVO010000161.1, from coordinate 4,918 downwards.
GTGCCGGCACCATGCGCCGCGTCGAGGACGTGCTCGATGTCTGGTTCGACTCCGGATCCATGCCCTACGCCCAGGCGCACTACCCGTTCGAGAACAAGGAATGGTTCGACACCCACCACCCGGCGGACTTCATCGTCGAGTACATCGGCCAGACCCGCGGCTGGTTCTACACCATGCACATCCTCTCCACCGCGCTCTTTGACCGCCCGGCGTTCAAGAACGTGATCAGCCACGGCATCGTGCTGGGCTCGGACGGGGCGAAGATGTCCAAGTCGCTGCGCAACTACCCGGATGTCAACGAGGTCCTTGACCGCGACGGCGCCGATGCGATGCGCTGGTTCCTGATGGCCTCCCCGATCCTGCGCGGCGGCAACCTGGTGGTCACCGAGCAGGGCATCCGCGAGGGCGTGCGCCAGGTGTTGCTGCCGATGTGGAACGTCTGGCACTTCTTCTGCCTGTACACCAACGCCGCGGATTCCGGTGCCGGGTACCGGGCCAAGCACACCTACACCTCGTCCGACCCGCTCGATGCCTACATGCTCGCCGCCACCGGGGACCTGGTCCGCGAGGCCGGGGCCAGCCTGGATGCCTACGAGATCTCCGAGGCCGCCGAAACCATCCGCCAATACATGGATACGCTCACCAACTGGTACGTGCGCCGTTCGCGCCAGCGCTTCTTCGACGAAGACCCCGGCGCGTTCGACACCCTGTACACCTGCCTGGAAACCCTGATGCGCGTGAGCGCCTCGCTGCTGCCGCTGGCCACCGAGGAAATCTGGCGCGGGCTCACCGGGGGACGCTCGGTCCACCTGGAGCCTTGGCCCGACGCCGAGGCCTTCGGGCGCAATCCGGAACTGGTCACGGCGATGGAAACCACCCGAAAGATCGCCTCGGTCGGTTCCTCGCTGCGCAAGGCGGCGAACCTGCGCGTGCGCCTGCCGCTGGCCGGGATGAGCGTCGCGGTGCCCAACGCCGCGGCGCTTGCCGGCACGTTCGCCACCATCATCAAGGACGAGCTGAACCTGCGTTCGTTGACCCTGATCGACGCGGCGGAAGCCAACGCCGCCGAGTACGGCATCAGCCAGCGCCTGGTCGTGAACGCCCGTGCCGCCGGGCCGCGGTTGGGCAAGAACGTGCAGGTGGCCATCAAGGGTGCGAAGGCCGGTGACTGGTCAATGGACGAGGCCGGCATCGTCACCGCCGGGTCCTTGGAACTCCAAGACCATGAATACACCCTGGAGACCGTCGTGGAGGCCGCCGAGGGCGAGGAATCGATCGCCGCGGCCGTGCTGCCCGGAGGCGGGTTCCTGGTCCTGGACACCGAGGTGAGCCCCGAACTCGCTGCCGAGGGGCTGGCCAGGGACATGGTCCGGGCCATCCAGTCGGCCCGCAAGGACGCGGATTTGGCGGTCAGCGACCGCATTCGCACCGTCATCCACGCCGACCCCGCCACCCTGGCGGCGCTGCAAGCCAACGCCGCATTGATCAAGTCCGAGACCCTCACCACCGGCCTGGTCCTTGAGCCGGGCGAAAACGGGGCGGAGGCCAGGATCACCGTCGAATCGGTGGCCACCGCACAGGGCAAGACCAACACATCGGAGCCACACGCATGAGCAACACCTTTGACCGGTTCTCGGTGGAGAGCGTCTACGCCGAACTGCTCGCACGCGCCCCGGAAAACAAGATCGAGCCGCGCATGGAGCCGATGCGCCGTGCCATGGAGATCCTGGGGGAGCCGAACAAGGCCTTCCCGATCATCCACGTCACCGGCACCAACGGGAAGACCTCCACGGCGCGGATGATCGAGGCGCTGCTGCGCGCCCACGACCTGCGCACCGGGCGCTATTCCTCCCCGCACCTTGTCTCGGTCACCGAACGCATCGGGATCGACGGGGAACCGGTGGATAACGAGACCTTCGTGCGGATCTGGGACGAGATCCGCCCCTACCTGCAGATCGTCGACGACGAGCTCACCGCGGCCGGTGAAAACCGGCTGACGTACTTCGAGGCGGTGACCATCCTGGGGTTCGCGATCTTCGCCGACACCCCGGTGGACGTGGCGATCATCGAGGTCGGACTGGGCGGGATCACCGACGCGACCAACGTCGGGGACGGCCAGGTGTGCGTCCTCACCCCGATCTCCCTTGACCACACGGACCTGTTGGGCGACACCACCGAACTGATCGCGCAGGAGAAGGCCGGGATCATCAAGCCCGGGGGATTCCTCATCTCCGCGGCGCAGCCGGCCGATGCGGCCCAGGTGCTGCTGGAGAAGGCACGTGAAACCGGGGTGCCCTACCGGTTCGAGGGCGTCGAGTTCGGCGTGGAGAACCGCACCGTCGCGGTCGGCGGCCAGCAGCTTGACCTGCAGGGCATCGCCGGACGCTACCCCGGCATCCTGCTGCCGCTGCACGGGGCGCACCAGGGACAGAACGCCGCGGTCGCCCTGGCCGCCGTCGAGGCATTCATTGGCGGAGGGAACAGCGAGCTGAACCACGAGCTGGTCATGGAAGGCTTCGGCGCCGTCACCAGCCCGGGACGCCTCGAGGTGATCCGCAAGGCGCCAACGGTGCTGCTGGATGCCGGGCACAACCCCGAGGGCATCCGCGTCTCCGCGGCCGCGGTGAAGGAGTCCTTCGGGTTCACCAAGCTGGTGCTGGTCATCGGCGTGCTGGCCGAAAAGGACGCCCGGGGCATGCTGGCCGAATTGCGCGAGGCATACCTGGATTTGAGTCAGGACATCTGCATCACCCAGTCCAATTCGCCGCGCTCGATTCCGGCCGGAGAACTGGCGACGATGGCGCTGGAGGCCGGATTCAACGAAGAGGACCTGTTTGTCACCGAGCGTCTTGACGATGCCCTGGAGTGGGCCGTGGGGCGCGCGGAGGCATCGACGGACTTCGGCGGCGGAGTGTTGGTCACCGGATCGATCACCCTGGTGGGCGAGGCCCGCATGCTGCTTGGAGGTGCATAGCCCATGGCCAAAATGACCAAGGCGCAGCGCGAATGGCGCCCGGGGCAACCCAAGAAGGTCCGCTCGACGCGGGTGCTTTTCGCCTCCACCGTGCTTACCCTCGAGGCGCTGCTGGCGGTCTTCGTCGCGCTGGCACTATTCGGGCTCAAACGCGATGAACTTTCCCCGTTTCTGGTGCTGGGCGCCGGGGCGATCATCGCGGTGCTGTGCATCCTCACCTGCGCGTTGCTCAAGAAGCCTGCTGGTTACGCCATCGGCTGGGCCCTGCAGCTGCTGTTCATCCTCACCGGATTCCTGCTGCCCTCGATGTTCTTCATCGGCGCCGCCTTTGCCGCCACCTGGTGGTATGCGGTGACCAAGGGGCATGCCATGGATCTGGAGACCGCGCGCCGGGCCCGCGAGCAACAGGCCTGGGATGCCGAGCATCCGCAGGGTGAAACCGCGTAGCGGCCGCGCCCCGTAAGGACCGCGCCACATTTTTGACTTGTACCCCCACTAAACACCTTTGGATAGGAGCCATGACATGGCTATTGAACGTTCACTCATCTTGATCAAGCCCGACGGCGTCAAGCGCCAGCTGACCGGGCAGATCATTTCCCGCATCGAAGCCAAGGGCTATGTGATCGCCGAGCTCAAGCAGGTCTCCGCGAGTCGCGAACTGCTCGAGGCGCACTACGAGGAGCACGTGGGCAAGCCGTTCTACGAGCCGCTTGTCGAATTCATGCTCTCGGGCCCGCTGGTGGCCATCGTGGCCGAGGGCCACAACGTCATCACCGGGTTCCGCTCGCTGGCCGGAACCACGGACCCGACCACGGCGGCTCCGGGGACCATCCGTGGGGACCTGGGTCGCGACTGGGGCCTGAAGGTCCAGCAGAACCTGGTCCACGGCTCGGACTCCGTGGAGTCCTCGAACCGTGAAATCGGTATCTGGTTTTCCTAGCCCCCGGGTCCCCGGACGGACCCGACACCAGGCCAAGCCA
>JAUNVO010000161.1:0-954 GCA_030540695.1 Micrococcaceae bacterium | reverse complement strand
CGGCGCGGAACCGGGAACAGCCAGGTGCGCGCGGCCCAGGCGCCAATCGACGCCCAGGGCCCCCGCGGCACCGATCAGATAGGCAATAAGGTCCAGGGGGACGAAGGTGGTGCCCAGCACCAGGCGGATCGGCGGGAACGAACGGGCGAGGTCCGCGGGAATCCCGCTGAGCTGGAACAGCTCCAGGGCCACGCACAAACCCAGGGCTGCCAGCGCGTTGGAAAGCCTTGCGGCACGGGGGCGAAGCACGATCAGAAGCACATAGAGCAGCACGGCATAGAGCACCCCTCCGGCGGCATCGGCCATCGGGCCGGTGCCCAGGAAGCGCGAGGCCAGACCCAGGGCGATGACCGGTGGCACGCAGGCCGCTGCCGCCAGGCGCCGGTTGGTTGCCCGCCCCCCGGTAGCCGTTGGCGCATCAGGAGCCAAGGAAGGCCCCCGGGAAACGCAGGAAGATCGTCGCGGCGGTGGCAACCAGCATGATGATGTTCAGCACCCAGGTCCATTCGGCGCTGAAGCGGCGCACGGCGCCGGAGGCGGGGATCACCCCGTGGGCGATGTTGCGTGCGGTGGTGTACAGAAACATCGGGATCACCATCGCCCAGACGACCATGCAATACAGGCACAGCGCGTTGATCTCATACAGCGCCTGGGACCAGAGCCAGACGATGAAGACCATGGCCAGGGTGACCCCGGCCTGCAAGCCGATCCAGTACCAGCGGGCGAACCGGGCCCCGGCCAGCAACGCCATGCCGATGGTGATCACCACGGCAAACCCGACGATTCCCAGGAAGGGGTTGGGGAACCCGAATAGGGCGGCCTGCGTGGATTTCATGACGGTGCCGCAGGACACCCAGGGGTTGAAATCACAACTGGTCACGTAGTCCGGGTCCTTGTACAGCTCAAGGCGCTCGAGCACCAGCATGCCCGAGGCAAGCCACGAGATGGCGCCAC
>JAUNVO010000160.1 GCA_030540695.1 Micrococcaceae bacterium | reverse complement strand
CTTTTGCGGCGTGCAGCCTTTGCCCATCAAGACGTGATTGTATGAATGGGCGGTTCGCCCTTGCGGATCAGCCAATCTCCTTCGATGGGAAGAGGAACCAACATGCAGCTTGGCAACAAGGTAGTAATCGTCACCGGCGGGGCGTCGGGCATCGGGGGCGCGATTTCCCGTGTGCTGGTGGCCCGCGGGGCCAAGGTCGTAGCCGTTGATGTCAACGGCGAGGCCGGCGAAGCGCTCGAGGGGGACCTGGGTCCAAATGTCCAGTTCCTGCTCGGGGATGTCAGTGACAAAACGGTTGCCGAGACGGCCGTCGAACTGGCAGGCGAGAGGTTTGGCGGGCTTGAAGGGCTGGTCAACAACGCCCACGCCTCCGCCCAGGCGATGTTCAACGACCTCACCGAGGACCAGTGGGAGCTTTCCTTCAACACCGGCTTCCGCGCCACCCGCCAGTTCATGACTGCTGCCTACCCGTTATTGGCCCGCAACGGCGGCGCCGTGGTGAACTTCGGTTCGGGATCGGCCATGGTCGGCCAGGAAACACAGGCCGCATACGCCTCAGCCAAGGAAGCGATCCGTGGACTGTCCCGGGTCACCGCCAACGAATGGGCCAAGGACAACATCCGTGTCAACGTCGTTTCCCCGATGGCGCTGACTCCCGGGGTCAAGGCTTGGAGCGAGGCCTACCCCCAGATGTACCAGGACTCGCTGGCCAAGGTCCCGTTGGGGCGTTTTGGAGATCCCGAGGAGGACGTCGCGCCGATCGTCGCCTTCCTGCTCTCCGATGATTCCCGGTACATGACCGGCCAGACGCTCATGGCCGATGGCGGGGCAAACAAGCTCTACTGACCCTCCACTGCAGCCACACGGCGGAGCCGGCCATCGGGATCCTGCCCGCCCCTCGCGTCGGCCGGTCGGTGAACCTTCGTCTCCACTAGGCTGGTTCGCATCATGGATATCAGGAACACGACGCACCAAGACGGCGGACGCGGCCGGACCACCACAGAGGATTCGCGGCCCGGTGAAGACGAGTTCCGCATAGACATCGAGCGCATCCGCTTCTCCCCGTACTTTTCCAGGCTTTCGGCGGTGACCCAGGTGATCCCCCAGGCGGGCGCCGGCACCGTGGTGCACAACAGGCTCACCCACTCGCTGAAGGTTTCCGCGGTGGCCCGCTCCATCGCCATCGGCCTTCGCAATGCCGACGAGCCCACCCGCAAGCTTGTCGCGGAGCTGGGCGGTTGCGATCCGGTGGTGGTGCAGGCCGCCGCGGCCGCCCACGATTTGGGACACCCTCCGTTCGGGCATCTCGGTGAGCAGGAACTGGATCGGGTCGCCCGCCACACCTTGGGCTTGCCCGACGGGTTCGAGGGCAATGCCCAGAGCTTCCGCATCCTCACCGCGCTGGATAGCTGCGATGCCAGTCCGCGCGGACTGAACCTGACCAGGGCGGTTCGTGCTGCGGTGTTGAAGTACCCGTGGACCCGCAACGAATGGCGCGCCATGCCCGACCGGCCCCCGCAGCTCTTGCCGCGCGGCGTGGGCCTTGGCGGAGGAAGGGGCGCGGTGAAGTACTCGGCCTACGACATCGAATCACTCGAGATGCATGATGCGCTCTCGGTCTTCCCAAAGATATCCAATCACCAGCAAACCCTGGAATGCTCGGTCATGGATATCGCAGACGACATTGCCTATGCGGTGCACGACCTTGATGATTTCCACCGCGCCGGGGTCCTGCAGTATTCACCGGTCTCGGCCGAACTGCGGCACTGGCTGGATTCCGGCAAGGAGCTTGCCGGGCTTCGGGACCATGAGCTGGACCAGCGCCGGCCGGGCCACGGGCTGGAGGTCACCTGGCGCAGGGTTGCGGACAAGGACCCGGCGATTGCCGATGCCGGGGCTTTCCGCGCCTCGGTCGAGCGTGTGTGCCACGACCTTGTCGAGGGCCTGCTTTCCTTGCCCTATGACGGGGGCTTGGACGCGGACCGTGCCGTCACCGCCTTCACCCGGCGTTGGATCGACAGGCTCCAGGCATCCATTGCCGTTGAAAGGAACCCGGGAATCCGGAGCGGGCACGTCAGGTTGGCCGACGAGGCCTGGCACGACGTGGTGGTGCTCAAGTTCGTGCACGCGCGATTCGTGCTGGACCGCTCCGATCTGGCATTATACCAGCGCGGGCAAACCCGGATCATCAAGTCGCTCGCCGAGGGGTTGGCTGCCTGGCTGGATGATCCGCAGGACGCGGCACGGGCACCGCGGAGGTTGCACGACTCCATCGAGGCCGCCACCGAGGAATACCGCCAGCTCCATGTCAGCTCCCCGGCATTGTTCGGCGACGGTGGCCGCCTCGAGGTCGAACGATTGGGCCGGGCGCGGGCCATTGTCGATTACATTGCCTCATTCACCGACGCGCAGGCGGTCTCCGTCAACGCCCTGCTCACAGGAACCTCCGAGGGCATCTGGGAGGTCGGCCGAGGCCTGTAGAACGGCGCAAATGGCAAAGGCCGCCACTTCCCCTTTCGGGTTGTGGCGGCCTTTGCGTTCTGCGTTGAGATCTGCGAAGGACTACTTCTTGAGCAGTTCCAGCACGGTGTTCAGCGTGGTGCTCGGACGCATGGTCTCGGTGACCTTGGCCTCGACCGGGCGGTAGTAGCCACCCAGCTCGACGGGTGAACCCTGCACGGCCGCGAGTTCGGCGATGATGCCTTCCTCGTTGCCGCCCAATGCCTCGGACACGGCCTTGAACGCGTCGGCCAAAGCGGTGTCCTTGGTCTGTGCGGAGAGTTCCTCTGCCCAGTACTTGGCCAGGTAGAAGTGGCTGCCGCGGTTGTCCAGCTCCCCGACCTTGCGCTTGGGCGACTTGTTCTCCAGCAGGAAGGTGCCCGTTGCCGCATCCAAGGTGTCCGCCAGGATCTGCGCACGCGCATTGTCCGAGGAGTTGGCCAGGTGCTCGAAGGAAACCGCAAGGGCGAGGAACTCACCCAATGAATCCCAGCGCAGGTGGTTTTCCTTCACCAGCTGTGAAACGTGCTTGGGGGCGGAACCGCCTGCACCGGTTTCAAACAGTCCTCCACCGGCGATCAGCGGCACGATGGAAAGCATCTTGGCGCTGGTGCCCAATTCGAGGATCGGGAACAGGTCTGTGAGGTAGTCACGCAGCACATTGCCGGAAACCGAGATGGTGTCCTCGCCGCGGCGCAGACGCTCAATGGTGTACTTGGTGGCGTCGACCGGCGAAAGGATCTTGATGGTCAGGCCATCGGTGTCGTGGTCCTTGAGGTATTCGTTGACCTTGGTAATCAGGACCGCATCGTGGGCGCGGGTGTCATCGAGCCAGAAAATCGCCGGGGTCTGGGATGCGCGGGCGCGGTTCACGGCCAGCTTGACCCAGTCGCGCACCGGCACGTCCTTGGTCTGGCAGGCACGCCAGATGTCGCCCGGGAAGACCTGGTGTTCGATGAGCACGCCGCCGGAGGCATCCAGGACCTGGACGTGACCTTCGGCCTTGATCTCGAAGGTCTTGTTGTGCGATCCGTATTCCTCGGCCGCCTGTGCCATCAGTCCGACGTTCGGGACGGTGCCCATGGTGGTCGGATCGAACGCGCCGTTGGCACGGCAATCCTCGATGACCGCCTGGAAAACGCCGGCGTAGGAGGAATCAGGGATGACAGCGAGGGTGTCGTGTTCGTTGCCGTCCGCGCCCCACATGTGGCCGGAGGTGCGGATCATGGCCGGCATGGAGGCATCGACGATGACGTCGGAAGGGACGTGCAAGTTGGTGATGCCGTTGTCGGAGTCCACCATGGCAAGTGACGGTCCGTCTTCGTAGCCCTTGGCGATCAGCTTCTCGACACCGGCGCGAACGTCGTCGGCCAGGTCATCGAGACCACCGAGGATGGCGGCCAGTCCATTGTTGGGGCTCAGGCCCGCAGCCTCGAGCTGCTCGCCGTAGGTCTCGAAGAGTTCGGAGAAGTAGGCCTTGACGACGTGGCCAAAGATGATCGGGTCCGAGACCTTCATCATCGTTGCCTTCAGGTGGGCGGAGAACAACACGCCCTCTGACTTGGCCTGGGCCACCGCGTCCTTCAGGAATGCGTTCAGCGAGGCGGCGTGCATGACGGTGCCGTCGATGATCTCGTGCTCCAGCACGGGGAAGGCCTTCTTCAGGACCTTGACTTCGCCGTCTTCGCTGACAAAGCGGATGGAGATCTTCTGGTCCTTGTCGATGACCACTGATTTCTCGTTGGCGCGGAAATCATCTTCGCTCATGGTGGCGACGTTGGTCTTCGAGTCGCTGGACCAGACGCCCATGGAGTGCGGATTCTTGCGGGCGTAGTTCTTCACGCTCAGCGGTGCGCGACGGTCCGAGTTGCCCTCGCGCAGGACCGGGTTCACTGCAGAGCCCTTGATCTTGTCGTAGCGGGCACGGATGTCGGTTTCCTCGTCCGAGGACGGGTTGCTCGGGTAATCCGGCAGGGCGTATCCCGCAGCCTGCAGCTCGGCGATGGCCGCCTTCAGCTGTGGGACGGATGCCGAGATGTTCGGCAGCTTGATGATGTTTGCATCGGGGCTCTTGACCAGGTCGCCAAGCTCGGCCAAGGTGTCCGGGATCCGCTGCTCAGCGGTGAGGTAGTCGCCAAAGACCGAAATGATGCGGCCCGCCAGCGAGATGTCGCGCGTCTCGATCTCTACACCCGCGGTCGAGGCATAAGCTTCGACAATCGGCAGGAACGAGTGGGTTGCCAGCATCGGAGCTTCGTCGGTGTGGGTATAAATAATCTTGGCCATAGGTGAGGCGTCTCCCTGAACGGTCTTATCGGATATGTGTACTCCGAACTGATCTCAACATCCCCAACTTACCCGATTTAACGCGTACAAACACTTTTTGCGGTATAACCCACACACATTTCCAAGCCGGTTTCGCCGTGGAAAACCGGGGCAAAAGCACCTCCGAACCGGGAACGCATTAAGTTAACACCTCATAACTGAACTTCGTTGCATTCCGGGCCGGCCCGCTGCGGAACCACGCCCTTTGTGTCCACGGACCATTTTCCCCGCCGTTCCGGCACCCCCGGAAGGCAAGGTGTCCCCCGGTTGCCCGCTGCCGGTTCCCACTTCGCGAAGGAACCGGCAGGACGCGCAACGACCCCCGGAATGCTTCCGGGGGTCGTTGCGTTTGGGCCGGGCGGAGGTGCCCGCCCCTATCTAGTGGAAGAAGTGGCGGGCACCGGTGAAGTACATCGTGATGCCCGCGGCGTTGGCGGCGGCGATGACTTCCTCGTCGCGAACCGACCCTCCGGGCTGGACCACTGCGCGCACACCGGCATCGAGGAGGATCTGCAGGCCGTCTGCGAACGGGAAGAACGCATCGGAGGCGGCAACCGCCCCACGGGCACGCTGCGCAGAAGTTCCTTGGAAGCCGGAAGCCCCGCCGGCTGCATCGACTGTCGATTCGACGGTGACGCCCAACGTGTTGGCGCGCTCAACGGCGAGCTTGCAGGAATCCACGCGGTTGACCTGGCCCATGCCGATACCCACTGCCGCCTGGTTGTTGGCCAGCAGGATGGCGTTGGACTTCGCGGCACGCACTGCGGTCCAGGCGAAGGACAAGTCAGCCAGCGTGGCCTCGTCGGCGGCTTCGCCGGCGGCGAGCCTCCAATTTGCCGGGTTGTCGCCTTCGGCATCGACCTTGTCGCTCATCTGGACCAGCACGCCGCCGGAGACCTGGCGGATTTCGCTGGCGTAGCGTCCGTAGCCTTCGGGCAAGGCCAGCAGGCGGATGTTCTTCTTGGCCGAGAGGATGGCAACGGCTTCGGCTTCGAAGGCCGGGGCGATGACGACCTCGGTGAAGATCTCCTTGATGGTCCGTGCCATGCCGACGGTCACCGTGCGGTTGGCCGCGATAACGCCGCCAAAGGCCGAGAGCGGGTCGGTGGCGTGTGCCTTTGCGTGTGCATCGGCGATCGGGTCCGCGGCATCGGCGGATGCGACGGCGACGCCGCACGGGTTGGCGTGCTTGATCACCGCTACGGCGGGGGCGTCGAAGTCGTACGCTGCGCGCAGGGCCGCGTCCGCGTCAACGTAGTTGTTGTAGCTCATGGCCTTGCCGTGCAGCTGGTCGGCTTGGGCGATGCCGGCAGGGGCTGCCTTGTCGACATACAGGGCCGCTTGCTGATGCGGGTTTTCTCCGTAGCGCAGCACCTCGGAGCGTTCCAGGGCCAGGCCCGTATAGGCGGGCCAGTCGATGATGCCGTCACCGTCCTCGTCGAGGAACTGTGCGGCGGTCCAGGAAGCGACGGCCGTGTCGTATGCGGCGGTGTGCGCAAAGGCCTTGGCTGCCAGGCGCTGACGCGACTTCAGGTCAAAGCCGCCGTCCGCCGCCGCGGCAACAACGGCACCGTAGGACCCCGGATCAACCACGATCGACACCGCGGCGTGGTTCTTCGCTGCGGAGCGGACCATGGCGGGGCCACCGATGTCGATCTGTTCGACCACCGCATCGTTTCCGGCGCCCGAGCGCACGGTGTCGACGAATGGGTAGAGGTTCACCACCACGAGGTCGAAGGCCTCGATCTTCATGTCGTCCAGGGTCTTCATGTGGGCCGGGACGCGACGGTCGGCGAGGATCCCACCGTGCACGCGCGGGTGCAGGGTCTTGACGCGGCCGTCAAGCATCTCCGGGGAACCGGTGACTTCCTCGACCTCGGAAACCGGGATACCTGCCGCTGCGATGCGCTTGGCGGTTGATCCGGTCGAAACCAGCGCGACTCCGGCTGCATGCAATCCCGCAGCCAATTCCTCCAAGCCGGTCTTGTCGTAAACGGAAATCAGGGCCCGGCGAATCGGGACACGATCAAGGACGGTCTGGCTCACAAAAATCTCCCAGGGTGCGGAATGGAGGGGTGCACCACCCATCTTATCCCGCACCCGTGAAAGCGGGGTTCCAAAGTTGCCTCACGGGAGCCACTGCGACTCCCGCTCCGGACCGGGCTGGATCGGGACGCACTTCAGGGAAACCCTCCGGGAAACAGACCCAAACGATTCCTGCGAAACCGCGGAATTAGAGCGCGAGTTCGGGAAAATGCTTGGCCAGTTGCGACTCCGTAAGGCACCTGCGAAGGATTTCATCTCCGTGGTCGTCGTCCGACAGGTAGACCACGACGTCGGCGTTTCGACCCACCGCCAAGGCCGTACGCAATGATTCCGTCACGCGGATGAGCATCCCGTAGTACAGGCGGTTGGTTTTTTCCCAGCCGTGGGACTTGGCGACGCCCGTCAACGCCTGGCTCCAGAGGTTGGTGGCCGACTC
>JAUNVO010000159.1:111-7307 GCA_030540695.1 Micrococcaceae bacterium | reverse complement strand
TACTTTGTTGAGGGAGTCGGAGAGGACATGTGGCCGGGGAACTATGATCCCGAGGTCCCCGACGAGGTCATGGCCGTTGATGACGCCGAGGCGTTCGCCATGACCAGGCGCCTGGCCCAGGAGGAAGGCCTGCTTCTGGGAGGTTCCTCGGGCATGGCGGTTGCCGCGGCGCTGCGCCTGGCCCGCGAGCTGCCCGCCGACGCGTTGGTGGTGGTCATTGCCCCCGATGGGGGGCGCGGCTACCTGGGCAAGATCTTCAACGACGATTGGATGCGTTCCTACGGGTTCATGCGAGATGACTCCGCGGCAACCGTGGGGCATGTGCTGGCCACCAAGCCCGCGGGTCTTCCAGGTCTCATCCACACCCGCCCCAACGAATCGGTCCGCGACGCGATCGCAATCATGGGCCACTACGGCGTCTCGGCGCTTCCGGTGCTTTCGGCCGAACCCCCGGTGCGCCTGGGCGAGGTGTGCGGCTACATCGATGAGCGCACGTTGACCGGGAAGCTGTTCCGCAATGAAATCTCCCTCACGGACGCCGTGGGTCCGCTGGCCACCGCAGCGTTGCCGCTGATCGGAATCCACGAGTCCATCGACCGTGCCAAGGAACGCCTCTGTGACCACGATGCCTTGCTGGTCACCGACGACGGGGCCGCCGTCGGCGTGATCACGCGCCAAGACCTGCTGACCTACCTCACCACCTAAGAAAGGTGTCACCCATGACTGAGCACACCCAAGGATTCAACACCCGAGCCGTCCATGCAGGACAGGCTTTTGAGCCTCGCACCGGTGCGGTGGTCCCGCCCCTGCACTTTTCCTCCACCTATGCCCAGGATGGCATCGGCAACCTGCGCGCCGGCTACGAATACGGCCGTGGCGGCAATCCCACCCGTGATGCATTGCAGGAGCAGCTGGCCGCCGTGGAAAACGGTACCCACGCCTACTCGTTTTCCTCGGGACTGGCAGCCGAGGACTCGGTGATCCGCGCCCTGGCCGAACCCGGGGACCACATCGTGCTGGGCAACGATGCCTACGGCGGGACGTATCGACTGATCTCCCGTGTGCTGGGCGGCTGGGGCATCGGCAACACACCCGTGGACATGAACGACCATGAGGCGCTGAAGGATGCGGTTCAAGAAAACCGGACCAAGTTGGTGTGGGTGGAAAGCCCCTCGAACCCGATGATGCGCATTTCCGACATCAGGGCGATCGCCAAGATCGCCCACGAAGCCGGTGCTTTGCTGGTCGTCGACAACACGTTCGCCTCCCCGGCGCTGCAGCAACCGCTGGACCTCGGAGCGGACGTGGTGATCCATTCCACCACCAAGTACATCGGCGGGCACTCCGACGTGGTCGGGGGAGCGGTCGTGGTCAACGACCCGGTGCTGGCGGAGGCCATCGGATTCATCCAGTTCGCCGTGGGTGCGGTCTCCGGACCCATGGACGCGTTTTTGACAACGCGCGGGCTCAAGACCTTGGGCGTGCGGATGCGCACCCACTCGGAAAATGCCATGGCGGTGGCCCGTTGGCTCCAAGAACGCCCGGAGGTCCAGGCAGTGCACTACCCGGGGCTGGAATCCCATCCCCAGCATGAACTGGCCAAGTCCCAGATGAGTGACTTCGGCGGCATGGTTTCGGTGCAGTTCACCGGCGGGGAGGATGCGGCGCGCACCGTGGCGGAGTCCACCAGGGTCTTCACGCTGGCCGAATCCCTCGGCGCCATCGAATCACTGATGAACTACCCCTCGGAAATGACCCATGCCTCGGTGAAGGGAACCGATCTGGCGGTCCCCGTGAACCTGCTGCGGCTTTCGGTGGGCATCGAGGACATCGCGGATTTGATCGGCGATCTTGAACAGGCCTTCAACCGGCTCTAGGCGCTGATGGCGTGAACCGTTCAAGAAGGGCGTCGCCCCGGGGGACAACTCCGGGGCGAGGCCCTTCACCGGTTGGCCGCATCGACTATTCGGGGACGACCTTGCGGGAAGCGACCACCGGGGTGCGTGTCGCCGCATCGTATTCCATGACCTGGGTCCCGGAGATCCACACGCGCATGGCCCGCTGCATCACATCCAGCGGGTCCCCGCTCCAGAGCACCAGGTCCGCATCCTTGCCGACTTCCAAGGAGCCCATGCGATCGGCAAGGCCCAGCACCCGTGCGGGGTTGATGGTGATCGACTCCAACGCCGTGAGGGGGTCAAGGCCTTCCTTGACCGCCAGGGTGCATTGGTGGATGAGGAAATTGATGGGGATCACCGGGTGGTCGGTGATGATCGAGATCTCGACGCCGGCTTCGGCGAGCCGGCGCGGGTTGGCCAGCGAGCGGCCACGCAGCTCCACCTTGGACTTGGTGGTGAACAACGGGCCGATCAGCACCGGGACATTGCGCTTGGCAATGACATCGGCGATCACGTGGGCTTCCGTGCCATGGTCAAGGACCAACTCGTAGCCGAACTCCTGGGCCAAACGCAGTGCGGTCGCGACGTCATCGGTGCGGTGGCAGTGTTGGCGCCACGGGATCTCGCGGCGCAGCACCATGGCCAGTGCCTCGAGCTTCGCATCGCGCTTGGCCGGATCATTGGCGGCCATGTAGTTCTGTGCCTCGATGAAGGCCTGGCGGATCACCATTGCGGTGCCCAGACGGGTGGAGGGGGTCTTGTCCTTGGAGCCGTAAACGCGCTTGGGGTTCTCTCCGAGGGCGGACTTGATGCCGCTGGGCGCGCGCAGCACCATCTCGTCGATGTAACGCCCGTGGGTGTGGATCGCCGCGGCCTGGCCCCCGATCGGGTTTCCGGAGCCGGGGTTCACGTTCACGGTGGTCACCCCGCCGGCCAAGGCATCGTCGAACCCCGGATCGAAGGGGTCGATGGCATCAAGGGCGCGCACCGCGGCCATGTTCGGGTCGGTCATCTCGTTCACGTCGGTCTCCGCAGAGGACTCGCCCTCGGGATGCATGCCCAGATGGACGTGTGCGTCGATGAAGCCCGGCAGCAGCCACTGGCCGGCCGCATCGATTATTTCGGCGCCCTCGGGCACCTCGATCCCGGTGCCCAAGGCGTCGATGGTGCCGTCCTTGACCAGCACGGTTCCAGTGAATCGCTCACCGATGATCGGGACGACATGTGCGTTGATGATGGCAAAAGTACTCATGAATGCACTCTTTCACGATTCATCGCCCTGGCACACGGGTGCGTCGCAAAGACTTTGGCTCAGCCGGATTTGCGGCCCTTTTCGAGTTGTCGTTGAGCACGACGCTTCTGCCGTGCCTCCTTGGCCTGCGGGGCGAAGTGCCTGAGGGTTCCCGGGCTCCAGAGCAGGGCCACCCCGACGAGCAACAATGCACCGAAGATACCCACCCGCACCCCGCGTGTCATCAACGGGATCCCCACGATGATTCCGCACCATGTCAAGGAGATGCGGCCGGCGAGCCTGGAACGCCAAAGCTGGAAGGTGCCGTGGCCAATGACCAGTCCCAGCCCAACCAATGCGATGCCTGCACCCCAGAACCCCGGTGCCTCGTTGGTGGGCCTGGACAAAGCGTTCAGGAAGAACCCGCCGGCGAACGCCAAGGCCGAGGCCGTGGTGGCGGCCCACCACCACTTGCCGATGCGCAAGGAAGCTGGAAGGGCAGATGCGGGTTTCTTCACGTGGTTCGCGCCAAGGTGATTTGAAGCTGCTTCATCCACCGCAGATTACCCGATGAATCCGCCACGGGGGATCCACCCGGGGGCCACGCCGGGTACTGCCCGAAGATGCGGATTACCCTACGGGGTATATTCTGGTGCGTATGGAACTTGACCCGATCGAATTGAAGCCGGTACTGAACAGGCTAAAGCGCGCCCAAGGCCAACTGGCCGCCGTGATCCGCATGATCGAGGAAGGCCGCGAATGCTCCGATGTGATCACCCAGCTTTCGGCGGCGTCCAAGGCCATGGACCGCGCGGGGTTCAGCATCATTGCCAGCGGGCTGGAATCCTGCATGCTCGCAGAGGCCCAGGAACCGGGCTCCGCGCAGCTTGACCGGGACAAACTGGAAAAGCTTTTCCTGTCCCTGGCCTAGGATCGAATCCATGAGCCTTTCCGCTGTGAACGATCCGGACCCGGCCGCACCCCTCGCCCTTGGCAGGCTGGAGGCGGTGTGCGTGGTGCACGCGCTGAAACCAGACGCAGGTGCCGTGGGAATCACGGCTATCGACAAGCGTCCGCTGGACGGGCCGGTCAAGGTGCGCAAGATCGGCCTGTATGCCGATGTGCAGGTGGACCGCGAGCACCACGGAGGGTATGACCAGGCGCTTTACGCCTACTCGAGCACCGAGGCAGAACGGTGGGGAGTCGAACTCGGACGCGAGATCCCGGCCGGGCTGTTTGGCGAAAACCTGAGGGTTTCCGGGGTGGAGACCTCCGATGCGGTGGTGGGGGAGCGCTGGCTCATTGGCTCCCGCGTCGTTCTCGAGGTGACCTGCCCCAGAATTCCGTGTTCGACCTTCGCCAGGCACCTGCAGGTGGAGGACCTGGTCTCCCGTTTCACCGAAAGAGCCGACATCGGCTGCTTCCTGAAGGTCATCCGTCCCGGAAAAATCAGTGCGGGTGACGAGCTCAGGGTGCTCTCGAGGCCGTCGCACGGGGTGCGGATCCGTGATGTCTTCCGCGGCCCCAGCTATCAGCAGGGACAATTGCTGCTCGAGTACCGGGAACGCAGTGGCCGGGGAATCCCTGAGAAGGTCCTGCGCACGTTGCCCGACGCGCCCCCGGAAGCGTAGGCACCGAATTGAGGCCGTGCAAGTCGGTGCCCGCACGCACGGCACATCATAGGGCCCCTGTGCACATCTGTGCGCAAGCTCACCGGGATTAAGTATCCCAAGTTGCGCGCAAGACGATAAGATGAAGTGTTCACTGTTTCCGGCTTCCCTCGCATTCTGCCCAATTTTTGAGGCAGAAGCTCGTCGTGTGTGAGCCCGCCATACGATGCGGGTTGTTGCTTTCATAGGGGAGTCGCCGGACCAAAGTGATTGCGTCCGATTGTGCTGCGGAACCTCGTTGATACGGGGTCTATTCCGTCCCTATGAATGAGGTAATTCTCCTTGTCTTCTGACATGCCCGAAAACCAGCCCACCGCCGAAACCAAGACCGAAGAAGACTCGATTCTCTTCACCGATCTGGGCCTCGACGGCCGCGTCCTGGCCGCCGTCTCCGATCTGGGCTACGAAAAGCCCTCCCCGATCCAGGCAGCAACCATCCCGCTGCTGCTCGATGGGCGCGACGTCGTTGGTGTCGCCCAGACCGGCACCGGCAAGACCGCCGCGTTTGCCCTTCCCGCCCTGTCCAAGATGGCCGAACTGGCCGATCTGCACGGCACCGCCCGCAAGACCCAGGTCCTGGTGCTTGCCCCGACCCGTGAGCTTGCGCTCCAGGTCGCCGAGGCCTTCACCTCCTACGCCAAGCACATGGGCGACTTCACCGTCCTTCCCGTGTACGGCGGATCCGCCTACGGCCCGCAGCTTGCAGGCCTACGCCGTGGCGCCCAGGTCGTCGTGGGCACCCCGGGCCGCGTCATCGACCACATCAACAAGGGTTCCCTCGATCTCTCGGACCTGCAGTACATGGTTCTCGACGAGGCCGATGAAATGCTGCGCATGGGCTTCGCCGAAGAGGTTGCCAAGATCCTTGAGGCCACCCCGGAGGAGAAGCAGGTCGTGCTGTTCTCGGCCACCATGCCTTCGGCGATCCGCCGCATTTCCAAGCAGTACCTGCGCAACCCGCAGGAAATCTCGGTCAAGTCCAACACCACGACCGAACCGAACATCCGCCAGCGCTACGTCCAGGTGATGGGGGCCCACAAGCTTGACGCCGTAACCCGCATCCTGGAGTCCGAGCCCTTCGAAGGCGTCATCGCGTTCGTGCGCACCAAAATGGCCACCGAGGACCTCGCCGACAAGCTCAAGGCCCGTGGCTTCACCGCCGCTGCCATCAACGGCGACATCCCGCAGCAGCAGCGCGAGCGGACCATCGAAAACCTGCGCGACGGCAAGATCGACATCCTCGTCGCCACCGACGTTGCAGCCCGTGGCCTCGACGTTGAGCGCGTGTCCCACGTGATCAACTACGACATCCCGCACGACACCGAGTCCTACGTGCACCGTATCGGCCGCACCGGCCGCGCCGGCCGCAAGGGCGACGCGATCTTGTTCATGACCCCGCGTGAGAAGTACCTGCTCCGCGCCATCGAGAAGGCCACCCGCCAGACCGTGGAACTGATGCACCTGCCCAGCGTCGATGCCGTCAACGACAAGCGCCTGGCCAAGTTCGCCGACAAGATCGCAGAGACCATCTCCTCGCAGGACCTGACGGTCTTCCGCAACCTGGTGCAAAAGTTCTCCGCGGAGAACGAGGAAATCGACGAGGTCGAGATCGCAGCGGCCCTGGCGCACATGGCGCAGGGCGGGCGCTCGCTGCTTATGCAGGAACTGCCGACCCCGCCGGCCAAGCAGGCTCGCATGGCAAAGGGCGGTCGCGACGGCTTCGGTTCCCGTGGCCCGACACGCGCACTGACCGAGGGCAACGCCACCTACCGCATCGCGGTGGGACGCCGCCAGCGTGTCATGCCCGGTTCGATCGTCGGTGCACTGGCCAACGAAGGCGGCCTGACCTCCGCACAGATCGGCGGCATCGACATCCGCGCCGACCACACCCTGGTGGAGCTGCCCGCGGACCTTTCCTCGGACCAGAAGAACTCGCTTTCACGCACCCGCATCGGCGGCGAGCTGATCCACCTGGAGCTGGACAACGGACGCAGCCCGCGCAGCGAACGCAACGATGACCGCGAAGGCGGCCGTGGCGGATACGGTGGCGGCCGTGGAGGCCAGGGCGGCGGCGGTTACCGCGGTGGCCAGGGCGGCGGCGGATACCGTGGCGGCAACGACCGTCGCGAGGGTTCCTCCGAAGGCGGACGTGGTGGCTACGACCGCGACTCCGGCGGCGATCGCGGCGGATACCGCGGTGGCCAGGGTGGCGGCCAGGGCGGCTTCGGCGGCTCCTCGCGCAAGCCACGCACCACCGGCGGCCCGCGCCGTCGCGATTACTAAGCACTAGCTGTACCAAGGACCCCCGGACGGGGGTGGCCCGTCCAGGAGGTCGGGCCCCCACTACCCGGGGTCCGTCGGGTTAATTCCCCGGGGGCGTCATCGCATCCAGGGGGG
>JAUNVO010000159.1:0-101 GCA_030540695.1 Micrococcaceae bacterium | reverse complement strand
GCTGTAGCAAGGACCCCCGGACGTGGGTGCCCCTCCTGAAGGACGGGCACCCATATCCGGGGGTCCTGTGGTTTAAGGCCCTTGGTGCGTCGTCAATGCCA
>JAUNVO010000158.1 GCA_030540695.1 Micrococcaceae bacterium | reverse complement strand
TGGTGTTCGCGGGGATTTGCGAGCCCAGGTAGGCGGCGGCACCGGCGTAGATGCCCGCTGCTGCAACCAGACAGGATCCGGCAACGATCCAGCCGCGGCGTGACTTGCGTTTCGCGCCGGGCCCGTGGCCGCGTACTTCTTGACTATCCAAAACCAGTAGTTCTCTTCCATCGGGGCACGCCTGCGTACCGTGAATTAGGGGGGTGGCGCACTGTCCAGTGGCTGTACCGCCTCCTGAATCATACCGGCGTACTCCAAACGACGGAGTAAATAACCGGTGATTAGGGGCAAATTGTTATGAGATTCCCACCAAGTTGGCGATGATGTCCAATCGTGGGAGGTCAATCCGGGCATCGGCCGCAGCCCGAAGCAGCGGTTTGGCGTTGAACGCAACCCCCAGGCCGGCGGCACCGAGCATGTCCAGGTCGTTGGCGCCGTCGCCGGCGGCGATGGTGTGTTCCATCTCGACACCCAGCTCGGCAGCCCAGCTGCGCAACATCACTTCCTTGAAGGCGCGGTCCACCACCGTTCCGTTCACCAGCCCGGTGAGGCGTCCAGCGGCGATATCCAGCTCGTTGGCCCTGGCGAAGTCCAGGCCCAGTTCAGCGGCCAGCGGATCAAGGATCTGGGCGAAACCGCCGGAGACCACCGCGACATGGTGGCCGGCGGCCTTGAACGCGTTGATCAGTTCCGCGGCTCCGTCGGATAACTCCAGTGTTCCGCGCACTTGCTCGATGACTTCCGTGTCAAGGCCCGCCAGGACCTGCACGCGTGAATGCAGCGACTGCGCAAAATCGATCTCGCCGCGCATCGCCGACTCGGTGACGGCAGTGACCTCGGCCTCGCGACCTGCGTGGGCGGCCAGCAGCTCGATGACCTCCTGCTTGATCAGCGTCGAATCCACGTCCATCACCAGCAGCATCTTGTGGGCCCGCACCAGCTCCGCGGGAACCACGGCAATGGCGGCACCGCGAAGTTGCGGATCGCCTGAAGCGGCCAGCCGGCCATCCAGGGGGTTGGTCAAGGCCCGGAGCTGGCGCACCGTGCCACTGACTTCCCAGCGCGCACCGGTCCGCCCCGGGCCCTCGAAAGATGACTCGGAGAGCACCTTGTGGCCGGCTGCGGCCAAGGTGCTGCGCAGCCCGGCGGGTTCGGTGCAGGAGCTGGCACCGGAATGGAACACGATGAAGGCGGTGGATTGCATTCCCCCATTCTCCCGTCGCCGGCCGCGCGGGCCCAAAACGGTTCCCTTTGTTGCGCGCCCGGCGTCGCGGGCCGACGCGGGATCCACCTGCGGTGGCGCCGTTTATCCGGACCCCACCGGTCACCGGTTGGGTCAAAACCGGGGTACTGCCCTAGTGTTTTACCCATGAATGAAGTGCTGGGCCTGGCCGACGTCTCCGTGGTACGCGGACGCAAAGACTTACTGACCGATATCAACTGGACGGTTAAGGAGGGCGAGCGTTGGGTGGTGCTGGGGCCCAACGGCGCCGGAAAAACCACGCTGCTGCAGATCGCCGGAGCGCGCATGCACCCCACCCGCGGCGTGGCCGGTGTGCTGGACGAGGTGCTTGGAGCCGTCGACGTCTTTGAACTGCGCCCACGGATCGGACTGTCCTCGGCGGCCCTGGCCAGCCACATCCCCGAACACGAGAGCGTGCTCAACGTCGTGCTCACCGCGTCCTACGGGATGACCGGGCGTTGGCGCGAGGCCTACGAGAAGCTGGACGAGCGCCGCGCGTTCTCCCTGCTGCACGACTGGGGCATGTCAACGATGATCAACCGCCCCTTCGCCACCCTCTCGGAAGGTGAGCGCAAGCGCGTGCAGATCGCCCGGGCCCTGATGACCGATCCGGAACTGTTGCTCCTTGACGAGCCCGGTGCCGGTCTTGACCTCGCCGGGCGCGAGGACCTGGTGGCACGCTTAAGCGAACTTGCCGCCGA
Source organism: Micrococcaceae bacterium (assembly GCA_030540695.1). GTDB lineage: Bacteria > Actinomycetota > Actinomycetes > Actinomycetales > Micrococcaceae > Paeniglutamicibacter. The sequence goes on along the minus strand of JAUNVO010000158.1, from coordinate 5,378 downwards.
TGATGAGTCCCCGGCGATGGTGCTGGTCACCCACCACCTCGAGGAGGTCCCCCCGGGGTTCACCCACGTGCTGCTGATGCGCGAGGGCCAGATGGTTGCCGCCGGTCCCATTGCCTCCACGCTCACCGAGGAAAACCTCTCAGAGGCCTTCAACATGGAGCTGAGCCTGCGCTCGGAGTCCGGACGCTTCAGCGCCGTCGCCAAGCGCTGACCCCCCCCTCCCAGCGTTTGACCAGCGCACGTGCCGCGCCCCGGGAGATCCGGGGCGCGGCACACACGCGTGAAGACAAAGACCAACGATCTAAAGGACCGGTAACCTCCCGTGGATTTGTGGCGTGAGCTCATCATTTTTGTCGCGGGCCTCTGGGCCGGAACCATCAACACGATCGTTGGTTCCGGCACCCTGGTCACCTTCCCGGTGCTGGTGGCCCTGGGCTTCGCACCGGTCAACGCGGTGGTCTCCAACGCGATGGGGCTGGTCGCCGGCGGTTTCTCCGGTGCCTGGGGTTACCGGCGCGAGGCCGCCAGCGTCTCGAAAACGATGCTCAAGCTGGTGCCCGTCTCGCTGGCCGGCGGCCTGATCGGGGCCTGGCTGCTGCTGCACCTTCCCGACACGGTGTTCGGCTACGTGGCCCCGGTGCTGATCGTGCTGGCGTTGCTGCTGGTGATCTTCCAGCCCCGGCTCTCGGCCTGGGCCAAGTCCCGCCAGGCCTCAAGCGTCGGGGCCAACCCCGCCGACGCGGACCGGGCCACGATCCCCGCGGTGCTCTACATCCTGGTGTTCCTCATCGGCATCTACGGCGGCTATTTCACTGCGGCGCAGGGCATCTTGCTGATGAGCGTGTTCGGGATCTTCCTGCACGCCTCGCTGCAGCAGTCCAACGCCATCAAGGTGGTGCTCTCCCTGGTGGTCAACCTGGTGGCCGCGATCTCCTACCTGCTCTTCGCCCCCGAACGCATCCACTGGCCGGTGGTCGCGCTCATCGCGGTGGGATCGCTCATCGGCGGATTCATCGGGGCCAAGGTCGGGCGCAAGCTTTCTCCGGGCTGGCTGCGCGCGGTCATCGTCATCCTTGGCCTGGTGGCACTGGCCAACATGGTCGCCAAGCTCTTCAGCGGATCCTGATGGCGACGCGCCGTGAGCAGTCCGCCCTGCGTGCCCTGGCCGGTCCCGCGGTGGGGGAGCGGCTCGTCTTCCTTGAAGCGGCCGATGATCCGCGGGTGCGCGACTACGTGGGCCTTTCCGATGCCGCCTTGCGCCAACAAACGGACCCGGCCAACGGGCGCTACATCGCCGAAGGCACCAAGGTGATCACCCGGGCCCTGGCCGCCGGCCATGGCCCGCGCTCCTTCTTCATGGCTCCCAAGCGATTGGCGGGGCTTTTCGATGTCCTGGCGGACCACCCCGGGATTCCGGTCTTCGTGGGAGAGGACGCGGTGCTCGAGGCCGTCACCGGGTTCCACCTGCACCGCGGTGCCCTGGCCGCCATGGACCGGCCGGAACCGCTGGCACTGGAATCCGTGCTGCGCGATGCGCGGCGCATCGCGGTGCTCGAGGACATGGTGGACCACACCAACCTCGGCGCGATCTTCCGCTCGGCGGCGGCGCTGGGCATCGACGCGGTGCTGCTGAGCCCGCGCTGCGCCGACCCGTTGTACCGGCGCAGCGTGCGGGTGAGCATGGGTGCAGTGTTCCAGGTGCCCTGGATGCGGTTGGATTCCTGGCCAGCGGACCTTGGCGCGTTGGATGAGGCCGGGTTCCGGACGATGGCCATGGAGCTGACCGATCGGGCCCGGGACATCGATGAGGTTGCCGCACTTGATATCCCCAAGCTTGCGCTGGTGCTGGGTACGGAGGGCGCGGGCGTGAGCGAGGCGGTGCTCGAAAGGGTTTCCGGGCACGTGATGATCCCGATGTCCCCCGGAATGGACTCGCTGAATGTCGCGGCTGCCTCGGCCGTCGCTTTTTGGGAGTTGCGCCGCAGGAACCGCTGAGCCGCGCACCCTGGGGGGCTCAGCGGAAATTGTGGATTCGCTGGGTCGTTCCGTTATACTGGAACGTCGGCTTCGTGATCCCATGAGCCGGTTTTGCACATTTGGTTGCTGGCAAAATCCAGTGACGTGAACAAAGGTTTTTCCATGAAGGCTGATATCCACCCGCAGTACAACACGATCGTGTTCAACGACCTCGCCTCGGGCGAGAAGTTCTTGACCCGTTCGACCGCGAAGTCCAAGAAGACCATCGAGTGGGAAGACGGCAACACCTACCCGGTCATCGATGTTGAAATCTCGGCTGCCTCGCACCCGTTCTACACCGGCAAGCAGCGCATCATGGACTCGGCCGGCCGCGTCGAGCGCTTCAACGCACGCTTCAAGGGCTTCGGCGCCAAGAAGTAATTCTTCGCCCCACCCTGTTGCACACGGGACCTTTCGTATCGAAAGGTCCCGTTGCTGTTTAATCCTTCCGCGCCCCGTCCGCGCGAAAAGGGGTGCGCCGATGGCGGGGCGCCGGAGGCGGTGGCTAGGATGGAACCCATGACAAACGGCTACACGCACCACGGGGAATACAAGGTAATCGGCGGCAAGCTGGTCGTCGCCGATCTGAGGGTCCACGACGGGCTGATCACCGCAGCCTCGGTGAACGGAGACTTCTTCCTGGAGCCCGATGAGGCCTTGGAGGACTTGAACACGGCGCTGGTCGGGCTGCCGGAAAACGTCGAGCACTCGGTGATCCGCGATGCCGTGGGCAACGGACTGCGCGAAGACGCGGTGATGTTCGGTTTCGATGCCGATGCCGTGGCACGGGTGGTCCGCCGGGCGTTGGGCCATGCCACGTCCTGGGCCGACCACAGCTGGGAAGTCATCGGCCCCACGTCCCTGCCGATTGCCCAGAACGTTGCCCTGGACGAGGTCATGGCCCGCCAGGTTACCGCTGGCACCCGAGGCCCTACACTGCGCTTCTGGGATTGGAGCGACTCCGGGGTCGTCATCGGATCCTTCCAGTCGGTGCGCAACGAAATCGACTCCCGGGCGGCGGCCGAACACGGCATCCAGCTCGTGCGGCGCATCAGCGGGGGAGGTGCGATGTTCATGGAGGCGGGAAACTGCATCACCTACTCGCTCTACCTTCCGGCATCGCTGGTCGACGGGATGAGCTTCGCCGATTCCTATCCGTTCCTGGACGCCTGGGTGATGGAAGCACTGGCTTCCATCGGGGTCAAGGCGCACTACAAACCGTTGAACGACATCGCGACCGAGGCCGGGAAGATCGGCGGTGCCGCGCAAAAGCGCCTGGCCGGAGGTGTGGTGCTTCACCACGTGACCATGAGCTATGACATCGATGCGGAAAAGATGCTGCAGGTGCTGCGCATCGGACGGGAAAAGATCTCCGACAAGGGGATCGCCTCGGCCGTGAAGCGCGTGGATCCGCTCAAGAGCCAGGCACGGCTGGGCCGCTCGGAGATCATTGAACGCATGGCCCAGAGCTTCACCCGGCGTTACGGGGCAACGGCCGCCGAGCTGGACGTCCAAACGCTTGAGGCCGCCAGTGAACTGGCGGCCTCAAAGTTCACCACCGAGGCCTGGACGCAACGCGTGCCCTAACCGCGTCGCGGATCAGGGGGGGGAAACAGCCCCAGGGTTAGCGCCTCGGACATGAACTGCCGTTCGGGGCCCTAACCCTGTTGCGCGACGTGCCTAGCCGCGGTGGGTGACCAGCTTGCGGTTCACGAACTCCTCCATGCCGTACTTGCCCAGCTCGCGACCCACGCCCGAACGCTTGACCCCGCCGAAGGGAAGCTCGGCGGCCGTCCCGCTGGTCTGGTTGATCGAGACCATCCCGACCTCCAGTTTCCCGGCGATGTCCCGGGCACGGTCCATGTCCTGGCTCTGGATCGAGGCACCCAATCCGTAGGCCGAGCTGTTGGCAAGCTCAACGGCCTCCTCGTCGCCGGATACCTTGTAGAGCACCGCGACCGGTCCGAAGAGTTCCTCGGAGTAGGCGCGCATCCCTTCGGTGACATTGGCCAGCACCGTCGGTGCATAGAAGGCGCCATCGCCCTGGAGTGCGGAGCCGCCGGCAAGCACGGTGGCTCCCTTGTCGATGGCGTCCCGCACCTGGGCTGCCAGTGACTCCCGGGCCGAGGCCGAGGACAGCGGACCCATGAACGTCTCTTGCTGCGCCGGGTCCCCGACCGTGATTCCGGCCACGGCGCCGGTGAAGGATTCGACGAACTCGTCGTAGACGCTCTCATCGATGATGATGCGCTTGGCCGCGTTGCAGGCCTGACCGGTGTTGGAAAAACGCCCGAACATCGCCAGCTTGGCGGCACGGGAGATGTTGGCGTCATCCAGCACCAGGAACGGGTCGGAGCCGCCGAGTTCGAGCACGACCTTCTTCAGGTTCCGGCCTGCGACCTCGGCCACCGCGGAACCGGCGCGTTCGGATCCGGTCAGCGAGACGCCCTGGACGCGGGGATCGGCAATGATCGTCGCGGCTTGGTCATTGGTGGCGAAGATGTTCACGTAGGCGCCGTCGGGGGCACCGGCATCGGCGAAGATGGCCTCCATGGCCAGGGCCGACTCCGGGCACTGCGGGGCGTGCTTGAGCAAGATGGTGTTGCCGTTCATCAGGTTTGGCGCGGCGAACCGGGCGACCTGGTAGTAGGGGAAGTTCCACGGCATGATGCCCAGCAGCACGCCCACACCCTCCTTGCGCACCAGCGCGGTGCCGCCGGAGGCCACCTCGAGTTCCTCGTCGGCCAGGAACTTCTCACCGTTCGCCGCGTAGTACCTGTAGATCGAGACGGTGATGTCGATTTCCTTGCCGGATTGCACAATCGGCTTGCCCATTTCACGGGTGATGATTCCCGCCAGCTCGTCGCGACGTTCCTGGTAGAGGTCGGCGACGCGGTTCAGCAGGGCGGCGCGATCGCTGATCTTCGAGACCTTCCAGGCGGAGAAGGCGGTATCGGCACGGTCCAGGGCCGAGGCGATGTCCGCGTCGGTGGCCGTGGGATAGCTGGCCTCAACGATGCCTGTCGTCGGGTTGGTGACTGCGTAAACACTCATGGGATCTCCTTCGAGCTGTGGAACACGGATACTGGCAACCGTAATTCATTGACGCCACAGTTGACCAACCATGCATCGTGTCAACGGACGCCCACCACCGGGAGCAACGGGACAGGGGGCGGAGGTGCCGCGCCGTGGAGCCCACGGCGCGAAGCCTCCGCCCCCAGTGGAGGTCCGATTCCGCCGGGCTATCGCGAGGCGAGCTCCTGGGCGGCCAGCGAGCGTGCCAGCGCGTCACGTTGCTCGGTGAGGATCCGGCGCAACGCCCGCGGTGCCCGGGTGTGTTCGCGCAGCCAATCGTCCAACTG
>JAUNVO010000157.1 GCA_030540695.1 Micrococcaceae bacterium | reverse complement strand
TCGAGCCGTTCGGGCCGCTCCTTTGCGCGCACCCGCAACCCGGAGGCGATCAGTCGGCGCACCAGTTCGGTGGCCGGGACGGGGAGCGCGCCGGCCGCGACCAGCGCTCCATAGCGCCGTTGGGATACATCGTAATGGTCCCGGTCGAAGGCCCGCTCCGGCAATCCCTGGGCCTTGGCGAAGCCGTGCAGTTCCCCCAGGGAGGTATCGGAGACCAAGTGGGAGAAGAGCGTCCCGTGGGCAGGCCAGGACGGGGGATCAATGAGGATGGACACGTTTCCTACACTAGTACGCGCCAAACCCCTGCCACGCGGATCAGTAGGTAAAGAGGCTCGCATTGGCGGCTTCCGCCTCGTCGTACTGCGTCGAAGCGCGGTTCAACGCCGTGCCGATGGAAGAAAGCGATTCCTCCACGCGTGCCTGGGTGTTGCGCCAGTCTGCGACCACCGACTGGAAGTTGCTCGAGGCTGCTCCCTGCCACGTGCCTTGGAGGTCCTGCAGCGAGGAGGTCAGCGAATTCACCTCCGCCCGCACGCGCTCGATGGTGGCATGCAAGTTCATTGACCGGGCTTGCATCTCATTGGTATTGGCGGCAAAAGTGCTCATGTCTTTCCACTCCCGTGCGAATGTTGTTGGCGCCGGGACCCTCCAGGGACTTGCGCCCGGGTCGTCGACGGAAACACGCCAAGGACATCTTGCGTGTTCCATCTTCAGGATAGAAACACACACCCCACAGGTGGCCGATGCCGCAGCGGGGTGTGGATAAGGACTCGAGGTGCCTAGTCGACCTCGGTGCCTTCGGGGTCGTCTTCGGGAGTGACATAGGGCAGGTGGATCGACATGGTCGCCCCGCCGCCGGCTGTCTCGCTGAGCCTGATCGACCCGTCGTGTTGTGCGGCGATCGCCGCGACGATGGCCAGCCCCAGCCCGGTTCCGCCGGTTTCGCGCTGCCGGGAGGAATCGGCGCGGTAGAACCGCTCGAAGACCCTGCCCGCGTCCTCCTCGGAGATGCCGGGGCCGTGGTCGCGGATTTCCAGCACCGCATCGGACCTTCCGTCGATGACGGGCTTGACGCCCACGGCGACTTCAATGTCGGTGCCCTCGGGGGTGTAGCGCAGGGCATTGGTCATCAAGTTGGCAACGATTTGGCGCAGCCTTGCTTCGTCTCCGCTGGTTGGTGCCGGCTGGGGAGAGCCTCCGTCCAAGCCGACCAGGCGCACCTTGCGGTCGACGGCATTGACCCGGGCGTCCTCGACGGTGTCCCCGGCCAGCATCAGCAGGTCGATGGGCTTGCGCTCCAGCGGGCGCTGCTCATCGAGCCGCGCCAGGGTCAACAGGTCCTCGACCAGCTGTCCCATGCGTTTTGACTCGGCTTCGATGCGGCCCATGGCGGTGCGAAGCATCTCCGGATCGTTCAGCCCACCCTGGCGGTAGAACTCGGAGTACCCCTGGATCGTCACCAGCGGAGTGCGCAACTCGTGCGAGGCGTCCTGGATGAAGCGGCGCATCTTGCGTTCGGAGGCGGCCCGTCCGCGGAAGGCATGTTCGATGTGGGCCAGCATCGCGTTCAGCGAACGCGAAAGGCGTCCGACCTCGGTTTCCGGAGGATAGTCCTCAACACGGCGGGACAAATCACCCGCGGCGATGGCGGCTGCGGTGCGTTCGACGCGGATCAGCGGCAGCAGCGCCCGGGTGGTGATCCCGTACGCAATCATCGACATCAGCAACGTGGCCAGCATGCCGGTGGAGATCACCAGCATCGTGGCCTTGGTGACGGTGTCGTTCACCGAGGTCATGGGCAGCGCGTAGATGAGATCGTAGTCGGTGCGCGGCAGGTCCACGATGCGCACCCGCCACCCGGAGGAGCCGAGGTTGGTGCCGGGCACCGAAAGCGTGGCCGATGGATCCTCACGCAATCGTTCCAGAGCGGCAGGGTCGATGTCCGGCGCGTCCGGTGGTTTCTTGTCTGCGGTCGGCTTGCGCGGCATTGTGTACAGGATCTTGCCCGACTCGTCGCGCAGATCCCCGTAGAAGCGTGCCACCCCGTTGGATTTGGGATTGATGGTGGTGATGCCCGCATAGTCGTTGAGCATCGATGAGGTCACCGTGGCGGTGTTGGTCTTCAGGTCGGTATCCAGTTGTGCGGTAAGCATCAACCGCAACGACTGGGCCGAGCCGACCGCCGTAACCACGATTCCCAGGATCATCAGGGAACTCATGAGCGCAACAAGCTTGGTCCGTAGCGACACCTGTCGCCAGAACCTGCGGGCGCTTTCCACGTAGGGAACCGGCCTTTCGTCTTAGCGGCGGTCGGCGGTTCGCATCAGGTAGCCGACACCGCGCTTGGTCTGGATCAATGAGGGCCACTCGGGGCGCGAATCGATTTTCCGGCGCAGATAGGAAATGTATGACTCCACGATCGAGGCATCGCCATTGAAGTCGTATTCCCACACATGGTCCAGGATCTGCGCCTTGGACAGCACCCGATTGGGGTTCATCATCAAATAGCGCAGCAACTTGAATTCGGTGGGGGAGAGTTCGATGACTTCCCCCGAGCGGCGCACTTCGTGCGCGTCGTCGTCCAGCTCAAGGTCATCGACGCGGATGATTGCGGCATCCTCCTCGTCTGGCTGAGTGCGGCGCAACACTGCGCGGATACGGGCCACGACCTCGTCGAGACTGAAGGGCTTGGTGACGTAATCGTCTCCGCCGACGGTGAGCCCGGTGACTTTATCTTCGGTGTCGTCGCGTGCGGTGAGGAACAACACGGGGAAATGTTTGCCGGCCGCGCGCAACCGGCGGGTGATGGTGAACCCATCCATGTCCGGGAGCATCACATCGAGCACGGCAAGGTCGGGGGTCTCGGCTTCGACTGCGGCCAGAGCCTCGCGGCCGTTAGCCGCGGCCACCACTTGGAACCCTGCGAAGCGCAGGGACGTGGAAAGCAGTTCGCGGATGTTTGGCTCATCATCGACGACCAAGAGCTTCGCTTCGGGGGTTTTGGCGTTCATGGGTACCAGTCTGCAACCGATATCTGTAAGAACCCTGTGTGTTTCTTGTGCGTGCAAGGTCTTGTGCCCCGGCGCTGGCCCGCAAGGCCCCCGGAACTTGCCGAAAGCCGGAGCAACAAGTGATGGGGACCTAGCTGGAACGTCGGCGTTCGCGGAAGTTCAACATCAGGACCACCATGAGCAAGATGAACGCCAGCGGCAGTCCGTAGAGCGCAACGGCGAGCAGTATGGGCGTGGCAGCCACCTGCAGCATGTATTGAACGAGCACTGCCACCAGTGCAGTGAGCGAAACGATGGCGATCCCTCCTGCGAGGAAGGTGAGGAGGCGTTGGGATGCGGGGTTCGAAGCGGTGCTGTTCACCCGTTAAAACTACCGCGCGCGGGGTGAAGGGGGCACATCGGACCCGTTCGTTGGCGGGTGGAGGGGGTGGAGCCGCGGATGTCGTACCCTAGAAGATATACACTTCCCCGGACGCATGAACCCGTCCGCAAGCCCCCCATCGGAGGGGGATTGTGGGGTAGCGCGCCGGGAGATCGCCAGAATTGGGAACGCGGAATAGCTTGACACCGTGGTTGGCCCATCGAAACGCAAGAACGAGGTAGCTAGACGTGCCAACCGGCAAAGTGAAATGGTACGAACCCTCCAAGGGGTTTGGATTCCTGGTGACCGACGAGGGCCAGGAAGTGTATTTGAACGCCTCGGCGTTGCCCGCGGGTGTGACCGAGCTGCGCGCAGGCACCCGATTGGAGTTCGGCATTGCCGAAGGGCACAAGGGAGCCCAGGCCCTGAGCGTGCGCATCCTTGATGATGCTCCCTCGGTGGCCCGCGCCAAGCGAAAGCCTGCTGTGGACACCGCCGTACTGATCGAGGACCTGATCCAGGTGCTCGACTCGGTTTCCAACGGGCTGCGCAAGGGCCGCTACCCGGAAAAAACACATGGCGCCAAAATTGCATCCGTGCTGCGCGCCGTCGCCGACGACTTGGACGTTTAATCCCATGGCACGCAAACCAATACTGGACCAGACCCTGGCCAAGGCCGTCGAGCCGGCCCGCAAGGCCTTGCTCGAAATCACCAATGAGTCGTCCATCGGCGAACACCTCGAGGCGGTTAACGACGGCGAACGCTTGGTGACCCACCGTTTCGCAGCGCTGCGCCCCGGGTACGAAGGGTGGTGCTGGTTCGCGACATTGACCCGCATCCCTCGCGCCCAGGCCAAGGACCTTACGGTGTGCGAGGTCGGGATCGTTCCGGGGGAGGGGGCATTGTTGGCGCCGCCTTGGGTTCCGTGGGCCGAACGCGTCAGCCCGGAGGAGAGGGACGCCGAGCGCAGCGCCGCTGCCGAAGCCTCGGCCGCTGCAAACGACGCCGAAGCTTCCGCCGGTGAACCTACCCAGGGTCGAGTCGCAGAGGAAATCCCGGATGACGAAAGTGCCGGGCCGGATGCCGATGCCGAGGCGGGGACAGCCGATTCGGAATAGGTGACAAATATTCTAGTTGACAATTCATCTAAAATAACGAAAAGGAACGGGTGGATCTCCACCCGTTCCTTTTCTTTGCCCGGAAGTGGACGTCTGCCGCCCCCTGGTTCTTCGGTGGAAGACTAGCCGTTCTTCAAGATGTAATCGATGCAATTGATCAAGGCCGAGACGTCCTCGGGCTCGATGGCAACGAAGGTCGCGATTCGCAGCTGGTTCCGGCCAAGCTTGCGGTACGGCTCGACGTCCACCACGCCGTTGGCACGCAGGGTCTTGGCGATGGCCGCCGCGTCTACGGAATCGTCAAAGTCGATCGTGGCAATGACATTGGACCGGTCCTCGGCCGCGACGACGTAGGGGCTTGCAACATTGGAAGCCTCGGCCCAGTCATAGACCCGCGAAGCTGAATCGGCCGTTCGGGCGGCTGCGAATTCCAGCCCGCCGTTGGCATTGAGCCACTGTACCTGGGCATTGAGGGTAACCAGGGTGGACAGGGCAGGGGTGTTGTAGGTCTGATTCAACCGGGAATTGTCGATTGCCGTCTTCAAGCTCAGGAAGTCCGGGATCCAGCGACCCGATGAAGCGATCTCCTCAGCTCGGGCAATCGCTGCGGGAGAGAAGAATGCGAGCCATAGGCCACCGTCCGAGGCGAAGTTCTTCTGCGGGGCGAAGTAGTAGACGTCGGTCTGGGAGACGTCCACGGCCAGCCCACCCGCCGCCGAGGTGGCATCAATGACCACCAGGGAGCCTTCGTCCGCGCCTTCGACCCGATGAACGGGCGCGGCAACGCCGGTGGAAGTCTCGTTCTGCGGCCAGGCGTATACATCCACACCCGCTTCGGCCACGGGAACCGGGCGTGTGCCGGGTTCCGCCACGATGATGGAGGACGGCTTCAAGAAAGGCGCCTTGTTGGTGGCCGAAGCGAACTTAGAGCCGAATTCGCCGAAGGAGAGGTGCTGGGCCTTGTTTCGGACCAGCCCGAAGGTTGCAATGTCCCAAAATGCGGTGGATCCTCCAACCCCGAGGACAACTTCGTAGTCATCGGGAGCGTTGAAGAAGGTCTTCAAGCCTTCCTGGATTTCGCGTACCAGGTCCTTCACCGGAGCCTGCCGGTGCGAGGTCCCCAGAAGCCGCGTGCCTGCATCGACAAGTGCCTGGAGCTGGTCGGGTCGGACCTTGGAAGGGCCCGCGCCGAATCGGCCGTCGACGGGCAAAAGGTCTTCGGGAATGGTCACGGCGGTGCTCATGTTGCTCCTCATAAGGCTGTTTGGCTCTCTGGCACCCTCGCATCCGTTCTTTGATGCGATCCAGGGGTGCCCAATGCTTCAATAATCCCGCACTCTGCGGCCCAATGCGTAATAACGAGTCGGCAATGTGAACGCAGGTAGAGTGGAAGCGTAGTGAATCGTTGTAAAAATCAACCCATGCGGGAGCTGCAAACGTGTCAGACCTGATCGATACCACCGAAATGTACCTGCGCACCATCCTGGAACTCCAGGAGGAGGGCATCATTGCCCTGCGCGCGCGCATTGCCGAGCGCCTCGGGCATTCTGGCCCCACGGTGTCGCAGACGGTGGCCCGCATGGAGCGTGACGGGCTGGTCGTGGTGACTCCCGATCGGCACCTTGAATTGACCGAACATGGTGCGGAAGTCGCCACCGGCGTGATGCGCAAGCACCGCCTGGCCGAACGTCTCTTGGCGGATGTGATCGGGCTGGAGTGGGAGTACGTCCATGAGGAAGCCTGCCGCTGGGAACACGTGATGAGCGAACGGGTCGAGCAGCGGCTCTACAAGCTGCTCGGCCAGCCGGCATCATCGCCGTACGGAAATCCGATTCCGGGACTTGAAGCGCTGGGTGGTCCCATGCTGTCAGACATTTCCGTGGGTGTCCAAAGTCTCGATTCGGCCCTTCTTGAGGGTAATGCCGGGCCCGTGCGCATCGAGCGCCTCGCCGAAACCATCCAGGTTGAGCCCGAGCTGCTGGTGCAGCTCGATGAGGGCGGTATTCGCCCTGGTGCCCTAGTCACCCTGGAAAGGGCCGAAGATTACGTGGTTGTGCGGGTCCAAGGCATCGAGGGAGCCTTGGAGCTTCCCCCCGAAGTCAGCGCCCATGTATTCGTCCGCCGCATGGATAGATAACGGAATTGTAACTTTGGCGTAAATGGCGGTAGGGTTTCACGTTGGGTTGCACTTAGGCAATCCAGTCCTGATCCGGTTCGCATAACCCTACCGGCGGATGCAGGAGCAAGAATTCCCGGTAGGGGCGGAGGACCCATTCAACCGTTCCTGGCCCATGGCCTGGTGCTCGGGGTGAAGCTGAGTCCGCCTAAGTGGGCTCGGCCGAGTTGACCTCATGACTCGAATCCGACAGCTAACTTCGCAGGCGATATATGAGAGGTTGTCATTTGACTCAGCAGCACACTTCCGGCCGCCGTCGTGCGTCCGGACCCGTTGATGCTTCGCCTGCTGAAGGCTCACTAGAGCAGATCGTCGACACCGCCTTGAGTGGTGCAAACACTTCCCGACGCTCCGGTCGACGCGCAGTGAGCGCTGTCCCGGAACATGCCGAGGCCACCGGATCGGCACAGTACACAGGACGCCGCTTCGATGCTGGCCTGCGCTACGGGGCATCCCCGGATGTGGCAGCCATTGCCGCCACCGAAATACCGGTGGAGGCGACCGCCTCCGTGGCGCCCGTTGCCGCGCAGGGTGAAGCGGACGAGCTGGATAACGTCCTGAAGTTCGCACCCCGGGCCAAGCGATCCCGCCTTGGTTTTACCCACAAGATCGCCGCCGTTGCTGCTGTTTCAGGGCTGGCGTTCGCAGCCGCCACCCCCGCGCAGGACACCGAAGATGTCGTCGCCGATTCCGAGCGAGTAGCCCAGTCTGTGGTTGTTGACGTCAAGGCTCCCGTCGGTGAAGAGGTCAAGATCGAGCGGGCTTCGG
>JAUNVO010000156.1 GCA_030540695.1 Micrococcaceae bacterium | reverse complement strand
GTGCTCATGATCTATCCCTGGCCAGCGGATTCCGCGGGGCCTAGCCGCGGGCCCCGGCCCGCACCGGGATCGCGTTGAGGACCATGTTGAGGACCGACTCGGCGTTGAGACCCGCGGCTTCGGCGCGTCGGTGGAGGATCAGCCGGTGCCCCAGCACCTTCGGGGCGATGTTGCGCACGTCCTCGGGCAATACATAGTCGCGGGCGTTCAGTGCGGCCTCAGCCTTCGCCGCCCGCAACAACTGCAGCAGTGAACGCGGTGAGGCACCCAACCGGATATCCGGGTGTTCGCGGGTTGCCCTTCCCAGGGTAACGATGTACTCCTTCACCGGCTCGGAGACAAACACGGCAGCCACCGTATTGATCAATGTGTGTAGCGAGGTCAGATCAAGGACCGGAGCCAGATCCTCGAGCGGTGAGGCTGACTGGTGGGATTCGAGCATTGCCATCTCGGCGGAGGCATCCGGGTAGCCCATGGATACCTTGGCCATGAATCTGTCTCGCTGTGCCTCGGGAAGCGGGAAAGTGCCCTCGAGTTCGATGGGGTTCTGCGTGGCGATGACCATGAACGGGCTGTCGAGCTTGTACGTGGTCCCGTCGACGGTGACTTGGCCTTCTTCCATGCACTCCAGCAGGGCCGATTGGGTCTTGGCGTTGGCCCGGTTGATCTCGTCGCCGATCACGATGTGTGCGAAGACCGGACCGTGGCGGAACTGGAACTCGTGGGTGTTCTGGTTGAAGATGGACACCCCGGTCACATCCGACGGCAATAGGTCGGGTGTGAACTGGATGCGGTGCACCGTGCAGTCAACCGACTTGGCCAGCGTCTTGGCGAGCATGGTCTTGCCGACCCCCGGTACGTCCTCGAGCAGCAGGTGGCCCCGGGCCAGCAGGACGATCAGTGCGGTGCGCGCCACCTCTGCCTTGCCGTCGATCACCGTGGCGATCCCGGCGAGCACTTGCTCGCAGACCCTGCCGAATTCATCGGCCGGCAGGATCTGGGACTCGGTGGAAAGCGACATGCAATGTCCTCCTGGAACACATCGGCAGGGCGGGAAACCTGGCAAACCCCACTGACAACGATACCGCCCTTGGCGTGTGCTGCATCACGCCAGGGCGGACCGATCGGCTGGTGGACGTACGCTGGATGGGCGAATAGGACCGCCCTGCACACCGCGGGGAGTCCGGAAGGGGAGGCGCGGAACCCATGGCTACGTCAAACGAGCACCAGCAGGTCGGACAAACCTTGGGGGTGCCGCAGGCCTACCTCCAAGCCAGTCAGACGCGGGACGAGCAGGCCCTGCGCCGCAGCGGCACCGATGACTCCGGGCGCAAGCGCAACCTCTCCTACCCTCCGGCTCCCGAGCCGCTGCCTTTCGGGGTTCCGGATAACCACACCCACATGGATTTCCTTGACGGCTCAGTGCACGTCAGCGTTGGCCAAGCGCTCGATGCCGCCAACGCGGTGGGGGTCCCCGGGGTCATCCAGGTCGGTTGCGACGTGGAATCCTCCGAATTCGCCGTGCGTGCGGCCAACGAGGACGCCCGCGTGCTGGCCGCCGTGGCGATCCACCCCAACGATGCGGCGCGCCTGGCCGATTCCGGTGACCTTGACGCAGCGATCGGGCGGATAGAGCAGCTTGCTTCCGAGGGGCGCGTGCGGGCGATCGGTGAAACCGGATTGGATTTCTATCGCACCAAGGAGCCGGGCCGTCCGGCCCAGGAGCACTCTTTCCGTGAGCACATCCGGATCGCCCGCACGCACTCCAAGGCCCTCCAAATCCATGACCGTGACGCACATCTCGATGTCGTTCGGGTCCTTGGCGATGAGCAGCTCCCCGAGCGGGTGGTCTTCCACTGTTTCTCCGGCGATGCGCGGCTGGCGGAAATCTGCAACGAAAACGGCTGGTACATCTCCTTCTCCGGGACCGTGACATTCAAGAACTCGCTCGACCTGCGAGAAGCATTGCTGGTGGCCAGGCCCGAGTTGGTGCTGGTGGAGACCGATGCCCCGTTCCTCACCCCGCACCCGTACCGCGGCAGGCCCAACGCCAGCTACCTGATCCCGGCGACCGTGCGCTTCATGGCCGAAACGGTGGGCGCGGATCTTGGGGAATACTGCCGCACGTTGGCAGCAAACACCCGGCGGGTCTACGGGGATTTTTAACCCGGCTGCCGACCCCGCCGGACGCGGGGCGCTTGCAGGCATATTACGATTCGGTTACGGTTGATTTTTAGTAGCCGGGATCGGGGAAGGTTCCCGGGTACATTCGATTCTGCCGGTGGCGAGGGTTCACACCTCGCACCGCGCCTTCGACAGATGATGAAGAATTGGATTGTGCTCGCACCAATCAATGAGCACACGGAGGGCTGGGCCCGGTTCCATCCGGGATCTACAGCCCAACGCCGTGTCGCGCTTGTTCCCCGTGCCCGGGTTTTGGACCCTAAGTTTGGAATCCTGTGCAGAATGCGTTGAAGAGTCGCTGGGTAAAGGTCGGCGCGCAAGCAGCCGTTTTAACCGCGTTGATCCTCGGCCTGGTGATGTTCGTCGGTGGCGGTAAGACAATTGCCGTGGCCGTCGACGGTCAGAACCAGTCCGTCTCCACCCGTGCGGCCACCGTGGCCGAGGCGCTGGAGGACGCATCGATCCCCGTGGGCGACCGCGACGAGATCACCCCGGCACTGGATATGCAGATCGCCGATGGGGAAGCCATCGACATCAGGCGGCACAAGGAAGTCGATGTGAGCATCGACGGTGTTGACCGCGTCGTGCACACCACCGGGCTGACCGTGGCCGATGTGCTGGAGCAGTTGGAGCTTTCGGACAAGGCGCAGATCGAACAGGGTCCGGCCCTGACGCTGGCTGCGCTGTCCACCCCGATCGACATTTCCACTCCCAAGGACGTCTCGATCAAGGTCGACGGCAAGACGAAGAAGCTGAACACCACCGTGGATACCGTCGGCGCGATGCTGAAGGAAGCCAAGCTCACCGTGGGCAAGGACGACGAACTCAATGCCAAGACCTCGGATGAAGTCACCGACGGCATGAAGCTTAAGATTGTCCGTGTTGAGACAAAGACCGAAACCGAGACCAAGGTCGTTGCCCACGGCACCGACACCGTCAAGGATTCCAAGGCATTGGTCGGCACGAAGAAGACCGTGACCAAGGGCAAGAACGGCGAACGCACCCTCACCTACACCGTGACGCTGCGTGACGGCAAGGAAACCAAGCGGGAACTGGCCAGCAACAAGATCACCACGAAGGCCGTCGAAGCCGAGGTCTCCGTTGGAACCAAGGAAAAGCCGAAGCCCAAGGCGGAGCCGAAGGACACTTCCAAGGCCAAGTCGAAATCCGACTCGAAGTCCAAGACCACCAAGACCCCGACCAATGTTTCGGGTGCCTGGGCCGCACTGGCCAAGTGCGAATCCGGCGGTAACTGGTCCATCAACTCGGGCAACGGCTACTACGGCGGCCTGCAGTTCTCCGCCAGCAGCTGGCGCGGTGCCGGCGGCACCAAATACGCCGCGTTGCCCCACCAGGCGACACCGGGCGAGCAAATCGCCACAGCCGAGGTGCTGCGCCGCAGCGGCGGCTGGGGCCACTGGCCTGCATGCTCCAGCAAACTCGGCCTGCGCTAGACCGATGGCTTGGGCCCCAAGCGGGCCCGCTGCGCCCAGACACGGGTGCATGTGACTTCACGATGATCGACGGGTTTCGCCACGACGGCGGGACCCGTCGTTCGTTCCCCGGTGTTTGCCCCGCGCCGGGGAAGCACCTCGATGGCCTCCGGTTCGCGGGCCATGGGCACTGAACTAAGATTGGAACGTGACTTCCGTAGAATCGACCCCGCCACCGCTGCTTGGCGCCACCGAAATCCGCCGCCTTGCCGGTGAGCTTGATGTGCGCCCCACCAAGACCCTGGGGCAGAACTTCGTCATCGACGGAAACACCATCCGGCGCATCGTGGCTTCGGCCAAGCTGGATCCGGGAGAAACGGTGCTCGAGGTCGGGCCGGGCCTGGGCTCATTGACCCTTGGCCTGCTTGACGCCGCTGCCCGGGTCGTCGCGGTGGAAATCGATCCCAAGCTCGCCGCGCGCCTGCCGCAGACCGTTGCCGAGTTCCGCCCCCAGAAGGCGACGAACCTGACGGTGCTGCTTTCGGACGCGTTGAAGGTCACCGAGCTGCCGCACCAACCCACGGCGCTGGTGGCCAACCTGCCCTACAACGTCGCGGTGCCCGTGGTGCTGCACCTGCTCGAGCACTTTCCCTCGTTGCGGCACGGCCTGGTGATGGTCCAGGACGAGGTCGCGGACCGCATGGTCGCGGGCCCGGGCAACAAGACCTACGGTGTCCCCTCGGTGAAGGGTGCCTGGTACGGATCCATGCGCAAGGCCGGGGTCATCGGCATGAACGTGTTCTGGCCCGCACCCAAGATCAACTCCGGGCTGGTGCGCTTCGAACGCGGCAACCCTCCCGAAACCACCGCCACGCGCCACGAGGTCTTCGCCGTCATCGACGCGGCCTTCGCCCAACGCCGCAAGACGCTGCGCGCGGCCTTGGCGGGGTGGGCGGGCTCCCCGGTCCTGGCCGAGGCAGCACTGCGCGGCGCGGGCATCGATCCGCAGGCCCGCGGGGAGAAGCTTGACATCGCGCAGTTCGCCGCAATCGCCGAGGCCAAGGTGGATACGGAACCGGCGACTCCATGACCCACTCCGTTGTTGCCCGCGCCCCGGGGAAAATCAACTGCTATTTCAAGGTCGGGCCCCCGCGCGCGGATGGTTACCACTCCGTGGCCAGCCTGTACATGGCGGTCTCCCTCTATGAGGACGTTTCGGCCACCGCACGCACCGATCAGGAAATCCGCGTCTCGTTGCACCCGGATTCCACCGCTGTAGCGGATCCAGAATCCTTCCCGTTAGGCCCGGACAACCTTGTCGTCAAGGCAGCAACCATGCTGCGTGAACACACCGGGCACTATGCCGGCGTGGATTTGTGCATCACCAAGCGCGTGCCGATCGCCGGGGGGATGGGCGGGGGATCGGCGGATGCCGCAGCAACGCTGGTGGCCTGCAACGCTCTCTGGGGCACGGGATTGACCCGTGAGGAGCTCTCACGCCTCGGCGCACGTCTGGGGGCCGACGTCCCCTTTGCGATGCACGGAGGCGCGGCCGTGGGCCTGGGGGTCGGCGACGAGCTTGCCCCCCTGTTGCTGCGCACCCGCACCGACTGGGTGCTGGTGCCCGCATCCTACGGACTGTCCACCCCGCGGGTCTACGGCATGCTTGACAGGTTGCGTGCCCATGAGGAGGTTTCCACTCCCACCGAGGTCGACCCGGCCATGATCGGGGCGCTGCTCAACGGGGACCTGGAGGCGCTGGCGCCGCTGCTGGTCAACGACATGACCCGTGCAGCCCTGGCGCTGGCCCCGGAACTCGGGGTGGTGCGCGACCTCGGCGAAGCCGCCGGGGCACTGCATGCCCTGGTCTCGGGATCCGGACCCACCCTGGCGCTGCTCACGCGCGGCCAGGAGCACAGCGCCCACATCATCACACAGCTTTCCGACGAGGCTGGCGTGGCAACCTTGTCCGCCCACGGCCCGGTCCCCGGCGCCAGCATCCTGCCCGCCCCCATCAATTCCCCGCAACTCTAAGGAGCACCCCACCGTGGCCCACCTGCTCGGCGCCGAGAACGTTTCCATGTCTTTCGGCACCCGTACCGTCCTTGACTCGCTCTCCCTGGGACTCGAGGACGGGGACCGCATCGGCATGGTCGGACGCAACGGTGACGGAAAATCCACGCTGATGCGCCTGCTTGCCGGACGCATCACCCCCGACGAGGGCCGGGTGACCAAGCGCGGGGACGTGCGGGTGGCCTACCTCGACCAGAGTGACGTGCTCGACGGGCAACTCACCGTCGGCGAAGCCATTGTCGGCGAAGCCGCGGACCACGAGTGGGCCGCCAACCCTTTGGTCCGGGAGGTCATGGGCGGCTTGGTCGGCGAGGTTGACTGGCACGCAGAGGTCTCATCGCTCTCCGGCGGGCAAAAGCGCCGCGTCGCCCTGGCCAAGCTGCTGATCGGCGAGCATGAGGTGATCATGCTCGATGAGCCCACCAACCACCTGGACGTTGAAGGGGTCGCCTGGCTTGCCAAGCACCTGAAGAACCGTTGGCGCGCCAACGCCAACGGCCTGCTCGTGGTCACCCACGACCGGTGGTTCCTGGACGAGATCTGCACCAATACCTGGGAAGTGCACGACGGGACCGTCGATGCGTTCGACGGCGGTTACGCAGCCTACGTCCTGGCCCGTGCGGAGCGTGACAAGACCGCGGCGGTGGTGGAGAACAAGCGCCAGCAACTGGTGAAGAAGGAACTTGCGTGGCTGCGCCGCGGGGCCCCGGCCCGCACGGCCAAGCCGAAGTTCCGCATCGAGGCAGCGAACACGCTCATCGCGGATGTTCCGGCAGCTCGCGACACCGTGGAGCTGAACAAGATGGCCACTGCGCGCCAGGGCAAGGACGTCCTGGACCTGGAGCACGTATCGCTGGACTTCGGCACCGGCCAGCCGCTATTCAACAACATCACCCTGCGACTTGCCCCGGGTGAACGCGTGGGCATCGTGGGCGTCAACGGCTCGGGCAAGTCCACCCTGCTGCGCCTGCTCAATGGGGATATCGAGCCCACTTCAGGGGTGATCAAGCGGGGCAAGACGGTGAAGACCGCGATCCTCACCCAGGAAGTCACCGAGCTCGAGGAAGTCTCCGAAATGAGACTGCTGGAGGTCATCAAGGCCGAGCGGATGTCCTTCGACGTCGGCGGCAAGGAAGTCTCCGCCGGGCAGCTCGCGGAACAGCTGGGTTTCGGCACCGACAAACAGTGGACCCCGGTGAAAGAACTCTCCGGTGGTGAGCGCCGCCGGCTGCAGCTGCTGCGCCTGCTCATTGGCGAACCCAACGTGTTGATGCTCGATGAGCCGACCAACGACCTTGATACCGATACCCTCGCCGCCATCGAAGACATGCTCGATGGATGGCCAGGAACCCTGGTGGTGGTCTCGCACGACCGCTACTTGCTCGAACGCGTCACCGACCACCAGATCGCCCTGCTGGGCGACGGCAAGATCCGTGGATTGCCCGGCGGCGTGGACCAGTACCTGGAGCTACGCTCCGGGGTGGACCCGAGCGGGAACACCGGTGCACCCACGGACAAGTCCGGCCCAGCCGGAACGCCGCAGGCCGATGGCCCCAGCGCGTCGGAAAAGCGCGAGGCCCGCAAGGAATTGAACCGTGTCGAGCGCCAGGTGGGCAAGCTGGAAAGCAAGATTGCCAAGCTACATACCCAGATCGCGGCGGCATCCGAAAAGATGGAAATCGACGCTGTCGCCAAGTTTAACGCGACCTTGCAAGACGCTGAGGCTCAGAAGGAAGAATTGGAGATGGCCTGGCTGGAGGCCGCCGAGATCAT
>JAUNVO010000155.1:1885-7527 GCA_030540695.1 Micrococcaceae bacterium | reverse complement strand
CCGTGCGCGTGCCCTGCCAATGTACAGGGACCTTTGCCCTGGTCCCGAGACTCTTTTCCCTACTGCGCTGATAAAGGCGCCTGACTCTTCTGCACAATGTCCCCGGGACTGGGATGGTCTTTTTGCGCTTCACGTTGCTCATAGGAAGATGCTCGCCACGTCATCGAAACCCGTCGCTCGACCTTCCGTGGATGCCGATCGCGCCAATACCTCGCTGCCCGCCACCTTCAACGCATGCGCCGGGGTGCTGCCTGCAGGTATGTGAGGATGTTGATTGATGCGTCTCAAGGCGCGTTTGGGCTCCCTTACTGTCGTGTTTGGCCTCCCAAAGGGGACCCAGAAAACAATTGAGGAGTTTAGGCCCCGCGCGATCGATCCGTTGCCCGTGGTCGAGAAGTCACCTTGCGAAGCGGACCCTTAGGTCGTGCACCGTGCCTCTCCGGCTGGCCCATCCTTCGTGCATCCAATTTGGATAATTGGTGGGCCACGCCATTAGTGTTGTGCTGAATTTCCGAGCAGGACCATCACTGCTTGAACGGGCAGGTGATCAGACCCCCAAACACCTGCATGCCGCTGTTCGTTGATCGCAGCTCGATCGATCCGAAAGTCCGGCGAAGCCAAGATCCAGTCCAGTCTTTTACCTCCATTGCGCGGAGCCCGGTAGTTTGAAAAGGTCCCCCACTCTGTGCTGTCGCGGTTCCGAGCCGCGCCCCAGGTTTCAGTCAGCAGACCGCTACCAAGCAACTCACGCAACGGCGCGCTGCCGAATCCGGCATTCATGTCGCCCGTGACCACTGTTGGTAATGCTGCCGTGGAGGTGATGTTGAGGATGGCGTGTGCCGAACGCAGGCGCGAGCGTGCGGAAACGTGGTCCAGGTGTGTATTGAGCGCCAGAAATCTTCGGGAGGTCGCGCGATCCTCGAACGTCGCTGAGACCAGGATGCGTGGAAGAAAGTTTCCCCAGGACGTTGAGCCGGGGCGGGTTGGCTCATTCGAGAGGGCCACCTGTTCCCACTCAACCAACCGGAGCCTTTCGGCATCGTAATAGATGGGGCAGCCTTCGCCGATGCCTTTGGCGGATCGGCCTTTACCGATCCAACGATAGCCATCCCCCAAGGCTTCGCCGACAAACCGCGCCTGATCCGGAAGTGCTTCTTGCACGCCCAGCAGCGTAGGCAGTTCTGCTCTGAGAAGTTCCCTCAGGCCCGGGCTCCTGCGGTCCCATCGGTCGGCGGCCTTGGGGATGATGTGCCTGATTCGCCGACGGATATTCCAGCTCATCACGTGCAGTGAGGGTTGCGCAACGCGGCCTATCAGGGGAGGTCCTGCCGGTGGAACCGCTGGCGTGGAACCGGCCCCGGAATCGCGGTCTTTCACGTCCTGGCCTGATTCACGGTTCCCGGACGACGACGTCTGGATACCAGCAACCCTGTCAATCTCCGAGGGACGAATCCCGGGCACCCCTGTGCAGGGACTTTGCCGGAGGCCCTGCGGGTGCCGTTCAGTGTGGGGCACACGCCGCAAGAGTTTGTTCTGCGCGTGTCCTCGACGTTTGCATGAACGCAAAAAGTGTGCGAAAAGGCCTCGTGTTGGCCCAAACCCCCGAGATCCGCAAGCCACCGCAACCCATCCCGGTTCCCTGCACGGCACACTGGATCCCCCGCTCCACCGTGCGAAGCCGTACTGCAGACGGCGAGCTCAACGCAGTTCTCAAGCAAGGGACCTACATCGATCGTCCCTGTGCAACAAGGGTTCCATCCCCCATCGCCGTTCTGGGCACGCATGGCCATTTCCCTCCCTGAGTCCGTCACACCTAGGCTAGCGCGCCAGCAGCCGTTTCCTCAGGAAGCCTTTCCACCAACCGTCCCGACGTGAATTCCTTTTCTTGGACGGGTCATTCCAGGCACATTCCACTGCCGCGCCACGGAACAGATGGCGCTTGGGCACCGCCCGCGCTGTAACGTGAAGTCCACGAGCACGCATGAGGACGGGGACTGGTGGATGAAAATGATGATTCTCTGGGCCGGGGTGACCGGCCCGGACCGGTCCGTTGCTGCGAAGAAATCCGATGGGTCCGTCTCTAGCTCAGTGGTAGTCCTCGATCGACTGGTTTCACGATGAGTTCCGCGACCGTGCCCCAACAAGCCCCGCCTCTGGGTAGCACCGCAATCCTCAGGCAACGCTGGAGTGATGTCACGTTTCTGCATTGGAAGGTCGATCCGGCGCTGGTGGCGCCCTTCATGCCGCCGGGGTGCTCCCCCGATGTGATTGACGGCAGTTCATGGGTGGGGCTCATCGCGTTTCAAATGTCCAAAAGTTCATTCTTTTCAGGCCCACGCATCCCGTGGCTCGGTGACTTTCCGGAAGTCAATGTCCGGTTGTACTCAATTGATGACTGTGGCCGTCGCGGAGTGGTTTTCCTCAGCCTTGAGGCATCACACCTCATCCCGGTGCTCATTGCGCGAGCTGTCTTCGGCCTGAATTACCAGTGGGCGGCTATGAAGTTGGAAACACACGATGGCAAGGTCGCTTATCTCACCAAGCGGCATGGTCAACGCGGCGCTTCATCGCACCTGATCGTTCGGCCGGTGCATGATCCCGCGGCGAACTCCGAACTTGCGACGGATCCGGTTTCAACGTTTTTGACTTCACGATGGGGTTTTCACGAGCATCATCTTGGGCACACCATTTACTGCCGCAATCATCACGAACCGTGGCCTCTTCAACGTGCCGACGTCGTGTATCTGGACGACGGGCTACTGGCTGCAGCGGGCTTCGAAGGACTGGCTGATCGGGCCCCGGACTCCGTGTTGTTCGCCGCGGAAGTCACCACGGTTTTCGCGGCGCCGCAGAAGAGCAATCGCATGCGTTAGACGACAGTGAAAGTACTTGGACCGGGTTATTCCCTCTCCCCCAGGACACGTCAATCTTCGATAATACGCAGGGGGATCACAAGTCTTTTGCCGGTGTGCAGGATTGCTGTCGCGTTGGACCGGGATGACGGACGCCAAGGACATGGTTGCCCATCCGTCCACAAGTTTCCTAACGAATCACTTGTTGTGGCACGTCTCGGCGCCCATGGCAGCTGACTGAATGTTGGTACCCGTTATTTCGCGAACGTGGTTCTCCGCACTCAACGCAGCCACCCGGCCGTGGATGGTTGGATTGGTCTCGGCCGCCGCAAGGTCCGCACCACCGCGGGGCTGAAGGTGCCGATGCCTACTGCTCTCAACGGTTCGCCTTGGCGCCGGTATACCGGGGTGGCAGATTTTAGGTAGACCACGGAACGTAGTCGGATCGACCGTTCCAAGAGCCATGCTCGGATAGCGGCCTGAAGCGCAGGGTCGTGAATTCGTGGTGGAAATCCCGGCGTTCCCGCTCGCCCATCGCTTCCGTGTGGCGGCGGGCGGCCTCGCCATTATCGCGGCCGAACACCATTCCCGTCATGGCGCGGGTGCTGGTCCAGATAGAGAACGTTGAAACCGTCCGGGGCAACCGGATGGCCGCCATGGCGAGTGTTGCTTCGGGATGGTCCCGGATCTGGCGCTCGACGGGCCTCCCCCAATGGATGAAGCGGGGCAATTCGGGCAAACGCATGCGTGCCAACGTCACGGCGACCACGGGCCCATCGCGTTCCAAGCGTCCGGCCTCATCGGGCAGCAGTGCCAATTCGCGCACTTCACCCCAACGGCGCGAGAACTCAAGCCTCACATGCCAGCCCTCGCCCAGCTTCCGTCCAAAGGGGTGTTGAGCCAAGAAGTCGAGCAGTGCCCCCTCGTCCTTCCACTGAGCGAACACAGCCATGCTCCTGACCTGCATCCGGTGCGGGGAAACCACAGCTGCCCCCAGTCGCATTCCTGCAAGCACTTCGATGTGGCGCAATCCAGGGGCCTTCGGAGGACGCAAGAGCCCGCCGATGGCCATGGGCAACGGCATGTGTGCGAGGTGGAAGGAGTAGAAGCTCACTGCGCGTGCACGCGCATCTCATTCATCATCCCCTGATCCTGACAGCGGCTCCACAAGCACGTCAAATGATGGACACGGATCCACCGAACTGTTTGGAACGGGTGGAGCACCTTGAGCGGTCCGGGACGCGAAAAGACACTTTGTCGGGCGGAGCAAAGGCCCGGACGATCTAGAACGCAAACCTCTGGAAACAATGCGGCCTTCGGGCCCTCCGGCCGGACTTCTCCATCGAGTCCTGGGCATCCACTGGCCCGGCGTCCTCTGGTCGTGACTTGCGCGCAAACAACAATGGAACGCCGCACCATGAGGTGCAGGGCGTTCCATCGAAGTATCACGCAGGCTGAACCGACCAAGCGTTGAAGCGGAAGTCCACCGCGCTCTGGTACGGAGTACCCGCAGGCTTATGCCTTGAGCACGTACGTCAGTGTCTGAACCACTTGCTCGGTGGTCTTGCACCACGCCTGGGCCCCGGCATCGACCTCCTTGAGCGGATGGACGATATCCTCATCGTGCAAAGTCACGTATGGCTTGCCCAGCGCGGCGCAGTAGCCGGCATCGAAAGCGGCGTTCCACTGTTTGTACTTGTCTCCGAAGCGCACCACCACCAGATCACTTTGTTCAATCAGGGTGCGCGTGCGAATGGCGTTGACCTTGGAGGACTGGTGGTCGCGCCAGAACTGGCTAGAGGTCTCCCCGAGATGGTCGCCTGCGGCGTCGCTTGCGGGGTGGTCTGTCACCGGCGCGGTGAATTCCACATCCAGCCCTGCGGCCTGTGCCCCGCGCTGGATCTCGTCACGCCAGTCGGTGTGTATCTCACCGGAAAGGTAGACATTAAAGGTCATGGTTGCGTGCTCCTTCATAAGAGTCGAATTGATCTTCCCGTTAACCATCTATTGGATCAGCGCAAAGATCCAGCTGCGGTTAAAGGGTGAGACGCGCCGCGGTCCTTGCCATTCCGTTTCAGGTTCAGCGATCCTCATCCCTGATGTTGGGACGGGACTCGGCCGAGTCGGTGCGCCTACCAAACCCTGGGTCGTGGGGCGTGGGAATCACTTCCCATGGGCGCGATGATCATTCGTTCATGAGTCGCTGTCGCTCCGGGCAGATTGTTCGCTCGCTAAGAAACACCCCATCAACATCGCCCAGTGCCGTCCAAGACTCCGGACTCGCAGCCTCGGAAAAGAACCCGCCAAGATCGCCGACTGCTCGGACGGTGTTGCGGAAATATGGGAACCGGCGCTTCTGTGCCGTGCGAGCTACCAGATGATCGGGCCACTTTCATCGCCTTAATCAGGGGACGGTTCGCCGTGCGCGACGTGGGGCCTCAACGTCTGTTTCCAAGCCGACTACGCATCGGGGGACTCTTCAACGCACGGGATCAAGGCAGCCCCGCCGTTCTGGAAGTCATTGGCCAGGCCAGTCTAAACACGGCACCGTGTTGTAGCCCCAGGAAGGCCTTGATCCACGCACACGCAGACACGGCCCCGGTTGCCAAAGCAACCCGGCCGTGCCAGAAACGTGTCTCGGGAGACGTCAGTACGGAACGTGATTAGACGTTGAAGCGGAACTCCACCGAGTGACGTCACAGAGCAACCTCTGCTTCGACACGCAGCGACGGAAACGACGGATGCCTCAACAGCACCCCTGCACCGCCCGTGAACTCGATACCGGCGAAG
>JAUNVO010000155.1:0-1875 GCA_030540695.1 Micrococcaceae bacterium | reverse complement strand
GCAGATCAATCGAGGCTTGATTTCCGACGTTGATCACACTGAAGACCGGCTCCCCCGGCGTGGCATCCGTTGTCGCGCTGACAACGCCATGCAACAACTGCGCCGCAACCCCTCGACGACGCTGTTCGGGAACGACGGTAATTCCGGCGATGAGCCATCCCGGGTCGACACCCGGGAAGATCGAGATCTTCTGAATGCCACACCAGCCGACGGCCCTACGATCGGCCTCCGCCATCAACAGCACCGGAAGGTGCCCGATCAGACGCCCGGCACGCTCGACGTAGTCCACACTCGCGCCGCCGCGAACGGACATCACCGCTGCCAGAGCACCAACGTCCGCGGGCACCGCTGCACGAATCCCCACGGGCGCTCGAAACGCGGTGGCCTGCACTTTCGGCTCGTAGTCGACGAAATCGCTCACAGGACGAGCACTCTTTTCAGGCGACCTGCAGCGGAGTGATCGCGGCGACCTTGTCGCGCAGAGCGCGCCGCTCGAGCCGCAATTCGTAGTTGGACTGCAGGTTCATCCACAATTCCTCGGACGTCCCGAAGTATCGTGCCAGACGGATCGCCGTATCAGCCGTGATTCCCCGCTTGCCGTGCACGATCTCGTTGATTCGGCGCGGCGGCACACCGATAGACACCGCCAGCTTGTTCTGCGTGATCCCGAAGCCCTCGATGAAGTCCTCCATCAGGATCTCTCCCGGGTGGATCGGCTCGATCAGGTCGCTCTCAGTGGTAGTCGACGAGTTCGACATTGTCCGCTCCTCCTTCTTTCCAGACGAAGCAGATACGCCACCGCGTGTTGACCCGGATGCTGTGCTCGCCCCGACGATCGCCGACCAGACGCTCCAGACGGTTGCCTGGCGGGATCCTCAGGTCCTCGACATCGCTCGCCGCGTGGATCAGCTCGAGCTTCCGCAGGGTTGCTCGCTGCACCGTCCGGTCAACGCGCTTGACGTACTGCTCATGCCAAATGCGCTCGGTGTCCTTGCTCCCGAACGATCTGATCACAAGAACAGCATATAACGCAGAGCGTCAATAACGCTAGACGTTAAACCTGAACTCCACCGCGTTCCGGTACAGAGCAACCTTTCGTTACCCACCAGCACCGTCTATAAATGCCGTGTAGGATCCATCCGCTGGTGAAGGATGCGGATCACGTCGACGCCGTCGGTTCTCTCGACATAGAAGACCAGATGGCTGCCGATGCTGTAGCGACGGTATCCCTCGCGGATGTCGCCGCAATCCCGTCCACGATGAGGGTCAGTGGCGATGCGCTCGATCGCTGCCTTCAACTCGGATATGTAGATCTCAGCCTGATTCTCATCCCAGCGCTCTTGAGTGAAATCCCAGATCGATGAGAGGTCTTGCTGCGCGGCCGGTGTGAGACGAATGCTCTTCATGACTTCTTCGACGCGACAAAAGCGTCGAAGTCGAAGTCCTCAGGTTCACCGCTCTCTTCGCCCGCAATCAGCGCAACCCTCAGCGCCGCCATATGCGTCTCCTGGTCTTCTAGCAGCCTAAGGCCGGCGCGGACAACTTCACTGGCAGACCGGTACCGCCCGGTCGCGACTTCACGGGAGAGGAAACTCGCGAAGTGGTCGTCGAGACTAATTGAGGTGTTCTGAGCCATGCTTACATAGTACCAAGAATTGGTAACCTTACGCGAGGGTGGTAGTCGCAAACCTCGACGCCCCTACATCCCGCTAACTTGGCGTGAGTTCACCGTGACATTCATGTTGTGAGCGGAGGATAACTAGTACCGCGCGATATCCAATCCACGCCCACGCAGGTACGGCCCCGATTGCCGAAGCAAGTGAACTGGACCCCGAAAGTTGGACTGAATAATTCAGATCCTTACTTTCGGGGAGT
>JAUNVO010000154.1:2775-7552 GCA_030540695.1 Micrococcaceae bacterium | reverse complement strand
CAGCCCCGTTTGTCCGTGGCGGGCCAAATACACCAGTTTCGTATCTTGCCTGGATGTCTGCATGATCGGTTCCTCTCGAGCCGTGACGGGGATTATTCAGTTCCCGCATCAGTGGATGCTTGCTTGGGTGGGCCCGAGGCCATCCACTTGTCGTGCGCAAGGCACAACCAATTCTCCTCGGCTGAAGATGGCACGGGATTTCCCCGGGCGTCGTCACCAGCAATGCCCCAAGCATGGAACATATTGCTCGGCGACGGAACCCCAACGAGCTCGATTCCTTCCCTTGGCATCCCGATCATTCAAGCCAACGCGGGTGTGTGCCAAGAACAACCAGGCGCCCTCGAGTCTCTGGCACGGGACTAATGGTGGACGCGTTATTTCCTGGCCGAGTGGGCAACCCAGCCTGTCGGCATGGAGCCCGATTCCATGAACCCGGATAGTGCCGTCCCCGCCGAACTGTTCAGCAACTCATCCGCTTGTGCATAGATCACTTTTTCCTCCATGGCGTTGTGTTTATCCAAAAGCTCCAACAACGCGCTGCAAGCGTCACGGGTTGCGGCGGAATCTTGTTCAGCGATCAATTCGTCTAGCCGGTCCATGATGTTCCAGAGCGCTCCGTGCTCGCGTTCCATGACGAAAATGGGTCCCATCAGCCCGGCGGTCTTGAGCGGCGGAAACAGGAACTCTTCCTCCAAATAGATATACCGTCGCAAGCCTGTCAAGGATCTCTGTAGGGTACCGGAGGTTCCGGAGCCATCTGCTGGCTGTGCCAGGAAAGCCTCAATCCCACCGTCGATATCTCGGTGCTCCGCTTCCAAAGCGGCACCAAGCGTTTTGTGTTCCACGGTCATTCCTTGGTCGAAACAATATGGCTTCTCCAGTCTAGGCAGATTTGGCACTGTTGGCCGGGTGGCGAGGGAATTTGCCGACGGGAGGAAACCTGTCAGCGGCAAATCGCCTTGATCCGGGGGTTGCCCAAGACCGTGCCGAACGGCGGGGGAATCATTCGAAGGCTAAACCGCGTGTAGCGTTTACTCGGCGGGTTAGGCGTTGAGCACGCAAAAAGAAATGCAAACACCTTGGATGGAGGCCGGACAGGCCGGATGAAAGATCGATACGACGCCACGATCGAGGACCCGGTGGTTCCCGACGCCGACGAATTCCAGCATATGGCGTTGGGGTACGTGGAACACCGAATCCGCCTCATGCATATCCTTGTTTTCGGCTTCGCCCTTTATGGGGCTTCCGGCGTGGCACTAATCATGCAATGGGTCGCAAACACGAGAACCGATGGTGCAGCATTGTTGACCGACGTGGGCCTTGCCGTTTTGGCAGGCTCCTTGATAGCAGCGGCGCTTTTCATGCTGAAACCGGTCCGGCCTTCGGTTGCTTTCGCGCTTGCCGACGAATCCATTCGAAACGACCACAAGACCAGCCGCACGATCCTGGTTCTTGCTGGTGTCTACACCATTGCCGCGGTCGCGGTCACGTGGGGTCCGGGGATCGCGCGTACCGCGAGCATTCTGGCGGCCATGTGGGTAGCGGTTCTCATCACATGTTTCAGTTTGATGCATGGTCGATACCTGCGCATTCACCGAGACGATCTTTACGCCAACCACCTCACCAAGCGGGGCCGCGCCCCCGTGAACCGGCCCGTGGTCCTTCGTGCGGTGATGCCCGGACCCATCATCATTGACAGCGCACCCCCGGCCTTTGAACTGCAGGCTTTTGGCTATGCCGGGACCCGGGCACGATCCTGGGCGCTGATTCTGTTGGGACCACTGCTCACCTGCGGTTTGGGCGCTTTGCTCCTGAGTACTTGGGCCTTGGGCCTCAGCTACGAAACTTGGATCGTTCCGGTGGTTGTTTCACTTGCCATCATGGTTTCCTGTTGGCTTATTGGCGTCGTTCGGTTGCGCCTGGATCGTCGCGGCAAAGCCGCGCCGGCGAAATGGTACGCATACAACCTCGGCCGATCTGCCAATGTCAACCGTGGAGCCGCCATCGCGCTCTATGCGGCTGCGGTGGTCATATTCGTGTCCGGGGCGATAGCGGCCCCGAAAGCAGTGGATCCCGAGTTCATGGCTGTTGTGGTGGCACTGTCGGCAAGCATGGCTTCCATGTGTCCGTTCATGCTCAAGGCCGGTGCAACCATGAACCGACGGCGTGAACTCTACGTGTCGTGGTTGATCAGGAACGAGGAGATCACCCTCGAGGACGTGCGCACGCGCAAGCCCCAGGACTGGGTACCCATGCGCTCGTAGAGACCCGAATGCTCACGCGACACAGGAGGCATAAGCATCGTCTTCCCGGGCCCAAAAAGAAGGCCCTCAGTGTACGGTGAGCCTTATGGAGTGGGTCACGTTGACCCGCGCCAAACAGGAAAAGGACATGAAGCATGGCCGTTGCCAAGAAACTTACATTGGGTGTCATTGCGACGTCGCACAAGGTGGCTGAACGGCGTTTGCCGATCCACCCGGCGCATTTCGAACGAATTGACGAGTCCTTCCGCGACCGCATCATGATTGAAACCGGCTACGGGATAGCGGTGGGCCTGGATGACGAGGCGTTGGCGCCCTTCGTCGGAAGGATTGCTTCGAGAAGTGAAATCATGGCGGAAGCCGACATCGTCCTCCTGCCCAAACCCCAGGTCGCGGACCTCGAGGAAATGCACGAAGGCCAGACGCTGTGGGGATGGCCGCACTGCGTCCAGGACGCGGCGATCACGCAACTGGCGGTCGAAAAGAAGCTCACCCTTATAGCCTTCGAAGCCA
Organism: Micrococcaceae bacterium; assembly: GCA_030540695.1. GTDB lineage: Bacteria > Actinomycetota > Actinomycetes > Actinomycetales > Micrococcaceae > Paeniglutamicibacter. Next base: position 4,778 of record JAUNVO010000154.1, on the reverse strand, counting down.
TGAACCACTGGGGCACCGACGGCAGCTTTGGGCTTCACGTCTTCCACAAGAACAACGAACTCGCCGGATACGCATCGGTGATCCACTCCTTGCAGCTTTGTGGCTCCACCGGCGATTACGGACGCAGGCTCAGCGCAACGGTCATTGGGTTCGGGGCCACGGCCCGGGGCGCGGTCACCGCACTGCACGGCCACGGCATCCATGACGTCAGGGTGCTCACCAGTCGGTCGGTTGCTGCCGTCGCCTCTCCGATCCACTCGGTGCAAATGGCGCAGTTCGACCATGACGACGGGCCGAACCTGAGCGAGGTCATTACGGACGAGGGACGAGTGCCGCTGGCCCCGTTCCTGGCCGAAAGCGACATCGTGGTCAACTGCACCTTGCAGGATCCCAACGCTCCCTTGACGTATTTGCGCACGGCGGATCTGGTGGCTTTCACCCCGGGCAGCCTCATTGTGGATGTCTCCTGCGATGAAGGCATGGGGTTCGAATGGGCCAAGCCGACCACCTTTGCCGATCCCATGTTCATCGTCGGCAAGAACATCAACTACTACGCCGTCGACCACACACCGTCGTATTTATGGAACTCCGCCAGCTGGGAAATCAGCGATGCAATCCTGCCGTTCCTCGACGTGGTGCTGGATGGACCGACTGCTTGGAAAAGCAATGAGACGATCGCACGTGCCATCGAGATCCAGGACGGCGTGATCCAAAATCCGGCGATTCTCGAATTCCAGGACAGGAACGCGGAATACCCGCACACGAGAAAAGTCGGCTGAAACCCTGGCATCACGTTCCCGCAACGGCCGAGCCCGAAGGAACCCACTATGAGCACACTCTTTTCGGAGAGTTTCCTCGGACGCCCACGACGCGAACTGGCGCCGGGGGCCTACTGGGTTCCTGACTGGCTCGGCGTCGAGGAACAACGTTGGATCGTTGCGCGATTCCACGACTGGGGGCGGGGCCCGGTACCGCCGCGGGCGGCAAAGATCGGCACCCACGAAATGTCCGTCCAAACAGTCTGCCTGGGATGGCACTGGCGCCCCTACGCCTACTCGCGCGAAGCCGTGGATGTCAACGGCAACAGGGTCCTGGACTTTCCGGATTGGATGGTGCGGCTTGGACGCAAGGCGTTGCTCGCTGCCACCGGTGACAAGGCAACGGCCGATCGATACACACCGGACACCGCGCTGGTGAACTACTACGGTGCTGGATCAAGGATGGGCATGCACCAGGATCGTGACGAACGCTCGGTCGATCCGGTGGTTTCCATCTCCATCGGGGACACGTGCAGCTTCCGTTTCGGCAACACCAGCAACAGGAACAAACCCTACGAGGACATCGCGTTGGCCTCGGGGGACTTGTTCGTTTTTGGTGGTCCGGCCCGCCTTGCGTTCCATGGTGTCACCAAGGTCCTTCCCGGAACGGCACCGGTCGATTGCGGGCTTGCGGCCGGACGGATCAACATCACCATGCGGGTCACCGGATTGAAAGACTGATCCAGTCCGGCTTCTTGGCGTCACGGACTATCGCCCTGGTAGGTTTACCGTCGTCTTGATGGCCGAGTGGTCGCTGCGCCCAGCGGGAAGGTTCGTGTTCGAAACGACATCCAAGCCGCGGACCAGCACATGGTCAAGGCGCATCATGGGGAATGGCTTCTGCGGCCAGGTAAACCCGAAGAGTCCCGCGTCCTGGTTCGGCTCGTCCAGGACTGCCGAGAGCCCCTTGAAGGCCCGGTCGGTGCTTGTTGCATTGAAGTCCCCGATGGCAACGACGTTTTCGTGCGGATCGGCACGGACAACGGTGGCCAATTGGCCAAGCATCTCGTCGCGATCGACATGGTCGTTGGGGCGGGCCGATGCTGCATGGATGGCATAGAGCCGGATGGTCCCGTGCCCGGTGACCACCTGCGTGGACAGTGCACGTTTCCAACCCAGCCCCAGATCAAGGGCGCGCGAGTTGGTGAGCGGGTACTTGCTCCAAACTCCGACGGTGCCCACCAC
>JAUNVO010000154.1:0-2675 GCA_030540695.1 Micrococcaceae bacterium | reverse complement strand
GCAAGCTGTGATTTCGCCCGGACTTCTTGGACCCCTTGTCCGCCGCGCGTCCCCGGGAGCGTCGGCCCGCTCTCCTTGAGAGCCTTGGGCCCCTCGACTCTTGGCAGCCGAAGTGACATTCTGAAGTCAAGATTGTTCACGGTCACCACCGGTTTCGTGCAACACAAGAATCTCCGGAGTGGCCCTATCTTGGCAGGAGAAGAAACCATGAGCGAAACATCATCGACGCAGTCCGATGACGGCACGAACCTGGGGACGGTGGTGATCGGCGGTGGACTTGCCGCGGCCCATTGCGTCCACGAGCTACGTGAGGGCGGCTATGCCAAGCCCGTGACGCTCATCGCCTCGGAAAACCAGGTGCCCTACGAGCGCCCGCCGCTGTCCAAGGAATTCCTCCAGGGCAGCAAGCCCGCCCAGGACCTGGAACCCTTTCCCGGGAGCTGGTACTCGAAAGCCGACGTAGATTTGCGCCTCGGTGTCACTGCCGAGTCGATCGACCCCAAGGCCAAGAGCGTAACGCTTTCCGACAAGTCGAGTGTGGGATACGAGAACCTCGTGATCGCCACAGGATGCCGTTCACGGTTGGGCGGCAGGGATTCGAACATGACCGGATGGGACCTGCCTGGCGTATACACGCTGAGGTCGATGGAGGATTCCAAGGCGATCAAGGAACAACTGGTCGCCGGGAAGCATCTTGTCATCATCGGTGCCGGGTGGATCGGGATGGAGGTCGGGGCCTCGGCGCGCAAGGCCGGAGTTGAGGTCACCGTGCTGACCCCGGACGAGGTGCCTCTGGCCGCTGCCATGGGCAGGGACTTCGGGTCCCACGTCGCGCAGCTGCATATCGCCAACGGTGTCAGGTGCCATTTCGGCACGGGGGTCACGGGGATCGCCTCCGATCCGGATAAGGGTTTGGTAGTGCAGACACCAACCGGGGAAATCTCCGCGGATGCCGTATTGCTGGCCATTGGAGCGGTGCCCAACAATGAACTTGCCGTCGCAGCGGGTCTTGAGGTCGGCAGCGGTGTCGTGACGGACGAGCACTTGCGCAGCAGCGACAAGAATATTCTGGCCGTTGGCGATATTGCCGAAGCCTACAACACCACGTTGGGTCGCACCATGCGCGTCGAACACTGGGACAATGCCATCCGCCAGGGCAAGCTCGCGGCGGCCACTATCCTGGGGCGCGAGGAATCCTATGACTGGCTACCGTATTTCTTCACCGACCAGTTCGACCTGGGCATGGAATATGTGGGGGACCGCGGTGCCGATGACGTAGCGGTGGTGCGCGGAAATATGCAGAAGGGCGAGTTCATCATCTTCTGGTTGCGCAAGGGAGTGATTTCGGCGGCCATGAACGTGAACATCTGGGACGTCAACGACCACCTGCGAAGCATGGTCGGCCAAACGATTCCGGTCGCCAAGCTTCAGGACACGAGCAACGACTTGATGGCGCTCTAGCCCGGACGGATGGTTCCGGGCAACTGTGGGTGGGCAGATCTTGCCGGCGGCCCTGGTGGTGGGGGTGCTCACTGTTTTCACTTGCGTTACCCCGGGACACGTAGGCTGGAAGCTGCTGCGGCAAGGCTCAACCATGCGCCGTGCCCGCCATCTGTCCGCCGAACCTTCGAAAAGGGACCCGTGAAATCTGCTGCCATTGCCCAGGGACACAATGTTCTGGCCCGCTCCAACCAACTATCCGGCAAGGCGCTGCTACTGGCTGTGGTCGCTTTGGCCATGGGCGGGTTTGGCATTGGCACCACGGAATTCGCCATCATGGGCCTGCTCCAAGAGGGAGCAGCCGACCTGGATGTCACCAACGCCCAGATGGGCTTGCTGATCTCCGCATACGCGCTGGGCGTAGTGGTGGGGGCACCGATCCTCACCGCCTTGGGTGCCAAGGTGCCGCGCAAGACCATGGTGTTGTGGCTCATGGCATTCTTCACGCTGGCCAACCTCAGCTCGATCTTCGCCGCGAACTATGAATGGATGCTCGTCTCCCGGTTTCTTTCCGGCTTGCCCCACGGTGCGTATTTCGGCATTGCCGCCATCTTGGCAGGCACCTTGGTTCCGGCGTCGATGCGCGGACGTGCCATCGCATGGGTGATGTTGGGGCTATCGGTGGCGAACGTCGTTGGTGTTCCGGTGGTCACTTTCCTGGGGCAGAGCCTTGGTTGGCGCTGGATGTTTGCCGTCGTGGGCCTGGTGGGTGCCCTGACCTGGATATCCATCCGGGTTTTCGTGCCCATGGCTCCGGCGGTCGAGGGCGCGAGCATCCGCAACGAGCTATCGGCGTTGCGCAGCGGTCAGGTATGGATGGCCATGCTTACCGGCATCATCGGCTTCGGCGGCTTCTTTGCCGTGTATTCCTATATAAGCCCGATCCTCACCGACGTAACCGGGCTGTCGATCAAGGCTGTCCCGCTGGTGCTGGGACTCTACGGAACCGGGATGGTCGTGGGTTCACTGATCGGCGGCAGACTCGCGGATTGGTCGGTGATGGGGGCCATCTATGTCGCTACATCGGCCATGGTCCTTTTCATGGCGCTCTTCGGGTTGGTCGCCACCCACACGGCGCCGACACTCATCCTTGTCTTCATCCTTGGCGCTACCGGGTCACTGCTGGTTCCTGCGCTCCAGGCCCTGTTGATGGACTCCGCCCCGCATGCGCAGTC
>JAUNVO010000153.1 GCA_030540695.1 Micrococcaceae bacterium | reverse complement strand
GGTCCACCGGCTCCTGCTGCCGGACGGGGGCCACCTGGGCGCGGACCGCCCGGACGGGGACCGCCGGCGCCTGGACCGCCGGTGCGCATGCCCTGCTGCGAAGCGAAGGGGTTGTTGCCCGGACGCGGGCCGCCCGGCTTGGCACCCGGACGCGGAGGCGAAGGCCGCTCTGCGCGCTCAGCACGCTCGGGACGTGCGTTCTCACCGGCTGGGCGCATGCCCTGCGAGGAGGAGAACGGGTTGTTGCCCGGACGCGGCGCTCCTGGCTTCGCGCCCGGACGCGGGGCCCCTGGGCTCGGTGCCTTGGACTCTGCCGGGGCAGGAGCCGCGGCAGCCGGTGCCTCTGGAGCCGGTGCTGGCTTGGTCCCGGCAGGCTTCGGTGCAGCCGGGGTTGCCGGTGCGGCGGGGGCCTTGGCGGCCGGTGCCGCCGGAGCGGCCTTGGGTGCTGCCGGAGCGGCATCGGGGAACGCGGCGCGCAGCTTGCGCACCACCGGTGCCTCGATGGTTGAGGATGCGGAACGGACGAATTCGCCCATTTCCTGCAGTTTAGTCACTGCATCCTTTGAAGTGATTCCGAGCTCTTTGGCGAGCTCGTGTACGCGGACCTTAGCCACATTTCTCCTGTCTGAAGGTCCGCGCGCACTTCCTAAAAAGTTTTATGCACGAACCAACGTTTGCTGTCTAGCCCGGCATCCAAAACGGATGCCCCAGGCGCTTCGACGCTTAACTGATGTTTCATCGTTAGGCGCTCATCGTTTGGAACTCATCGGGTTTCCATCAGATTTCTGTCCCGCTTTCAGGGTTGGACGTTTCTAAAGGCCGGTTTCCCAGGTTGGGACCTTTCCTTGGCCCACGTTCCGCCAAGAGCGAGGAAGCATCCACGGCGGTCCGGTAGGACCGCGCGAATGCCCCGCGCTGTGCGGCACGTTGGGCACATTCCGGGTTGGGGTGCAACCAAGCACCCCGCCCGGCGAGACGACGGGCCGGATCGGGAACGGGAACGGTCTTGCCGTCCTTCTCCCTCACGACCCAGCGCATCAGCTGGTTCTGGTCCACCACCGCACGGCAACCAATGCACGTGCGCTGCGGCTGTTGCTGCATCGACACGTTGGTTCTGCTTCCGTCATTGATTTACCACTTCGCATAGTGGACCACAGATAAGTCTAGCGCGTTTCAGGGTTTCATGGAGCGTGCCCTGTGACACGTGCCCCCGGCCTTGTTGCCGGCCTTCATGGCGCCACGCAAAAGACCGCCGGAGAACCTCGCCGTTCGGCACCCATGGGGTTCCGGCCGGTGAAGTGATCGCGGCGGTCTTGAGACGGAGGGGCCGTTAGTTGGCCTGTTCCGCATCCGAGATGATGTCGATGCGCCAGCCGGTGAGCTTGGCTGCCAGACGGGCATTCTGGCCTTCTTTGCCGATGGCCAGCGAAAGCTGGTAGTCAGGAACCACGACGCGGGCCGAACGTGTCGACTCGTCGGTGATGGTCACCGAAACAACCTTGGAGGGCGAGAGCGCCGAGGCGATGAACTTGGCCGGATCGTCGTTGTAGTCCACGATGTCGATTTTCTCGTCGTTCAGCTCGGTCATCACCGCACGCACGCGCGAGCCCATTTCACCGATGCAGGCGCCCTTGGCGTTCACCCCGGCAATGTTGCCCTGCACGGCGATCTTGGTGCGGTGGCCGGCTTCGCGGGCCAGGGCGACGATTTCCACGGCCCCGTCCGCGATTTCCGGGACCTCGAGCTCGAAGAGCCGACGCACCAAGTTTGGGTGCGAACGCGAGAGGGTGACAGCCGGGCCCTTGGGTCCGCGGGTCACATCGACCACGTAGCAACGGATGCGGTTGCCGTGGGTGTACTTCTCACCCGGCACCTGCTCCGGTGGCGGCAGCAGTGCCTCCACGGTGCCCAGGTTAACCTGGACCATGATCGGGTTGTTGCCCTGCTGGATCTGCCCGGAGACGATCTCGCCGATCTTGTCCTTGAACTCACCCACGACGTTGTCATCCTCGGCGTCACGCAGGCGCTGCAGGATGACCTGTCGTGCCGTGGATGCGGCAATGCGGCCGAAACCGGTGGGGGTGTCGTCGAACTCGCCGACCACGGTGCCGTCTTCCTCGGTTTCGGTGGCGAAGATCGTCACGTGGCCGTTGCGGCGGTCCACCTCGGCGCGGGCCTGGGGCATCGCTCCGGGAGACTTCTGGTAGGCCAAAAGCAGTGCCTGCTCAATGGTGGGGATCAGTACCTCGAGCGGGATCTCGCGTTCCTTTTCGAGCATGCGCAGCGCGCTCATATCAATGTCCAACTCAGGCCTCCACGTTTTCGTCGTCTTCGTCATCAAGTTCTAGTTCCTGCAGGTCCGCGGCCTCGGCCCGGGTGAACTCCACCTCGACGTTGCCACGGCGGATGGAATCGAATTCCAGGGTGCGGGGTTCGCCCTGCTTGGGCTTCATGCCCTTCTTCACGTCGATTTCCGGGACGATCGTGATGCCGGAGCCATCAACCGCAACCAGGCGGCCAAGCAGGTTGTCTTCGCCGATGACGTTGACCTTGACCATGCGTCCGACGTTGCGCGTCCAGTGCCGCGGCAGCGTCAAGGGGCGCGAGGTCCCCGGGGAAGACACTTCTAGTTCGTAGGGGTCCGAGGTGTCGTGCGGATCCGCGTCCAGTGCCTCGGAGATCGAACGGGAGACCTCGGCCACCGCGTCGAGTTCAATGCCCTCGGTGCCGTCGAGAAGATCGACCACCACGTGCACGATTCGGGTGTCCCCGGCGCGCCGCACCTGGACCTCTTCGAGCACCAACTGGTGGGAGGCAACGGTGGGCTCCAGGAGTTCGGTGAGGCGGGTAGCCTCGAGCTGGATGTCTGCCGGCTTGCCGGTCATGAAAGTCCTCCCACATTATTCGATGTTGTGATCACCAGCGTAACGACTTTTCGGCCCGTCCGTCTGCCGTGCTCCCGCTGCATGTCCGCCCACCGTGTTCGTGGGATGATCGGTGGTGATGGATCAGCACCCAGAGAACCCCAAACACCAGCAATCCTCCCGGCCCTTCCGACTCACTGCGCGGGGCCGGTCATTCGCCGTTGTCGTCGTGTTTGCCGTGGCCGCGGGAACACTCGGCACGGGGGTGTACCTGAACCGCGAATCCCCTACATGGCAACGGATTCTGGGCACAGAACCGGTGATCGAACAGGTTCCCCAGGCAACCGACGAGCTGCCGGGCTTGCTTGAGGCGGTGGACTACACCCTGGAGTTCCCGAAGACCACGACGGGCACCGAAACCACCGAAGCACTGGAATCCACCAGGGCCATGCTTCAGGAGCATGTCGAATTACTCACACCCGGTGCCCTGGCGGCCTTGGCCAGCGCCGCAGCGCGTGAAACCACCGGCCCCGACGCCCCGCCGGCCGCGATCCCGCCCTTGTCCCCCGACGAAATCTCCTGGCGCCTTGCACAAACCGGAACCGGCCTGCTGGAGCAGGCGCTGGGGGCACCGGAACAGGAATCGCGCAGGCTCGCCGGATCGGGGATCGAGTTGGCCCTCCAAGCCCGCACCGTGCTCCGAGCCACCGGCGCAGCCCAGAAAAAGATCGATTCGTTGCCGTCCCCGGCCGCCATGCCGGCGGACGAGTCCGGGGCATCGGATCCCGCTGACAGCGACACCCCCGAAACGGATGCAACCCCTACGGCGACTTCACCGGAGCCCACGGCCCAAGACGCGGCAGGCACATCGAAGGCACCGGCCGGGCTCCCGGAGTTCGCGTTCGCCAGCTGCCCTGCCCTGGCCCCTGGTGACACCGGACCCGGCGACGGGGCAGGCAGCGAGTCCGAGTCACCGGATACGCCCTCCCCCGGTTCCCCGCAGGGGGCTACAGGAAGTCCGGACTCCGGCCAGCTGCTGGGCGAGGTGATCGACGCTGCCTACCGGCTCGGTTACGCCTACGACGTTGCCGGGGCCCGGACCAATGCGGGGCTGCGCAGCGCGGCCTGGGACAGGTCCGGGGAGCTGGTGGATTTCGCGGAGTCGCTCGAGGGCGAGCTTGACGGGTCACTGGACTGCGCGCCGCTTCGGCAGCCGGCCTACCAGCTGCCGGCGGACGCCGTCGAAAACCCGATGGACTCCGCACGCAGCGGCGAGGGACAGCTGGCCCTGCTTCTGCGTGATGCCGCAGCGGCCCAAACGGGTAAGGCCCGCAAATACCTGTTCACCGCTGCATGGGACCAAGGGTTCCATACCCAGCGGGTCACCGGAAACGTCCCGGACTTCACCCAAGTCGCTGAGGTGCAGCAGGAGCCGGGGACCTCAACGGGGCCTACCGGAGCCCCGGGCAGCTAAACAGGGGCACGATGATGCCCCCATGGCAGTATCCGGATCCCGGCCACGGAACATGCCATTCGGTGCGTACCCTATCCACCGGTGTTTGCAGGCGGGGAAGCCAAACCCACTGCGCAGGAAATCCGCTAGGAAGCCGGGAACAACACGTCGTAGCCCAGCTTGAGTATCAGTGCTCCGACGACCAGCAGGAAAACGACCCTGATGAACTTGCTGCCCTTGGCGACCGCCATGCGCGCGCCCAGGTAGCCACCGCACATGTTTGCCGCGCCGAGCACCAGCCCGATCCCCCACAGCAGGTGGCCTGTGGGAATGAAGAACGCCAGCGCACCGAGGTTCGTTGCCATGTTCACGATCTTCGCCTTGGCGCTGGCGGCCAGGAAGTTATAGCCCATGAACGCGACCATCGCGATGATCAGGAAGGACCCGGTGCCCGGCCCGATCAGCCCGTCGTAGCCGCCGATGACCAACCCGATGACTGCGGCCACCGCGTAGTGCCTGGACCCGGAATAGCGCAGGTCCGTCAGTTCCCCTGCGGTGGGGCGAAAGAGCGTGAAGAGCCCGACGGCGACCAGTGCCGCGATGATGACGGGCTTGATCACCGCTTCGGGCAACAGCGTGGCAAGGATAGCGCCGCCGAAGGAGCCCATCAGCGCGACGGCCGCCATGGGCAGTGCCGTCTTCAAATCCGGTTGCGCCCTGCGGTAATAGGTGATCGCGCTGGTGGTGGTGCCGAAGATGGAGCCGAGCTTGTTGGTGGCCAGGGCCTGCACCGGGGAGATCCCGGGAACCAGCAGCAGCGCCGGGAGCTGGAGCAGTCCCCCGCCGCCGACGACCGCGTCGATCCAGCCGGCGGCGAAGCCGGCGAGCACGATCAGCGCAATGGTTCCGGCCTGCATTCCTTCCAGGCCGGAACCCTCAAGCAGCGCCGCTGCCTCGACCATGCTTAGCCCTTGACGAGGGCAGTGAGCTGGGCAACGACCTCGTCAACGGCAACGTCGCTGCGATCGCCGGTGGCGCGGTCCTTGACCTCGACCAGGCCGTCGACCAGGCCGCGGCCGATGACCACGATGGTCGGCACGCCAATGAGCTCGGCGTCGGAGAACTTCACGCCGGCCGAGACCTTCAGGCGGTCGTCGTAGATGACTTCGATGCCCGCGGAGTGCAGTTCGTCGGCAATCTTCTGCGCGGCTTCAAAAAGCTCGGGCTGCTTGCCGGTGACCACCAGGTGCACGTCTGCCGGGGCGACGTTGCGCGGCCAGACCAGGCCGTTGGCGTCGCGGTTGGATTCAGCAAGGGCAGCGACCGCGCGGGTGACGCCCACGCCGTAGGAGCCCATGGTCACGACCTTGAGCTTCCCGTTCTGGTCAAGCACCTTGCAATCCAGTGCCTGCGCGTACTTGCGGCCGAGCTGGAAGATGTGGCCCATCTCGATGCCTCGGGCCGTCACCAACGGGCCGGAGCCGTCCGGAGCCGGATCCCCTTCATGCACCTCGACGCACTCGATGGTGCCGTCCCAGGTGAAGTCGCGTTCGGCCACCAGTCCGAAGACGTGCTTTCCGGACTCGTTGGCCCCGGTGACCCAGGTGGATCCCGGGACAACGCGCGGATCAACAAGGTAGAGGATCTTGGATGCGGCTTCGAGGCCGAGCACCGCCTTGCCTTCTCCCAGACCCGGACCGATGTAGCCCTTGACCAAGGTCGGGTGCTTCTTCAGGTCGTCCTCGGAGGCCGCCTCGATCTGGACGTCGCCGCCTGTTTCCAGGTGGGCCGCGATGTTCGCCTCGACGCGCTTGAGGTCGACGTCGCGGTCACCGGGCAGGCCGATGGCCACAAGTTGGCGTTCACCGGTGGGCAGCTTGGCTGCCAGCACGACGTTCTTCAAGGTCTCCGCGGCGCTCCATGCGCCGTTGGCACGCGGGGCGATCTCATTGGCGCAAGCCACCAGGGTCTCGATGGTCGGGGTGTCGGGGGTGTCTCTGACCTCAAACGCGGCGGCATCGGTGTAATCGATGTGCTCCGGAACCACTGTGGTCACGGCCTCCACGTTGGCGGCGTAGCCCCCGGCCGAGCGTACGAAGGTGTCCTCGCCGATCGGGTTCGGGTGCAGGAACTCCTCGGACTTCGATCCGCCCATGGCACCGGCGGTCGCGAAGACCGGGAGGATTTCCAGGCCGAGGCGCTCAAAGATCTTCAGGTAGGCGCCGCGGTGCGCCATGTATGCCTCATCAAGGCCCTCGTCGTCGATGTTGAAGGAGTAGGAGTCCTTCATGATGAATTCGCGGCCGCGCAGCAACCCGGCACGGGGGCGGGCCTCGTCACGGTACTTGTTCTGGATCTGGTACAGGTAGACCGGCAGGTCCTTGTAGGAGCTGTAGAGGTCCTTGACCAGCAGAGTGAACATTTCCTCATGGGTCGGGGCCAGCAGGTAGTCCGCGCCTTTGCGGTCCTTGAGCCTGAAAAGTCCCTCGCCGTATTCGGTCCAGCGGCCGGTGGTCTCATAGGGTTCGCGGGGCAGCAGTGCCGGGAAGTGCACTTCCTGGGCGCCGATGGCATTCATTTCCTCGCGGATGATGGCTTCCACCTTGCCCAGCACGCGCAGGCCCAGCGGCAGCCAGGTATAGATCCCCGGCGCGGCACGGCGAATATAGCCGGCACGAACCAGCAGCCTGTGGCTGGCGACCTCGGCCTCGACCGGGTCTTCGCGCAGCGTGCGCATGAACATTGTGGAGAGTTTGAGGACCAAGCTAACTTTCCATTTCCGCGGCCTGTTTCCAGACCGCAACATAGTGATTGGGGGGTGCAATGGTGTGGGCTCCCGGCGCTGGTCCCACGGGGCAGGACCGGGTCCGCTCATAGCGACACCGGGGTGCAATGCGGTCCGTCTCCATCACGCGACATTACGTGGGCGGACCGGATACCACAAGGCACTTGTTATATCCTACGTTGCCACCCGGCTGCCGCGTGTCATCCGGGCGGCGGGGCTGGGGGCCCTGGTCCGCGGGCGAGTCTCACGCAGTGGGTACGCCGGGGACGTCAGGTTGCGGAGATCTGCTGCAGCGCCACGTTGATGTACTCCTCTGCCTTGTCCACCGCGGCGTCCGGATCCCGGGGATCGACGATGTCAACGGCCACCGTGTTCACTCCGTCGTAGCCGGAAACTTTCACCGTCTTGGTGCTTTTCCCTACGTCGTTGCCATCCGGCGTGTCCAGGACCTCGGCGA
>JAUNVO010000152.1 GCA_030540695.1 Micrococcaceae bacterium | reverse complement strand
GGGTTGCGTTGACGCCGTTGCGCACGGGCAGGGGGGAGATCATGGCCATGCACACAGTCTTTCATGCGTGCCTGGCCCCGTGGTCCCCGCGGGGCCACGGGGCCTACGGGGTTGCTAGCGGACCCCCTCGCCGGTGGGGATGTAGGAACCCTGGCAGGAACCGCAGAAATACACGTCGCGTTCGGCGGCCCGCGTGGATTCGGCCAGCGACTCCATCTGCAGGGTTTCGCCGCAGCGCAGGCAACCCTCGCCGGCGCGGCCGTAGACCCAGTACCTGTTCACGCCGTCGGCCCCCGTGGTGACCCGGCGGGCCCGGTCCTTGTTGGCGTTCAGCAGCCGGTGGGCAAGATCCACCAGGTGGCCCGCATCCTCGATCTGGCCCACCGGGGTCCGGGGATGGATGCGCGCGATGAACAGCAGTTCTGAACGGTACACGTTTCCCAGCCCGCAAATCAGCCGTTGGTCAAGCAGCGCCAGCCCGATGGGGCGTTCGGGGGTGGCACAGAGCCGGCGGACCGCTTCGACAGGGTCCCAGGAATGGCCCAGCGGGTCCGGCCCCAGATGCCCAATGACTTCGACCTCGTCGGTGGTGCGCAGCACCTGCAGGAAGCCGAGCTCGAAGCCCACGGCGGTGAACGCAGGGTTGCCCAGCACGGCACGGGCCTTGAAGGCCGGGGACCGCCAGCGCTCGCCGGTTGCGTAGACATCCCAGCGGCCTTCCATCAGCAGGTGGGAGTGGATGCTCAGTGGAGGGGCGGAGACCCTGGCAGGGGGACGGGCGCGGATCAGCAGGTGCTTGCCGCGTGAAACGACCGACTCGATCATCCAGTCAACCAACGACAACGTTGCATGCGCAGGAACCCGGAAATCACTCAGGCTCAGGGCCCGGCCGCCCAAGGCCGCTTCCAGACGACGGGCCGTACGAAAAACTGTATCCCCTTCGGGCATCGCCAAAACCACCTATTCCTCATAGACGGGTGCACCTGCCCTCAAGTATCAGGTGACCCTGATCACCCAGCCTAGCCGGTACGGACGAAGCCCGGGTGGAATCCGCGACAAATGCTAGCTTCTAAAACGAAGCCCACTAGGGGTCGAATAGAAACCTGCGCGATGCAGGGCCGCGCCCAAGGGCGTCTCGTTGATGGGGTTCCCGTTGACTTTCTCGATGCCGAGCTTGGCGATCGAGGCCCGCCGGAGCACCGAAACCAGTTCCAGGGCGATGGCATCTAGCAGGGCGGTCTCGGACGGGGAAAACCCGGGTTCATCGGCCGGGAACAGCCCGCCGAAACCCAGCACGGTTTTGCCTCCGCGTTCGACATACAACGCCAGGGCCCCGTCCAGCAGCACCACCAAGGCACCTGCCTTTCGTCCGGGGCGATGCCCGCCGGCCGCTTCGGGCCAGCCAAGGGCCGCACCGTAGGGGTTGGCGGGGTCGGTGGCCGCCAGGCCCAAGGCCACCGGAAGTTGGCCGTGGCCGGGTTCGCGGGCCAGGGCGCGCAATCTGTCGATGGTCCCGGAGGTGGAGAACTGGGCGGCGCCGAGGCGCTCCACGAAGTAGCCACGGCGGGTGTGCCCGGCTTCCTCGAGCTTCCCGAGCACCCGGTAGAGCTGGCCAAAGCCCCCGGGTACGGATTCTGCGGCGACGGAGCCGCGCGTCAGGACCCCGTAACGTTCCAGAAGGATCTCCGCGGAAGCGTGCGCGCGGATGGTGGGATCGGACAAAGCGGGCGGCAAGGCGGCCCAGCGCCCGGAGGCGCTCTCGGGCACGGGGCGCCGCCCGGAGATCTCGATGGCAGAACCCTCACCCCCGGAGCGCAGCATGGCCATGCGCCCGCGCCTGGCGGTGCGGGCCCGCGGCGCCTTTGCCGGTGCGCGGTGCGCGGTCTTGCCCCCGGAAAGCAACTGGCGGATCGGTCCCAAGGTGTCAGGGGAGGCCGCCCCGGACCAGAACAATTCCCACAGCGCCTCGCGGACCATCGACGTCGATGGCTCGGATTCGGCACCGGGGGCCTTGGCGACAAGTTGTGCCAGCTGCGGAACGAAATAGGCGCCGGAGGAGCCCAGCAGTTCCAGCAGCCGGCCCGCCAACACGGAGGGCTGCGCCCCTGTCGGAAGCGGCAGGCTCAGGGGCGCATCCTCGGCGGTGTGCAGGGCGATCCACCCGTCGGTCCCGGCCAACGCCCCGGCGCCGGAGACCAGCACCTCTCCGGCACTCATCAACTCATCGAGCATCCACGGTTGGTAGTCCCGCACCCGTGCCGGCAGGACATGGGACTCCAGGGCCGAGGCCGGGACCGGCACCCCGGCCAGCTGCTCCACCACGGCAAGCACCCCGTCGATGCCCCGCAACCCAGCCCCGATGCCTTGCCACGACGGCAGGAACCTGGCGAAGGTGTCCTGGTCCACGGGCTCGACCTCGGAGCGCAGCGCGGCGAGCGAACGCGAGCGGATCATCCGCAACACCGAGGCATCGCAGTATTCGGTGGCGACGGCACCGGGCGCCGGAGCCGGATCGAGCATTTCGGCGGGACGGAACGCCCCGACCATGACCCGGTGCTCGGCCACCAGGCGCCCGAGCACCGAGGTTACAACCGCAACACCCAGGCCCAGGGCCGTTGCCACGTCGGCGGCGGTGAATGGTCCATGGGTTCTGGCGAAACGGGAGACCAGGTCGCCGACCGGATCGGCAACGGATTCGATGAACGCCAACGGGACCCCATGCGGCAGCGGGACTCCCAGGCCGTCGCGCAGGCGCGGTGCGTCCTCGATCGCGGCGAACACGTCCCGTCCGCCCACTCGCACCTGAAGTGCCCGATTGGCGCGCAGGAGTGTGTGCAGGTGGGCATCGGCCGCCAACGCCGCGTCGGTTTCCGCATCCTCCTCCAGCCGGGCGGCCACCTGCCCAACGGTCAGGGGCCCGAGCAGCCGAAGCAGGTCCGCGGTGCCCTCGAGTCCGGTGAGCCTGCGGTTTGTCGCGGTGCGCTGGAGTTCGTCCTGGGTCCGGGAAATGACGGTGGCGTCGAGCAGTTCGCGCAGCTCAGTGCGGCCCAGCAGCTCGTTGAGCAGCGCCGGGTCAAGGCTGAGGGCCGCTGCGCGGCGTTCGGCCAACGGCGAGTCTCCCTCGTAGAGGAACTGGGCTACGTACCCGAAAAGCAGCGACTGGGCGAACGGCGAGGGAGTCCTGGTCTGGACCTCGGCAATGGTGACGGCGCGCGAATCGATGCGTCCGAGCAGGTCCTTGAGGGCCGGAAGGTCATAGACGTCGTTCAGGCACTCGCGCACGGTTTCCAGGATGATCGGGAAGTCCGGGTATTTCCGTGCCACATCCAGCAGCTGCGCGCTGCGCTGGCGTTGCTGCCACAGCGGGGAGCGTTTGCCGGGATTGGTGCGCGGCAGCAGCAGTGCGCGGGATGCGCATTCGCGGAAACGGGAAGCGAAGAGCGCGGAGTTGCCCACCTGTGCGGTGACCACGTCCTGGACCTCGTCGGGGTCGAAGAGGAAGAGCTCGGCCCCCGGGGGCTCATCGTCCATTGCCGGGACGCGCAGCACGATCCCGTCGTCCGCCGCCATCGCGGAGCCGTCCAAGCCGTAGCGCTCGTGCAGCCGTGCCCCCACCGCCAGTGCCCAGGGCGAGTGGATGGGAAGCCCGAACGGCGAGTGCAGGATGACCCGCCAATCGCCGAGTTCGTCCACGAAGCGTTCCACCACCAGCGTCTTGTCGCCGGGAACCACGGTGGTGGCCTCGGCCTGCGCACCCACGTAGTTCAGCAGGTTGCCCGCGGCGAAGCCATCGAGCCCGATCGAGGTGAGTTTCTCCCGGGACTTCGCCGCCGGAAGATTCGCCAGTTCGGAAGTGAAGGCACCCAAAGCCTCCCCGAGTTCCACCGGTCTTCCCTGGGCGTCGCCCTTCCAAAAGGGCAGCTTGCCCGGCTGGCCGAAGGCGGGGGAGACCAGCACCCTGTCATGGGTGATCTCCTCGATGCGCCAGCTGGTGGCACCGAGCGCGAACACATCGGTGACGCGGGATTCGTAGACCATCTCCTCGTCGAGTTCGCCCACCCGCCGTCCGCCCTTGGCTCCGTCCTTGCCGCCGGTGGCCTCGGAGCCGATGAGATACACCCCGAAGAGCCCGCGGTCCGGGATGGTTCCGCCGCTGACCACGGCCAGGCGCTGGGCGCCGGGCCGGCCGCTGAGGGTGCCGGCATCGCGGTCCCAGATGATGCGCGGGCGCAGTTGGGCGAACTCGTCCGACGGGTATTTGCCGGCCAGCATCTCCAAGGTTGCGGTGTACGCGGCACGCGGAAGCGAACCGTAGGGGGCCGATCGCCGCACGGTGTCGAACCAGCCCTCGACGTCCAACTCCTCCAGAGCGCAGGCCGCCAGGGTCTGCTGGGCCAGCACGTCCAGCGGGTTCGCCGGGATGTGCAGCTTTTCGATTAGCCCTTCACGCATCCGCGAGACGGTCAAGGCGGTGGAGAGCAAATCGGAGCGGTGCTTGGGGAAGAAGGCGCCGACGGAGGTCTCCCCGACCTGGTGGCCCGCGCGGCCCACGCGTTGCAGGCCCGATGCCACCGAGGGCGGGGACTCGACCTGGATCACCAGGTCCACCAACCCCATGTCGATACCCAGTTCCAGGGAGCTGGTGGCGACCACGGCGCGCAGCACGCCGGTCTTGAGCCCGTCCTCGATATCCGCCCGGGTGTCCTTGGACACCGAGCCGTGGTGGGCCCGGGCCAACGGCGCAACGGCACCTTCCTCGCCGGAGGGCATGGAGGTGGAGGTGATGCCGGCCTGGGCCATCATGGCTGCGGGCAAACCGGTGCCGGGCTGGGTGTGCGCCATCCGGGTGCCCGCCGGGGGCCCGGCATCGCCCGCGTCGGCAGTGGTTGACCCGGTGGATGCCTCGGCATTGTGTGCCAGGACCCTGGATTCATGGATCTCGTTGAGCCGGCCGGTCAGCCGCTCGGCCAGGCGCCGCGAATTCGCGAAGACGATGGTGGATCGGTTCGCCTCGATCAAATCCACGATCTGTTCCTCGACATGGGGCCAGATGCTGCCCTGCGGGGCCAGCCCTTCGCCCAGGTCCGGAACCCCGGGGGCCGCAGGCAAATCGGTCATGTCTTCCACCGGCACCCTGACGCTGAGATCCCAGGTCTTGGTGATGGGCGGGGCAATGATGGACACCGGGGCGCTGCCGCCCAGGAAACGGGCGACTTCGTCGCGGGGCTCGACCGTGGCGGAGAGCCCGATCCGCTGGGCCGGGGACGCCAACAGTGCATCGAGGCGCTCAAGGGACAACGCCAGGTGGGCCCCGCGTTTGGTGCCCGCCACCGCGTGGACTTCGTCGAGGATCACGGTGTGCACCCCGACCAGGGACTCGCGGGCCTTGGACGTGAGCATCAGGTAGAGCGACTCGGGAGTGGTGATGAGGATGTCAGGGGGGTGGGTGACCAGCTTGCGTCGTTCGTTGGCCGGGGTGTCACCCGATCGCACCCCGACGCTGACCTGTGGCGCAGCCAGTCCCAGATGGGCAGCGGTGGCCTTGATGCCCACCAGGGGTGCGCGCAGGTTGCGCTCGACGTCCACGCCAAGGGCTTTCAGTGGGGAGATATAGAGCACCCTGGTCCCGCCGGGCTTCGGCCCCGTTGGCGTGGACCGTTTGCCGTCCGGTGCGGGGGACGGCGATGGTTCCAGGCCCGGAAGCGCCGGATCGAGGATCTGCGTCGCGGAGCGGGCAAAGGTGTCCAGGGCCCAAAGGAAGGCGGAGAGGGTCTTGCCGGAGCCGGTCGGTGCAATGACCAAGGCGTGCTTGCCAGTGGAGATGGCGTCCCATGCGCCGATCTGGGCCGGCGTCGGCGCGGCGAAGGCTCCCTCGAACCAGGCCCGCGTCGCGGGGGTGAACCGCTCAAGGACGTGGGCCGCATCAATAGTCGTTGCCATCGACCCCAGCCTAAACGCTGGATGGGTCAATTGGCTCGACGTTTCACGCGGGGCAGCGGCGGCTATGCGTGGTGGTACTTGCCACCGGCGGTGATTTCCTGGGCCCGGTAGAGCTGCTCGGTGAGGATCAGACGGACCAGTTGGTGCGGAAAGACCAGCTTGGACAGGCTCCAGGTGAAATCGGCACGCGCGTGGACGGACGCCTCGACGCCGTAGGCACCGCCGATCACCACGGTGATGTTCCGCGAGGTGTCCAGGGGACGCTGCAAGGTCTTGGCCAGTGCGGGGGAATCGATGTTTTTCCCGCGCTCGTCAAGCAGCAGGAGAAAGTCCTTGGCATCGATCTTGGCCAGGATGCGCGCCGATTCCTCGAGGCGAGCGGAATCCCCTTCGCGTGCCGAATGCGGAAGCAGCTGCCACTTCGTGTCGAAGGGTTTCTTCAGCCGCTTTTCGTAGCGTTCTATTCCCTCGCCCACCCAAGATTCATGTTTCTTGCCGACGGCCAACACACGGATGCTCATGCTTCCATCTTCGCGCATGCCCCCAGCCAGCAGTGACCACGTCACGGCTGGCGCGAACGGGCCATGGGTGATTCGGTGGTTCCGGGCGATAGGCTTTCCTGCATGACTTCACCGCGTCGACCGGGCAGCAGCGGGCCACGTACCGGTTCGATCCTCGCCTTTTCGCTGGCACTTTTGTTGGGCCTGGTGGCCGTGGCCCGCCGCCTGTGGGTTTCGGTGCGTGTGGGAGGGGTGCCCGATGCCTACGACATCCCGCTGCTCGAATGGATGGTCGCGCATCGCAGCGCCGCGGCAACGAACATTGCGTGGTTTTTCACCGTCGCCGGGGACACCATCGTCATGACCATCCTCGCCGTGTGCTTCATTGGGCTCTTCTCATGGCGCACCAGGAGTCCGTGGCCGGGGGTGCTTATTGCCGTGACTGCTGCCGGTTCGGTGGCCTTGACGGTGGTTCTGAAAGGCACCCTGGGCCGCGCCCGACCGCCGACCGAGGACGCGCTTGGCACGGTTCCGGCCTCCTTTTCCTTCCCGAGCGGCCACACGCTCAATTCCGTGGCCATCATGGGTATCGTCGGCTATATCGCGTTTCTCCTGTTACGCAGCCTGCTCTGGCGCATCGTGGTGCTGTGCACGCTGGGTTCCTTCGTCCTTTCGGTGGGCTGGAGCCGCGTCTACCTTGGACACCACTGGCTCAGCGATGTGCTGGGCGGGCTGCTGATCGGTGGCTGCTGGGTGGTGGTGGTGATCCTGCTGCACCACTTTGTGCTGCTGCGCAACAGGCGCAGATTCAGGTGGCTTAAGCTCTGAAACGCCGGTTTTTCCTCGATTCGAGAGGACTTGGCGCGTAGGCTCGAATACATGAAAGTGATCGTTCTGGGCGGCAATGGAAACCTGGGTAGGCGCGTGGTTGGCCTGTTGCGCGAAAGTGGTCACGAGGCGGTTTCGGCCAGCACGACCTCGGGGGTTGACGCCTACACGGGAATCGGACTGGCGAGCACCATGCAAGGTGCCGACGCCGTGGTCGACTGCCTGAACCTATCGAGTCTCAACGCCGGTGCCTGCATCGACTTTTACGACACCACGGCAAGGAACATCATTCACGCCGCGGAACG
>JAUNVO010000151.1 GCA_030540695.1 Micrococcaceae bacterium | reverse complement strand
CCGTCGAGCAGCGCCAGTTCGGGATGGACAGCTGCGATTGGTTCCAAGCCCTAGCGGCCCCGGCCGGACCTCCGCGGGACTGTCTCGCCAGCCTGCTCAGCGCGACTCCAGGGAATGCCAGTCTGTGTGCAATTCCTGGGATTCGAAGGCGACCAGTGCTCCGCAATGCCGGCAGACGGGCATGGTCCCGGTTCTCGCATTGGCGCGGAATTCGTTGTGGATCACGGGCTTGTCCAGACCAAGGTATTCCCGGATACGGGCAAATGCAGTCATTTTCCCACCCTATGGCATGTCCATGGACGAAGAGTCGATTGAGCAGACAATTTCTGCCATGGGCTTTCCAACCGATTTCACCGCGTTTTTCCAGCTCAACCGGCTGGCATCCTGGTCACCGCAACGAGTGAAAACCTCACGTTCCGGGAGCCATGAATCGGAAATGCAGTAGTGGCGCTATGCCCCGATGGGCCCAAGTTCGGACCCGGCCTCGTCCAGTTCCACCCTGGCGGTGGCGACCGGTTTGCCCGGGACCCCGGTCAACCGGTCGACGGTGTCGTTGAAATGGCGTTCAAGCAGGTCCACGGCGCCGTTTCCGTCGCCCGCGAGCACGAGGTCCAGCCGTTCGCGATGCGCGAGGTGGACATCGGTGCGAATGACGTAGCCTCCGGGGTTGCCCAGGCTGGCCAGCCGCGTTTCCATGACGAGCGTGGCCATGTATTTGGTCAGGTGAAGGTTGCCCGCGGCACGGACAGTCTCGGAATGCAAGGCCAAGTCGGCGTCGCCAATGGAGCGGGGGGCTTCGAGTGCTTCGGGGCCGGTGGACAGCGCTTCGAGCCGGGTCAGTGCGGCTGTTGCCGCCTCCATGCGTTTTGCGCGCTCGTTGGCCGAGGGACGTGCGGCGATGACCCTGATGGCGGTGCCCTCGACCATCAGCCGGGTCGCGTATAGCTCCTCCAGGTCTTCGGTACGGATCTGGGCAACACTCAGGCCTTGGCCCGGGATGGAAATCAGCAGTCCGTCCTGGACAAGCCGCTGGGTGGATTCACGCAGGGAACCGCGGCTGACCCCGAGTTGCTTGGCCGCTTGGGCTTCCTGGATGGGGGCTCCGGGCATGAGCATTCCCTCATAGATGGCGTTACGCAGCTGGTGCGTGATCAGGTCGATCGTCGAGGAGCGTTGCACCCGAGCCATGCCTGTCGCCCAAGGCTGTTGACCGATGGTCATGGGTACTCCATTCGTCGTGTTTCGGTGTGGTGATATCGGTGCGCAAGCCCCCTGGTGCCCTGCCGGCAGCCCCAATCGTAACTTAATCGTGACTTCACCCCGGGATACCGGCAACGCGCTGAAACGCCACGGTGGCGGCGGCTCCATTTCCCGTGTCATCTGGCGTTAACCGCGTGCATGACCCAAGAGCATTCTCATTTAGTCAACAATCCAACGTCCTGAAAGTCAGATTGTCAATTGGAACTTTTGTGACTAGCGTGATCAAGACCATACGGATCAACACCCCACTCACAAACGGGTCGGGTCTGCCTCAGCACAGCTTCCGCACCTCGAGGAGGGACGCGGCGTAAGTAACCGGGCGGGCTTGGCCATCGCACCTTCGAAAGAGGTTCACCATGAAGCTCAGCTTCCCGAAGAAGCCCCTGTTGGCCACAGGCGCAGTCCTTGCATCCCTGGCACTCGCACTGAGCGGCTGCAGCGGATCGACAACCACTGAACAAGAGGGAGGCTCCGCCGCACCTGCAGGCGACGGCAAGCTCCAGGCCCTGAAGGACAAGGGCTCCATCACCGTCTCGATCGCCGGCGAAGCCCCGTACTCCTACGAGGAGGGCGGCAAGGCCACCGGCGCCACCATCGCGCTGGCCGAGAAGATCTTCGGCGACATGGGCATCAAGGAAGTCAAGACCGTGCTGGTCGACTGGAACGGCCTGATTCCCGGCTTGACCGCCGGTCGCGCCGATGCCGTCAGCGCCGGCATGTCGATCCTCCCGGATCGTTGCGCCAACGCAGACTTCGCCAACCCGGAGATCATGTACACCACCGCGTTGATGACCCAGAAGGGCAACCCCAAGGGCCTGTCCGACCTGGACTCCGTGAAGAAGAAGATCGACGACGGGGAAAAGATCAAGCTCGCCGTCCTGGCCGGCGGCATCGAGGCCGGCTACGCCAAGTCGCTGGGCCTGAAGGTCCAGTCGGTCCCGGACGCCCAGACCGGCATGGACACCGTGGACAACGGTCGCGCCGACGCATTCGCGATGACCGCGATCTCGCTGAACTTCATGGCGGACCAGAACAAGAACGCCAACGTCGAGGTCACCGACGCCTTCGTGCAGGACATCGACGGAAAGCCGCAGATCGGCGCCGGCGCCACCGTCTTCGCCCAGGGCGATGACGAACTGCGCGAGGCCTACAACGAGGGCCTGGCCAAGATCACCGAGTCCGAGGAAACCTACCTTGACGTCGTCGGCGAATACGGCTTCACCGCCGAGAACCTTCCCCCGAAGGACCTGACCACAGAGGAACTCTGCAAGGGCTAATTGACCTAAGTGATCTCGCCCGGACGGGCGGGGCGTCGGCAGCAGCACAGCCGGCGCCCCACGCGGGGACACCGCATTGACCTCACGGTCCATGCGGGTTCCCGCGGTCCCGGCCGTCGACACCGACGATACAAAGGAGTCCAGCACCTGTGGACGAAAAATTTGCGGCGCTAGGTGAGGCCATGCCGCGGCTGCTGGACGGGGTCTTGATCACCCTTGAGCTCACCGTCCTCGGCGCCCTGGCGGCATTCGCCATCGCCGTGGTGTTGGGCCTCGCGGCCGCGCACCCCTCCAAGGCCGCCCGCATCCCCGCCCGAATCATCATCGAATTCTTCCGCGGCACCTCGCTCGTGGTCCAGCTGTTCTTCCTGTTTTACGTGCTGCCGCTGCTCGGGGTCGACCTGTCCCCCGTGTTGGTCGGCATCATCGGCCTGGGCCTGAACTACGGAGCCTACGGGGCCGAAGTCGTGCGCGGTTCCATCAATTCGGTCCCCACCGGCCAATGGGAGGCCACCACCGCACTGTCCCTGGGCCCGGTCCAGCGGATGTACCGCGTGATCTTCCCGCAGGCATGGGCCCTGATGATCCCCTCCCTGTCCAACCTGCTCATCCACCTGATGAAGGGAACGGCCATCGTCTCCTTCATCACGATCGCGGACCTCACCTACCACCTTGACCAGCTCAAGCGCGTCACGGACACCGTTTTTGCCTACGGCCTGGTCGGGCTGTTGAGCTACTTCATCATCGCCTTGGTCCTGACCTTCCTCATGGATCGCCTTGAGGGTCGCGCCAAGCGCAAGCTCGGCCAGGGCATCAAGCTCACCAAGGTGTTGAGCCCGACGCCCGGAACCGGCGAACTGGCAGGAGAAAGACGATGATTTCCATCCATACCGGAATCGATTGGTCCTGGGACAGCACCTGGGAGGTCCTGCCGGAGCTGCTCACCGCGTTCCTCAAGATCACCCTGGTGGTCACCGTCCTGAGCACCATCATTGCCGCCGTCCTCGGCCTGGCCATTGCCATGACCATCCGCATGGCACCCAAGCCGATCTCGGTCGCCGTGAAGTGGATCGCCAACTTCATCCGGATGACCCCCATCGTGGTCCAGCTGCTGTTCGCCTACTACGCGTTCCTGTCCCTGGACGGGGTGACCATCGGTGTGATCATCTTCGGCATCCACTACTCCACCTACATGTCCGAGGTCTACCGGGCCGGAATCGACTCGGTGCCCAAGGGCCAGTGGGAGGCCACCACCGCGCTGTCGATGTCCACCGGCCGCACCTGGATGGCCGTGATCATCCCCCAGGCGGTGCGCGCCACCGTCCCGGCCTTGGGCAACTACGCGGTCTCCATGTTCAAGGACACCCCGTTCCTTCTGGTCATCGGCGTGGTCGAGCTGGTGAACGCCGGACTGATCTTCGGCGGGAACACCTACCGCTACGTCGAGCCGCTGACCCTGATAGGAATCATCTTCCTGTTGGCCAGCTACCCGACATCACTCCTGATTGGCAGATTGGAAAAGCGCCTTGCCTTCAACACCTGATACCCAGATAAGCACCATGGCCACCGACCCGGCGGCCAAGACCGCACCGGTGATCGAGTTCCGCGATGTCGAGAAGTCCTACGGCGAGAACGTGGTGCTGCACAACCTGAACTTCACCGTTGCCAAGGGTGACCGCGTGACCTTGATCGGGCCCTCGGGCTCGGGCAAGACCACCATCCTGCGCCTGGTGATGACGCTGGAGGAAGCCACCGGCGGCTACATCTTCGTCGATGGCGAGCCGCTGACCCACGAGGAGCGTGGCGGCAAGCGCGTCGCGCGCTCCAAGAAGGACCAGAAGCGCATCCGCCAGCGGATCGGCATGGTCTTCCAGCAGTTCAACCTGTTCCCGAACATGTCGGTTCTGGAGAACATCATCGAGGCCCCGGTGCACGTGCTGGGCCAGTCCAAGGCCGACGCCACGGCCAAGGCCATGGAGCTGCTGGAAAAGGTCGGCCTGGCCGACAAGGCCAACCAGCACCCCACCTCGCTCTCGGGCGGGCAGCAGCAGCGCGTGGCCATCGCCAGGTCGCTGGCGCTGGACCCGGAGATCCTGCTGCTGGACGAGGTGACCAGTGCCCTTGACCCCGAGATCGTCGGGGAGGTGCTGGCCATCTTGCGCAACATCGCCGAGACCACGGACATCACGATGCTGATCGTCACCCACGAGATGCAGTTTGCCCGCGACGTCTCCAACCGCGTGTTGATGTTCGACGGCGGTTCGATCGTCGAGGAGGCTCCCCCGTCGGTCATGTTCAGCGACCCGAAGCACCAGCGCACCAAGGACTTCCTTCATGCGGTGCTCGGCAACGACGAGGGAACCATCGGCACCCACTAGGAACAACACCCGCGCACGTTCGCGACAATATGCGTGGGTGGCATGGAAAGTAGCGGACGAAGGCCTCCGGGGCCCCGTGGTGTGAAGGAACAGCCACGAGGACCCGGAGGTCTTCCTTGTGCCCCGCCCCAGCGGCTCCTTGCCAGTGAGCCACGCCACAAACTAGTGTTGTCAACAATCTACCAACAACGTTTGAGGAGTCTGAATGGAACATGTGGGCGTCGCGCCAATGCTCTTCACCACCGAGGAGTACGCCGCGCGTTTGGCCGCGGCACGGGTGCGCATGGCCGAGCAGGGCCTCAGTGCACTGCTGGTCACCGATCCGGGGAACATCTACTACCTGACCGGCTACAACGCGTGGTCCTTCTACACCCCGCAACTGGTCTTCGTCCCCATGGAAGGGGACATGATCCTCTTCGCCCGGGAGATGGACGCCAATGGCGCCTTCCGCACCACCTGGCTGGAAGCGGAGAACATCGTGGGATACCCCGAACGCTATGTGCACCGCCCGCACCTGCACCCCTTCGACTGGGTCGCCTACGCGCTGCGCGCCCGCTACCTGATCGCCCCCGCCACCAAGGGCTGTGTGGGACTGGAAATGGACGCGCACTTCTTCACCCCCAAGGGCTACCGTTCGCTGGTCAACGCCCTGCCCGAGTGGACCCTGGTGGATTGCTTCCAGCTGGTGAACTGGGTGCGGGCCATCAAGTCCCCGGCGGAGATCCAGCTGATGCGCCAGGCCGCGGTGTTCACCAACCTGGCGATGCACGCGGCGCAGGACGCCATCGAGGTCGGCGCCCGGCAGTGCGACGTTGCCGCGGCCATCAGCCAGGCACAGATCCTGGGCACGGAGGAAACCGGTGGCGACTACCCGGCGATCGTCCCGATGCTGCCCACCGGAGAATCCGCCGACACCCCGCACCTGACCTGGAACGACGAGAAGCTGCAGCCCGACCAGGCGATGATCGTGGAGCTGGCCGGTGCCTACCGCCGCTACCACGTGCCGATGGCGCGGACCTTCATGCCCGGCACGCCCTCACCGCAACTGGTCCATCTGGCGCAGGCCACCGACCACGCACTGTCCGCGGTGCTGGAGACCGTGGCCCCGGGCACCCCCGTGCAGGAACTCTCCCAGGTCTTCAACCGGACATTGTTCGAATACGGCTATGAGAAGGCCTCGCGGATCGGCTATTCGATCGGCGTGGGCTACCCGCCGGACTGGGGCGAGCGCACGATCTCCCTGCGCAGCGAGGACCAGACCATCCTGCAGGAGAACATGACCTTCCACCTGATGTGCGGCATGTGGATGGAGGGCTACGGCTACGAGGTCTCCGAGGCGATCCGGGTCACCGACACCGGAGTGGAGTGCTTCACCTCCTTCCCGCGCGGACTGGTGCCCGCCGGGGCGGCCGGGAAGGCCGCGGTCGAGTCGATCACCGTGCTGGGCAACCCGGGTGCGCGGATGGTTCCCGGGGGCCCGGGCCTGCCGCGGGTCCCGCAACCGATGGCGGAACCGCGGCGCCCCGCGACCCCCCGGTTCGGCTTCACCACCCCGGACGAGGAAACCATGACCGGGTCGATGAACATCGTTCCGCGCAATTCCGAATGGGCCGACCGGGACCCCGCCTGGCCGCCGGCCAGCGACCCGGAGGCAGATGACAGCAACGATCCGATGGAAAGCCGCTCCTAGGTTCGTGCGCCGGCGCCAACCCGACGATACCGCCCCGGCGCACTCTGGCCCGGTTGGCGCGGGTGGATCCCCAGGCGGGGAGCCGCCTGCGCCACGCAATCACCGCGCACCGCGATATCCGCCCCGGGCGTTGGGGCATGACGCATTGCTCAGGAGGCTTCGTGGTCCCGGTACGGAGTCTCCGAATCCGGATCAAGGAGCTGTGCGATCGCGCTGTCCATGTGCTCCGCCAGGGCAGCATGCAGTGCGGGCACATCCGCATCGAGGATGGCCTGGGCGATGCGCCGGTGTTCGGCGATCCTCTCCGCAATGGGGAAATCCATCTGCTCGAGGGCCGAGAGGCACATCCGCGTCTCGGTCACCAGGGTGTCGTGGACGCGGCTCAGCCGCGGGCTTCCGGCCAGCCGGACCAAGGCCTCGTGGAAAGAGATGTCGATCAGGCTCACGGCCGAGGGGTTGGCACCGAGGGCAGCCATCTGCGCAACGATACCCATCAGCTCCTCGCCGGCCTGGCGGTTGGTGTGATCGACCTCGATGATCTTCAAGGCGGCCCCGCGCTCGACCGCGGTGCGCGTGAGGTAGATGTCGTTGATGTCCGCATGGGTGAACCGCGCGACGAACAGTCCGCGGTTGCGGATGCTCACGAGCAACCCTTCCTGGGTCAGTCGCTGCATGGCTTCACGCAGCGGGCCGCGGCTGACTCCCAGGCGCCGGGCAAGGTCGGCCTCGCCCAGCTGGGCACCGGGTTCGAATTCACCGTTTCCGATCGCCGTGCGGATCTTGCGCGCGATGATGGCCGGTGTGGATTCCTGCTTGAGCGGCTCAAGACTCGATGCGGCCATGGTGGCGTTCCTCACTTGCAATAAATCTTCTTTATGCAGACAATCCTACAACCTGCTGGCCCCACCGGGTCACCACCCCGGGAGCACTCCCATGGAGGTGCCCAGGTGCGTAGCCGTGGCGAGGACCGTGCAGTTCGCACCCCCGCAGCAGCCGATCCCGGTGCCAGTCTCCCACCCCTAGTCATAGAACGAATGTTCTGAGACACTGGCCATCAACGAGAGGTCCGTGCTGAT
>JAUNVO010000150.1 GCA_030540695.1 Micrococcaceae bacterium | reverse complement strand
GGGCTCCGGAACGGCCCGAAGGATGCAGTGCCCGCGTCGGGCCCGCTTCGAAAAACCTGGAAGTGCCGGTCATGGTGGGGAGTCGGGATCGAGATGCCTCGCCAGCGCAGGCAGGGGTTGGGGATCGTGCGTTGCCCGGTGCCATGAACCGGAGAGCCGGGCAAACACAGATAAAAGGGGAGAACATGAACAACAAGGCAGGATCACCCAGGCTTGAGTTCCCTGGATCGCAGGGAGATGCGCTGGCTGCCCGGCTGGATCTGCCCGACGGTGACGTACGTGCGTACGCACTCTTTGCCCACTGCTTCAGTTGCAGCAAAGATGTGTTCGCCGCCTCCCGGGTCTCCAAGGCCCTGACAGCCTCCGGGATCGGCGTGCTGCGCTTCGACTTCACCGGACTGGGGCAATCCGAGGGGGACTTCAGCAACACCAACTTCAGCTCCAACATCGAGGACCTGGTCAGCGCCGCGGACTTCCTGCGCGAGAATTACCAAGCCCCGCGGATCCTGGTCGGGCACTCCCTGGGTGGCTCGGCCGTGCTGGCCGCAACCCACCGGATCGCCTCGGTCCGTGCCGTGGCAACCATTGCCGCACCGGCGGACCCGCAGCACGTCAAGGAACTGCTGCGCGAGAGCGTCGAGACGATTCGCGAACAGGGCTTTGCCGAGGTCCAGCTCGGTGGACGCCGGTTCAACATCCAGGAGCAGTTCCTGACCGATGTCACCGGCCAGCCACAAGCCGAGCGCATCAGAAACCTCGGGGCCGCGCTGCTGGTGATGCATTCACCGGTGGATCCGGTCGTCTCGGTTGATGAAGCCGGAAAGATCTTCTCCCTGGCGCGGCACCCGAAGTCGTTTGTGGCACTCGACGGCGCCGACCACCTGTTGAGCAGGCGCGAAGACTCGGAATTTGCGGCGGACATGATCGGGGCATGGGCCGGGCGGTACGCCTTCGAAGACCACCAAACCCCCACGGAACCAGAGACGGCAGGAAGCAGCAACGGTGCCCAGGCCACATCGGTTGCCCGAGAGCCGGGCATCGTCACGGTGGAGGAGAGCGGCAATGGCACGTTCCAACAGCTGATCACCTCGGGGCACCACACGATGGTGGCCGACGAGCCCGCACCAATCGGCACCGACACCGGCCTTTCGCCCTACGAACTTCTTCTGGCCGGGCTTGGGGCATGCACCTCGATGACCTTGCGCATGTATGCGCAGCGCAAAAAGCTCGATCTGCAAAAGGTCAGTGTGCGCCTGGCCCACTCCCGCATCCACGCCGATGACTGCGCGAATTGCGAGACGACTTCCGGAAAGATCGACCACATCGAACGCTCGATCACCCTGACCGGGAACCTCACCGCTGAACAGCGCAGCAGGATGCTGGAGATCGCAGACAGGTGCCCGGTGCACCGGACACTGGAGTCTGAAATCAGCATCACCAGTTCCTTGGCCTGAGCACGGGCGTCTGCGGCCTACGCGGGGTCTTCCTCCGGCGGGTAGGTGATGCCCGTGCCGCAGACCACGGCAAAGGACGTCAGCTTGTGCGCGGTGGCCTTGGTTGCCGAAAAGATGTCCAGGACCTCGATGCCGCGCACCACCAAGGCGTCGCCGACCATCGATCGGTGGCAGCGCCACGGGACGGCCTCGGCACACATGATCGCGGTGTCCTGCTCCCCGGCACGCCCCAGCAGGTCATCGATGGCAGCGGCGAATTCCGCGGACTGCATGTAGTCGGCATAGCCGCGGAAGGAATCGTTGCGCCAGGCACCGTTGATGCTGTCCTTGTGCGTCGGACGCAGCCCTCCGAGGTCCTTGGACCGGTGGTAGGCCATGCCCGCCTTGTCCAGGCTCGCCGCCAGGTCCTCTCCGTTGTACTGGGGGTTGTGCCTGGACTTGGGAATGGTGCGGATATCGACGAGTTGGGTGACGCCGTGGGCCTGAAGGATCTCGATGAACTCCGCGATCTCGTGCGTGGAGTGGCCAATGGTGTAGATGCGTGTGGTGTCCATGGAGTGCTCCTGTCTGCCCGGATGGGCGGATCCGCGGTGCTGGATGCGTTGATTTCAGCCTAGGCGACTGGGGCCGACAAACACATGGCCGACGTGCCACGGGACCACCGGCCTAGGGGCGGGAGATGGCGTATTCAACATCCCCGAGCTCATCGCCGTCGATGCGCACCGGCCAGTCGGCGGTGAAGGAACGGACCAGGTGCATCCCGGACTTTTCCATGACGCGGCGCGAGGCGAGGTTCACGGCCATGGTGCTGGCATGGATGCGGGTCACCGATTCCACGGCGAAACCATGGGCGATCAATGCCCGGCTCCCCTCGGTGGCCAGCCCCTGTCCCCAGTACGCATGGCGTATGCGGTATCCCAGCTCCGGGTCCCCCGGATCACCCCCGGGTTCCGGGCGAAGGTGGAACCACCCGATGAATTCGCCTCCCGGATCAAGCTGGGCCACCCAGAACCCGAAGTCAGGGCCGCGGCGATGGTACCGAAGATAGGCGGGTAGGTGTTCGTTGGTGATTTCTTCACGCGGTGTGGCAACACCATTGGAGATATAGCGCATGACCCGTGGATCGGAATCCAGCTCAACCAGGGATTCGGCGTCATCGGCGGTGAACTCGCGCAGCACAAGCCTCGGGGTCTGGCACAGGATCCTCATGCCACCAGTGTGCTCCGCGAATATGCAGCGTGCCAGAGGCGTGAGGACCGTTTTTCACACCAGCAGCCGTGCAGCCGACTGCTCAAGAACCTCGGCGAACCCCCCGGCGTGGAAGAACCGTCGCTGGGACACCGCGCCGTTGCCCTCGCGCATGATCTTCTCCAGCCCGTCCTGGACGTACTCGAGGTCCCCGGTTTCTGCCAGCGCGGGTTTGATGTAGTTGTGCAGCTCCGCCAGCATCCCGGACATGCTGGTCTTGGTCCCGGCCCGAAGATTGTAGTGGTTCCCCTGGGTGCCGAACCTTGCGGCCTGCCAATGTGCCACATCGAAGGCCTCCGGGGGAGCGGGGGATGCCTTGGGAGGGTTGCGCACTCCCGTGCTCACCAAGGCCCGTGCAAGAAGGGCCAACAGGACAACATCCGAGGTTCCCAGCTGGGCATCGGGAACCCGGATCTCCACCGTGGGGTTGCGGGGGGAAAGATGGGCACCCCAGCCGACGTGTCCGGAATCCAGGACCACGTCGGAGGACAACAGGAATTCCACGCGTTGGTCGTAGTCGCCGGAACCGGCGAAGTGCGGGGGGATTCCCTGCACCGACCAACGGCGGTTCTGGATGGTGCGCCATGAAGCGAATCCACTGTCCGATCCCCTCCAGTAGGGCGAGTTGGCGCCCAATGCGGTGAGCAAGGGCAACCAGGGACGCAGGGAGTTCACCGCGGCGACGCCGGCATCGCGGTCCTCGACTCCCACATGCACATGGGTGCCGGCGATGTAGTGCTCCGCAGTGATACCGGGACAGAAGTCATGGATTGCGTGGTAACGGTCGGATGCCGAGACCGTGGCCGGGACGGCCGGGATCCGCGGTGGAGTGCCGATCCCGAGCAGGTGCAGCCCCACGTCGCGCGCGGCCGAGCTGAGTTCACCACGGGCCCGGGACACGGACGCGATCGCCTCCTCTCGCCCGGTGAGGATCGGCGTGCAGCTTTCGATCTGGCAGGCCAATAGCTCTGGACGGACGCTGCCATTGCCATCTCCCAGGTTCATGATCTGTTCCTGTACCCGGCGCGTGGGAGCCGCCGGGTAGCCGGTGTCGGGACGGATGAGGAAGAATTCCTCCTCGATGCCAAAGGTGCGCATATGTTCTTCGCCTTAGGTGGAGTATCCGGGCCGTGGCCCTTGCGGACGGATGTGCGGCGCGAGCCGGGGAAGGGACGCCGGATAGCGGACGTAGCGTGGGTTCTCTGCCGCAAGCCGCACCGCTTGGTGGTCGACGGGGACGAGCGTTGTCAAAATTCCGTAGAAGGATTCACATTGCCCGCACCAGAACTCGACGTCCCAGCAAGGGGGTTGGACGCGTGCGGCATCGAGCAGGAGGGTGATGCGTTCATAGACCAAATAGGTATCCGCATTGCAGCGTTCACAGGTGGGGATTTCATTGACCGGTGGCATGTGCGGGGGCGCACCGAGACCGGGCAGCGTCGGCTCGTCCTTCGCGGTGCGAAGGAAGGAAATGGACGTTCTTTGAATAGGGGACTTTTTCACGGGCACTACCTTTGATGTACGGCGCGAAGTGCTGGGGAAACACTTCGGTCCTCAAACCATCATCAGTGGGACCGTGTTGCTAATCAATGGTTCGGGGCGATTTGGCCAGCAAGCCACCCCGGACCTCCGGCGCGCAACCCTGCCCATCCCGCAGATGGCATGGTGCTCAAGGCCAAGGATTCCTCGGGAAAACCAATGCCTGTTCATGCTTGAAGAGATCAGTCCGGTCCCTCCAACATCCAGGCCCAGGAACAACACGCCGAAACCGATCCACAGCGGGACGATGAAGCGGTTCGGCTCGACCGGATGGTGTCCGATCGCGGAGAGGAAGAACCCGGCAGGGATCAAGATTGCGGAGATGAGTGCTGCGTCGCTGGCGAGGTTCCACGGAGCGGGGACCGAAGAGGAGTCCATGAGCAGCAAGACCACGAGTCCCAGGATGACGAGCGCGCCGGCATGGGCGTGACCCGCGCTGAACATGCTGCTTCCGCAAATTCATTCGTCCTTTGGGTGCCGGTCACGACCCCTGGGCCTGAAGGTGCCGCCCTTGGCGATGGTGACAACGGCCAGCAGTACGATCCCTGCGGTGCAGACGTTGGCCGGGCTCGTGAGGGTCCACCTTGCCCGTGACAGCCCGCCGTGGAGAAGGCGCGTGGGAAATCTGTCCCGGGCCGTGGGGTGCGGTGCAATCGTGTCCCGAACCGCCTGCACAGCCGTTCGGGACGGGGCACCTCTAGGAATTGATCCCGAGCTTCACCGTCCCGGCATTGACTTCCCAGCGGGCATCGAGGCGGACGTTTTCCAGCAGACGCCGGTCGTGGGTCACCAGCAGCAGCGCACCTTCGTAGGCCTCCAGAGCTTCCTCGAGCTGTTCGATCGCCGGCAGGTCAAGGTGGTTGGTCGGCTCATCGAGAACCAACAGGTTCACCCCGCGTCCCTGCAACAGGGCAAGGCCGGCCCGTGTGCGCTCTCCCGGGGACAGATCCGCCACCAGCGAGGCGGTTTGGTGGGCCTTGAGCCCGAACTTGGCCAGCAAGGTGCGCGCCTCTGCGGGGGAGAGGTCCGGAACGGCAAGTTCGAATCCGTCACCCAGTGGGGTGTCTTCGGGCAGGTAGCTGCGTGCCTGGTCGATTTCACCAATGGACACCGAGGAACCAAGGGACGCCGAACCGGTGTCGGGCGTGAGGTGCCCCAGCAGCAGGTTCAGCAGCGTTGACTTGCCGGCGCCGTTGGGTCCGGTGATCCCGATCCGCTCACCGGCATTGACCTGGAGGGAGACCGGGCCGAAGGTGAAGTCGCCGCGCGTGAGGCAGGCATCGTTGAGGGTGGAGACCACGGAGGAAGAACGTGGTGCAGCAGCAATCTCGAATTGCAGCACC
This sequence comes from Micrococcaceae bacterium, assembly GCA_030540695.1. Classification (GTDB taxonomy): domain Bacteria; phylum Actinomycetota; class Actinomycetes; order Actinomycetales; family Micrococcaceae; genus Paeniglutamicibacter. The sequence goes on along the minus strand of JAUNVO010000150.1, from coordinate 2,101 downwards.
CATTCCTTGCGTGGCTCGGCCACCTCGTCGAGCCGGGCAATGCGCGATTCCATCTGGCGGACCTTGGAGGCCTGCTTTTCGCTTGATTCGCTGTTGGCCTTGCGCCGGATCTTGTCGTTGTCCGGTGCCTTCTTCATGGCATTGCGCACGCCCGCCGAGGACCATTCGCGCTGCGTGCGGGCCCTCGACACCAGATCCGCCTTCTTGTCCGCGAACTCGTCATAGGCTTCGCGCGCGTGGCGGCGGTTGATGGCGCGTTCCTCCAGGTAGGAGTCGTAGCCACCGTCGTACACCGCGACCTGGTTTTGCGCCAGGTCCAGCTCGACGATGCGCGTGACGCAGCGGGCCAGGAACTCGCGGTCGTGGGAAACCAGGACCACCCCGGTGCGCAGCGAGGACACAAAGGACTCCAGGCGTTCGAGGCCCGCCAGATCCAGGTCGTTGGTCGGCTCATCCAGCAGCACCACGTCGAAACGGGAAAGCAGCAGGGCGGCCAGTGCCACCCGGGCGACCTGCCCACCGGAAAGCGAGGTCATCAGCGTCTCGACGGGAAGTTCGAAGCCCAGTTCGGCCAGGGTCCCCGGCGCCCGGTCCTCGAGGTCCGCAGCCCCGGAAGCCATCCAGTGGTCGAAAGCGGTGGCGTAGGCGTCGTCGGCTCCGCGGGCACCGGAGCCCAAGGCCTCTGCCGTGGATTCCATGGCCTGCGTGGCCGCGGCGCAGCCCGTGCGCCGGGCCAGGTAGCCGGCAATGGTTTCGCCTTCGATGCGTTCGTGTTCCTGGGGCAGCCAGCCGATGAATGCCCCGTCGGGGGCGCTGGAGATAGTTCCGCCCAACGGTTCATCGACCCCCGCCAGAAGGCGCAGCAGCGTGGATTTGCCGGCACCGTTGGCGCCGACCACCCCGATGACGTCCCCGGGGGCGAGGGTGAAGTTCAGGGCGGAGAAAAGGGTTCGGTGGGCGTGGCCGCCGGCAAGGTCCTTGGCCACGAGTGTTGCAGTCATGGTTCCAGTTTAGTTTCCCCCAGGCACCACTCCGGTCACTGGTGCAGGGCCCGGTCCTTCGGCGCAGGTATTTTGATCCCATCCAGCGGGTTTTTCCGGCCGGGCAGGGTTGTGCCACCATCCCCTGTTTTCAGCAGACCTCGCCCGGGGACGGGGCAAAAAGCCTGGAGCGGGGATTGAGCATGCCCGAGGCAATGTAGTAGGCGTTGCTCAGGACCATCAGCACGGCCGTGGTCCCCAGGTACATGGCCGTGGTTGCCGCCGGGACCGCATCGGGCTTCAACGAGTAGGCCAGGGCCACGCGCAACAGTGCATCAAGCAGGAATCCGCTTCCCCACAGGATGGTGGAGACGCGCCACATTCTCCGGAAGCGAGGAGCGCTTTCCCAGTGCTTCTCCCACCCGCCGGGCCAGCGGAGCCGGCCCTCAAGCAGTGGCTTGGTCAACGTGTAGACGATCGGCCTGGATGCCCGCAGGGTGGAGATGAACCACAGCCCCGTCCCGGCGGTGATCAGCGCATCGCGGGCGAGCAGGAACTGCGGGCTTCCGGGAATGAATGCCAGCGCCACCGCTGCCACCGAAGCCAGCGAGAAGTACGTGGTGATCGGATGCCGGTGTGATCCGGCCCGCAGCAACGAATACAGTGCTGGCAGTCCCGTGGATACGGCAACGACCACCAAGGCAAGATAAACGGAGGCGCCGAAGAAGCGCAGCAGGTAAAAGAGCAGTGGTGGCGCGCCCAGGGCCAGGATCATGCCCAATGTCCCGCGCACGAGCCCACGCGGACGAGGGGACCCGCTGCCGGAATTGTGCATGCGCTGCCCGCCTCGCATCGTGGACACGGCCTTCGTGGTTTCCAGTGCTGCTAGTGCGGGTGTTCGGCCCGGTAAACATGAACCAGGGCATTGGCATGGCCGTGTCCCATGCCATGCTCGGACTTGAGCCAATTGACCTGTTCGAGATGCTTTTTATCCGAAACCCTCTCCAGCTGGTCCATCCAGTGCCCCACCGGTTTTCCGTAGGTGGACTCGATGGAGGGAAAATATGATTTGGGTCCCTTGATGGATTCGCTCATGACACCATGGAACACCTGGTTGGACC
>JAUNVO010000149.1 GCA_030540695.1 Micrococcaceae bacterium | reverse complement strand
GCCACCAGCCCGGGGTGCCGTTCGGATTGCCGTACCTGACCCATGCCTGGCGGGCCCGGCTGCGCAGCACCACCTAGGGACGTCGCCTTGACGGTGCCGCGAAGCGCAGTGCTTCCGCCGGCCCCGGTGGCAGGTTGCGACACGTGGGCCGACGGGGATCGCGACGACTGAACGCGAGGCCCCGGTTCCGTCAGGGAATCGGGGCCCCGCGTTGCCCCGCTACACGAGTGCGGCTCGGGCAGGAGAGGCGTGGGCCGGCTCTGCATCCGCTCCCCGTGCGACAGCGTTCTATCTATCTGGAGACGCTCTTCGAGGTGTTGGATGCGGCCCATGACGCGGTGGGAACCTGCAACCGGTAGCTCTTCTTCTTTGACTGCTTGACGGTGATCGATGCCGTGCCCTTTTTCAGGTTGACCGTTTTGATGGTCTTCCACTTCGTGCCCGACTTGACCTGGAACTTCGCGCCAACGCTGTTGTACTGGGCATAGCGATACTTCTCCGGTGAGTAGACCTGGGCCTTAGCCGTGAGGGTCACCTTCGCGCCCTGGCGCTTGGCACTCAGCGTGCTCTTGGTCTTTCCGCGGATCTGGAATTTCTTGCTGGTGTTGTCCGTGTAGGAACGATAATCGCTCGAGTATTCCCCGACGTAGCTGTCGTAGTACTCGAACTCGGCGAAGACATCAGCCGGGCCCACTTTGTAGGTTCCGAGGCCGCTGAAAGATGGACAGATGAAAGCACGGTCCGTGGGCTTGCGGCCCTCGAGCCACAGGGCATCGATGACGCCGCCGCCCCGGGTCACATCCACGCTTGCGTAGGAATCTAGGTAGTCACCCTTGACCTTCGTCGATGCCGACACCTTGACGTTGCGACAATTGGAGTCACCCACGGTGAAGTCGGCAACCTTGTAGCCGGTGATGTCGATGGGACGCTCGCTCGCGTGGGCCGGAGCACCAACAGCAAGCAGGCCGGTGGCCACGGTGATTGCTGCCCCAAGGCCGGCAACCCGACGCAATACTGGTTTGTTCATTTTTCCCCCTGGAAATAACGCGTGACATGCACAAATCGACATGAGAGGAAGTTTAATTCTACGGGGTGCCGCGTCGGTTCGGTAGGTAATGTCGGGCAGTGAAAGAAATACGTCACCCCGGCCTTTATCGGAGACGGCGATAGGCCGACGGAGGTCACTATCCGGTGTGGTGATCCTCGCCTTGAGACTGCATGCTGCCAGTCAAACCCGGAGATCGCGCTCCCATAACGTGAGGGTCCAGCCGCCCCGGCATTCGTGCATGCTACTGTCGGTGGTTTTCATGCACAAAGCGAAGCCATCGGCTGCTGGGGAGCAGGCATGGGCGGGACGTGGTTGCGCGCTCATCGTCTTGGTCATGGCGGGGATGGTTCTGGTCCTCTGGCTTCCACCCTTGATCGAGGCACATCAGCGATGGCAAGAGCTGGTCGCCGGTATCCGGGGGTGGGCTCATCGTCATCCTCGCCGTGGTCGCGTTGACGCTAGGTGCGACCGGTCGACAGATACCTAAGCGGCCGGCACCGAATAGTCCGTTGAAGGCAGCGGAGAGTTCGCGCTTCAATGCGGACCGGAAGTCCGTCCATGGCTGCGGGCAAGGTGATTCCCGTGGACCGGGCCATTGCCCGGCCCCGAGGTCCTGCCTGCATGAACCACGCCCAGTCCGTGGCTACCGGTGCTCGGTGGGAAAACCCTGTCTGTTCGATGGCGGGAGCATCACCTGAAGTGCATCGATCTTCACCAACGCGCGGTATGTTGCCGCGATGAGCAAGATGCTTCCCACGAAGCTGAGCAACGCCCCCAAGGCCCCTATCACCAGGAACAGCACACCGAGTTCGGTGGAGGGATTGAGGAAGGCCGCCCTGAGGCCGAATGTCCAAGCGATGGAAACGATGAGCGGACCGGCGATAACAAAGGTGACACCGGCGACGAATAGCCCCGCCGCATTTTTGTACTTCATGGTTTCCCCTTATGTCTGGAACTGATGGATTTCGTTGAAACAGTCGGGAATGGGCGATGCCGTGCGCGTTTGCGCTCCCATCCCTGCCTGCGTGCCTCAAGGGGCTGGCCACGTGAGCCACGCCGATCCGGAAGCGGGCACTATTCATCGTGGATCGCGCGGACCCGGTGGACTTCCCGGCGGTCGCTTGTCCCCGAGGTGCCTGCCGGGGGAAGCGTCACGGTAACTTTTTCCAGATCCGGGTTGGTGTCCATCACTTCATCCAGGACGCCCGTCGCAATGTCGTTCAGTTCCTGGGTTTCGCCGTCCAGGTCTGTGATCGAGACCCGGTCCAGATCGTCTTCGGCGATCACCACCAGTTCACCGGGCCCACCGGGTCCAAAGGATTCGATGAAGTAGTACGGGAAGGTTATTTGGTCCGGGCATTGCGCGTTGTTCGAAGCCAGGAATTCGGAGCCCAGCCGGTTGGCCCATGCTTGTTCGTCGGTTCCGGCGATAGGCATCGTCCAGACCTGGCACTCGATGTCGAAGGCGGCAATGGGGCGGCCGTTGGCAATGGCACGTGATTTGACCACCTCGGGGTCCAACACCTTCACGGGTTCAACCTCAAACGTGTCTGATGCCGATAAATCCACGCTTGCGGTTGGCGCCACGTCCGCGCTTTGCGCGGCGGATCCAGGCGCCGCTGATTCACCTGCGCACCCGACCAGGCCGAGGGCGGCAACAAACAGCAGCGTGGCTGCGGCACGGCTCTTCACGATGTTCCTTTGTTTGGCTGCTTTCGAGTCTAGGCAGGTGGGAAGACGATTTGCCAACCACCAACGGAGGAGCGGCCTTTCGACGTCGAAGTGCGGGTCAGCTTGGCAGATGAACTGAAGCCGGGCGTGGGGGTGTTGTTCCCGGATGTCCAGGAAGAAGGTGCCTGACATTGTTGGCGAGCGGCACGGCAAGCGGGCCGAGAGCCCTCTTCCGCGGCGCCGGGATCCCCGGGTGGCGATACCGGGTGGGAGGGGGGTGTGCTTGCGCTGATCGGCGAAGATCCCACGGGGGTTGCCGGCCTTCGCCGGGGAACATCCGAGGCTGTTGATGCGCACGGTTTGCCTCGGTCCGCGCCAGGGAAGAACGGGTGCACTCCTGCTATTGCCCGGGGAACCACGATAAGGGTGGCGGTGCCCCATTCAAGCAGGTTTTGGTGACCTAATTTTCTTCCGAAAAGCAGTCTCCGTGCGCCGGGACGAGGAGTGAAATGTGATGGTGATCTCACTTTTTCCGTGTTACCGTGATGGGACTTCGAGGTACTTGACCCAGATCGACCGGGTTCGGCCACGTGGTGTCGGGTTTCGCTACTGATTCATTCTGGCCAAAGCAGCCAGAGGGGAGAAGGAATGTCATGAGCACCAGCATGAACACCGGATTGACGGACGCACTGATCAAGACCCGAAGATTCTTTACGAGCAAGGAAGTTGTGTCCCCCGACGGGCGCACCCTGCTCAAGGTCGGTGGCCGCTCCGGTGATTCCTTCTACCGGGATCGCTGGAGCCACGACAAGGTGGTCCGCTCGACCCACGGGGTGAACTGCACCGGCTCGTGCTCGTGGAACGTGTACGTCAAGGACGGCATCATCACGTGGGAAACACAAGCCACCGACTACCCCAGCACCGGCCCGGACAAGCCCGAATACGAACCGCGCGGCTGCCCGCGCGGTGCTTCCTTCTCCTGGTACACCTACTCCCCGACGCGGACCCGCTATCCCTACATCCGCGGAGTGCTGCTGGAAATGTACCGGGAGGCCAAGTCCCGGCTCAAGGACCCCGTGCTGGCCTGGGCGGATGTGACCGAAGACCCGGAGCGCGCGACCCGCTACAAGCGGGCCCGCGGCAAGGGCGGACTGGTCCGCGCGACCTGGGACGAGGCCATTGAGATCGTCGCCGCGGCGCACGTGCACACCATCCGAAAATGGGGGCCGGACCGGGTCGCCGGATTCTCCCCGATCCCGGCGATGTCGATGGTCTCCCACGCCTCCGGTGCACGCTTCGTGAACCTCATCGGCGGATCGATGCTCAGCTTCTACGACTGGTATGCGGACATGCCCGTCGCCTCCCCGCAGGTGTTTGGCGACCAGACCGACGTCCCGGAATCGGGGGACTGGTGGGATGCCGGCTACCTGGTCATGTGGGGCTCCAACGTCCCGGTGACCCGCACGCCCGATGCGCACTGGATGATCGAGGCACGCTACCGCGGACAAAAGGTCGTCGTGGTCTCCCCGGACTTCGCCGACAACACCAAGTTCGCCGATGAATGGCTGCCCGCGGAGCCCGGTACCGACGGCGCCCTGGCCATGGCCATGGGCCACGTGATCCTCAAGGAATTCCACGTCGACCGGCAAACCCCGTACTTCACCCAATACGTGAAGAAGTACACCGACCTTCCCTTCCTGGTCACCCTCGATGAGGCATTGGACGCGGAAGGGGAGCGCACGTTCACCGCGGGCAAGTTCCTCACCGCCGAGGACCTCACCATCGAGATCGAGCACGAAGAGGAAAACGCCGCCTTCAAGACGGTGCTGATCGATTCGGCCACCAACAACCTGGTGGTTCCCCCCGGCACCCTGGGCCACCGCTACGGCGAAACGGGCAACGGCAAATGGAACCTGGATTTGGGTGAGGTGGATCCCCAGCTCACGTTGATCCAGGACGCCGACGAGAACGTCACGGTGGACATGCCGCGCTTTGATTCGGGGCAGGGCAACATCGGGGTCATTCGCCGCGGGGTGCCGGCACGCAGGGTCGCCGGACGGTTGGTGACCACGGTCTTTGACCTGTTGCTGGCCCAGTACGGCGTGGGGCGTCCCGGGCTTCCCGGGGAATGGCCCACCGGCTATGACGACGCCGACTCCCCGTACACCCCGGCCTGGCAGGAACGGATCACCGGGGTCAAGGCGGCCTCTGCGGAGAAGATCGGCCGGGAGTTCGCGCAGAACGCGGAGGACTCCAAGGGACGATCGATGATCCTGATGGGGGCAGGGACCAACCACTGGTTCCACTCGGACACCATCTACCGCACCTTCCTCACCCTGACCACCGTCACCGGCTGCCAGGGGGTCAACGGCGGCGGCTGGGCGCACTACGTGGGCCAGGAAAAGGTCCGTCCGCTCACCGGATACACCCAGCTGGCCAACGCCCTGGACTGGATGCGTCCGCCGCGGAACATGGTGCAGACCGCCTATTGGTACCTGCACACCGACCAGTTCCGCTACGACCAGTTCGGCGCCGACGCGCTGACCGCCCAGACCGGCAAGGGCCAGCTGGCGGGCAAGACCATGGCCGATGTCATCGCCCAGTCCGCGCGGCTGGGCTGGATGCCCTCCTACCCGACCTTTGACCGCAACCCGCTGGTGATCGGTGCCCAGGCCCGCGAGAAGGGCCAGACGGCCAAGGACTACGTGGTCGAGGAACTCAAGGCGGGGAAGCTGAACTTTGCCGCGGAGGATCCGGACGCCGAAGAGAACTTCCCCCGGGTGCTCTCGCTGTGGCGCTCGAACCTGATCGGTTCCTCGGCCAAGGGCAACGAGTACTTCCTGAACCACCTGCTCGGGGCCTCGCACACCATCACCGCGAAGGAAACCGCCGAGAAATTCCGTCCCAAGGACGTGAAATGGCGCGACGAGGCACCGATCGGCAAGCTTGACCTGCTGACCACGCTGGATTTCAGGATGACCAGCTCGACCCTGCACTCGGACATCGTGCTGCCGGCGGCCACCTGGTACGAAAAGTTCGACCTTTCCACCACGGACATGCACCCGTTCGTGAACTCCTTCAACCCGGCGATCTCCCCGCCTTGGTTGGCCCGGACGGACTGGGATGCCTGGCAACAGATCTCCCAGGTCTTCAGCAAGCTGGCCGAACGCCACCTGGGCACGCAGACCGACGTGGTCGCGGTGCCGCTGACCCACGACACCACCGACGCGCTGGCCGCGCCGCACGGAAAGGTGCGGGACTGGAAGTACGGCGAATGCGAGCCCGAACCCGGTGTCACCATGCCCAAGATCGTGGAGGTCGAGCGGGACTACACCCAGATCGGGGCGAAGATGCGCTCGATCGGGCCGCTGATGGACACCCTGGGCGCCACCACCAAGGGCATCACCTTTGAGCTCGGCCCGGAGATCGAGGAGCTGAAGAAAAAGAACGGCACGGTGCGCGGCGGGGTCGCGGACGGTCGCCCGGACATCCTCAAGGACTTCCAGGCCTGCGAAATGATCCTGATGCTCTCGGGAACCACCAACGGGCGCCTGGCCACCCAGGGCTTCAAGACCCTGGAGAAGCGCACCGGCAAGACGCTGCACGACCTCTCCCTGGAACACGAGGGCAAGCGCATCACCTTCGCCGACACCCAGCGCGGACCGGTCCCGGTGATCACCTCGCCGGAATGGTCGGGCTCCGAATCCGGGGGCAGGCGGTACTCCCCGTTCACCATCAACGTGGAGCGGCTCAAGCCCTGGCACACGCTCACCGGGCGGATGCACTTCTACCTGGACCACGACTGGATGACCGAGCTCGGTGAATCGCTGCCGACCTTCAGGCCACCGCTGGACATGACGGCGCTCTTCGATGAACCGAACATCGGTGCAGCCTCGCAGTCCGGGATCACCGTGCGCTACCTGACCCCGCACAACAAGTGGTCGATCCACTCCGAGTACCAGGACAACCTGCTGATGCTCTCGCTGTTCCGCGGCGGGCCGGGAATCTGGATGAGCCCGCTGGACGCGGAAAAGATCGGGGTGAAGGACAACGAATGGATCGAGGCGGTGAACCGCAACGGCACCGTCACCGCCCGGGCCATCGTCTCGCACCGGATGCCCGAGGGAACGGTCTACATGTACCACTCCCAGGACCGGCTGATCGGCATGCCGATCTCCGAGACCAGCGGACAGCGCGGCGGCAACCACAACTCATTGACCCGCCTGATGATCAAGCCGACGCACATGATCGGCGGCTACGCCCAACAGACCTACGCCTTCAACTACATGGGGCCCACAGGAAACCAACGCGACGAAGTCACCGTGATTCGCCGCCGCAGCCAGGAAGTGGAGTACTAAATGCGTGTCATGGCCCAAATGGCAATGGTGATGAACCTGGACAAGTGCATTGGCTGCCACACCTGCTCGGTGACCTGCAAACAGGTCTGGACCAACAGGTCCGGCGCCGAGCACGTCTGGTTCAACAACGTGGAGACCCGGCCCGGGCAGGGTTATCCGCGCGGGTACGAGGACCAGGAGAAATGGAAGGGCGGCTGGACGCTGACCAAGCACGGCCGGCTCAAGCTCAAGGCGGGGGGACGGCTGAAGAACCTGTTCACCATCTTCGCCGCCCCGAACTTGCCGGGCATCAAGGACTACTACGAGCCCTGGACCTATGACTACGACAACCTGACCACCGCACCGGCGCAGGAACACATGCCCGTGGCCCGGCCCAAGTCGCTGCTCACCGGGGAGGACACCAAGATCACCTGGTCCTCGAACTGGGACGATGACCTGGCCGGCTCCACGGAGAACACGCACAACGACCCGATCCTGAAAAAGGTCGGCGACAAGATCAAGTTCGAGTACGAGCAGACCTTCATGTTCTACCTGCCGCGGATCTGTGAGCACTGCCTCAACCCCTCGTGCGTCGCGTCCTGCCCGACCGGGGCGATCTACAAGCGTGAGGAGGACGGCATCGTCCTCGTCGACCAGGACCGGTGCCGCGGCTGGCGCCAGTGTGTGACCGGCTGCCCGTACAAGAAGATGTACTTCAACC
>JAUNVO010000148.1 GCA_030540695.1 Micrococcaceae bacterium | reverse complement strand
GGCCTCGGTGATGTTCGTGTGGACCTGCTTCAACGCCGTCTCGGTGTATCGGGCGGACAGCCCGGTGAGCAGGGACTGCACATCGCTGACGCGCTCGCTCAGCGGCGGGATCTGGTCCTTCAGCGAAGCGGCGGCCGCCGGGGCGTTCTTCTCCAGTTCACGCAGCGAGGCGAATTCCTCGGTGTGCGTCTCCAGTGTCTCGTTGACCGCCTCGCAGCGGCGGATGATCTCCCCGAGCCAGGAACGCTGGTCGGCCTCCGAATCTGGGATCTCGTCGTCGAGTTGCTGCTGCAGCTTGAAGGACTCGGACATATGGGTCTTGGCCGTCACGATGTCCTCGGCGAAGGGCTTGATGGCCTCGTCCCCGAATTGGGCCTGGGCGAATCCGACCTCCTGCTCCGAGGAACGGATGGCGTCATCGGCGGCAATCAGCAGGCCGCCTGCCTTGCTGCGCAACTCATCGATGCTCATGGAGGCCAAGGGGTCCAACGGCTTGCCGTCGGGGCCAGTTGCCACCGGGGGGACGTAGTCGGGCAACTTTTTGCGGCGCGTCAACGCCCACGCGGTGGCGCCACCGACGATCACGACACCGCCGACCAGCAGCCAGCCCGCGCCGCCTCCGGAATCCGGGGCAGGTGAAGAGCCGGAGGAGCCCGAGCCGGAATTCGTTGCTTCACCGCCGGTGGGGGACATGCCGTTGTAGACATTGTCGATGCCGGTGGCTGCGCCAAGCGCCGCCGCGGACCAGTCCTTCTTCGAGAGTTGGGGCTTGACCATCTTGTTGAAGATGTCCTGGCTGGAGCCGTAGTACTCGCTCTTGTCATTGGAGGTGAAGACGGCCTGGCGATCGGTCACCGCCACGGCCAGGACCCAGTCGCTGGTGTTCAGCTTCTTGTTCGTGGCCACGGCCTGCACCCACTCGTTGGGATCGCTGGGGTTGGTGAAGGAGTCGACGTAGATGACGTACAGGCTCTGGCCGGTTTCGCTCATCAACCGGTCCACCGCGTCGGTGACCTTTCCGGTGTCCGGGCCCAGCACTCCGGCCTGGTCCACGACGAATTCACCCGGCGGGATCTGCACGGGGGAGTCGGCCATCGCCGGCGGCGCGAGCATGAATAGGGACAAGAATCCTGCGGCGGCAACAACTGCCATCCGCCGGCGGAGCGACTTCATAGTTTTCCTTCACCCGTGCGTGGTCGGCCGCAGAATGGTCCGGGGCTACGCACCGCGGGAGGCATCCTTCCGGTTTCTGCTGTCGATGTTGATTCTAGGTGGGTCGGTGGTGTGAGTCCACAGAATCGCCGGTGCTGCCCTGCTGTCCTTTGGCATTGCCGCCAACTCACAGCAGACACTCAGGTTATCCTTTTCGCCGCCACAGCCGGCGGGGGCATAGTGGTAACCAAGAAACGTCGAGGAACCTACCTTCGGGGATTGGAAGGACTGTCATGAGCGAGAACGAGTTTGAGAAGCAGGGCACACCGGAGCAAAGCGGCCAGGACCCGGATTCCGGCGCCGTGCCGCAGCGGCCCTCGACCCCGCCGAGCACCGGCGCCGGTGGAGCGCACGAAGCGCCCCCGGAGGCCAATCCCGAACCCGTTTCCAAGATCGATGGCGCAGCGGATGCCACCGAGGCGATTCCGCGCCATGCCCCGTTATCCGGGCACGCGGCGGCGCCCCAGCAGCACCGGGGGCCGGTGTGGAACACCGCCCGCCACCCGGGTTCTCCCTACGGGACCCCGAACGAGGACGAGCATCCCTCCGCGTTCGGCTTCCCCGTGCCGCCGTCCCGGGGCCGGGCCTCCAAGAAGTTCACCTCCGGGGCCTTGATCGTGGGCATGGTTGCCGCTGCCCTGGTGGGTGCCGGCAGCGCCGTGGGTGCCAACTACGTGATGAACTCGGGTCCCGTCGCCGCAGCATCCTCCAGCCACACCCCACAGGGCGAAGTCGTGATCAACAACCCGGAGAACGTCACGGCGGTGACCGCCGCGGCCGCCAAGGCCAGCCCCAGCGTGGTGACGATCGATGTCGCCGGTTCCTCCGAAGCCGGCTCGGGATCGGGCATCATCCTGGACACTGCGGGGCACATCCTGACCAACACGCACGTGGTGACCCTGGGTGGAAGCACCAGCGATGCGAAGATCTCCGTGCGCACCAACGACGGGAAGGTCCACGAGGCCACGGTGGTGGGCACGGACCCGCTTTCGGACCTCGCGGTGATCAAGATCGATGCACCCAACCTGGTCCCGGCGTCGCTGGGCGACTCGGGCAAACTGAACGTGGGGGATTCGGCCATCGCGATCGGCGCCCCGCTGGGACTCAGCGGCACCGTCACCGATGGCATCATCTCCACGCTGAACCGCACCATTTCCGTTGCCTCCTCGGCGGTGCCGAAGCAGTCCGAGGGCACGGACAACAACTCGGAGGGTGATGGCGGGGGAAACCAGTTCAACTTCCAGTTCCCCGGGGCCCCCGAACAGCAGCAGAAGCAGAACTCCGCCGGTTCGATCTTCATCAACGTGATCCAGACCGATGCCGCCATCAACCACGGCAACTCCGGGGGCGCGCTGGTGGATGTGAACGGAAACATCATCGGGGTCAACGTCGCCATCGCCTCTTCCGGCTCCGGTTCCTCCGGTGCGGGGGCGGACAGCGGATCAATCGGTGTGGGCTTTTCAATCCCCATCGACTATGCCAAGCGCATCGCCACCGACATCATCGACAACGGCTCGGCAACCCACGGGATGCTCGGGGTGACGGTGCAGGCCAAGCCGGCAGCGGTGGGCAACGGGGCGTCTTCGTCCTTCAGCATCGGCGCCGAGGTCAAATCGGTGGTCCCGGACAGCCCTGCGGCCAAGGCCGGCTTCGAGGTCGGGGACCTGATCACCGGGGTGGATTCACGCACCATTTCAGACAGCACCTCGCTGACCGCCGCGGTCCGGGAGATCCCGGCCGGGTCCAAGACCGAGATCCACTACACCCGTGGCGACAAGACCGAATCAAGCACGGTGACCGTCGGGGAAACCCCCGCGCAGTAGTCCGGATTCATGATGGCCAGGGGCCCGGGGGAACGGCGTTCCCCCGGGCCCCTGTGCGGGTGCGCGGCAGGAGCACACATGTCGGCTCTGCTCCATGTGGCGTGCCGGGTCAGCCGCTGGTGAAAAGTGCCGCTGCCGATGCGACCGGGGCCTGCCCCGCCGGATAACATGTAGGGCAGAAGGGCTGCCAGTTCCCCACGACGCCGTGCGTCCGTGGGCACGCAACGGCAGCGGTTGCACCGAGCAGACCTGTCCAGCTTTCCAGAAAGGCAGCAATGAGCCAGAACATCGGCACCCCCTTGAACATCCTGGTGTTGGTAAAACACGTGCCGGATGTCCAGTTCGAGCGGCGGCTTGCGGGCCCGGAGAGCCGGCTTGACCGGGCCGACTCGGTGCTCTCCGAGCTTGACGAGTACGCGATCGAGGCGGCATTGGCCCTCTCGGAGTCCCGGGGCGGGGAAAAGGCCGGGAACACCGTCACCGCGCTGACGATGGGTCCGGAAGCTGCGGTGAACGCGGTGAAGAAGTCGCTGCAGATGGGCGCCACCTCCGGTGTGCACATCTGCGACCCGGCGTTGGCCGGATCCGACGCCGGGGCGACCTCGCTGGTGCTGGCCACCGCCATCAAATCGCTGGACTTCGACATCGTCGTCACCGGCATGGCTTCCACCGACGCGGAGACCTCGCTGGTTCCCGCCCAGCTGGCCGAGCGGTTGGGCATAGCCCAGCTGAGCAACCTCTCCGCCGTTGAACTCGCGTCGTCTTCACGCACCGTCACCGCGGTGCGTGAAGACGACGCGGGCTCGCACCGCCTCGAGGCCGAGCTTCCGGTGTTGATCGCGGTCACCGACCAGGCCAACGAGCCGCGCTACCCGAACTTTCGGGGGATCCTGGGCGCGAAGAAGAAGAAGATCACCACCCTCACCCTGGATGAGCTGGGTCTGGCCGCATCGCAGGTGGGCGCCGCCGGGTCCGCGACCCGGGTGCTCGCCTCCGAGGAGCGCCCCGCGCGCACCGCGGGGGAAGTCATCACCGACAGTGGCCAGGGCGGCATCGCACTGGTTGACTTCCTCGCCGACGCCAAGCTGATCTAGCACAACCCAAGGGGATAGACATGTTGAAGATATTGGTATACATCCACGCCCCCGCCGGCACCCCGACCAAGGGCCAGCGCGAGCTGCTCGCCCTGGCCGGACGCCTCGGCGAGGCACGCGCGGTGCTGGGCGCCGAGGCGGACGAGGCAGCACTGGCCGGCCTCAGCGCCGCGGGGGCCACCGGGTTCTACGCCGCGGCCGGCGGCCTCGACGCCTCGGCACTGCTGACCCCGGCAGTGTCCCTGCTGACAGGGGCGGTGCGCGATTTCGGGGCGGACGCGGTGCTGCTGCCCAACGGCATCGAGGGCCGCGAGGTCGCCGCCCGTGCCGCCGTGCGCCTGGACGCGGCGGTCATCACCGATGCCATCGACGTTCAAACGGACCTCACGGTCACCAAGCCGGTGCTGGCAGGCAGCCACACCGTGAAGGCCCAGGGTACCCGGGTCCCGGTGTTGATCACCCTGAAGCCCAACAGCGTGGAGGTGCCGGAGCCCAACGCCGGAACCGGCGAAGCCGCACCGCTTCGGGAACTGGAGATCGAGGCGACGGCACCGGCTGCGCGCATCACCTCCAGCGCAGCACGCACCGACACCGGACGCCCGGAACTTTCCTCGGCGCGCTTCGTCGTCGCCGGAGGGCGCGGGGTGGAGGGTGATTTCACCCCCGTGGAGGATCTGGCCGACGCGTTGGGTGCCGCCGTGGGAGCCTCCCGCGTTGCCACCGACGCCGGATGGATCGAACACTCCGCCCAGGTGGGGCAAACCGGGGCCACGATCTCGCCGCAGCTCTACATCTCTGCGGGGATCTCCGGAGCCATCCAGCAGAAGGCCGGCATGCAGGGTGCCAAGTGCATCGTGGCCATCAACAAGGACCCGGACGCACCGGTGTTCGAGATCGCCGATCTGGGGATCATCGGGGACCTGGCCACCGTGCTGCCCCAGGCCGCCGCCGAAATCCGCCGGCGCAAGGGCTAGTGGGGATGGGCCAGGATGCTTCGGGGCAATGTTCCCCCTTCGACCCGTTGACCCAGCGGGTCAAGCGGGTGCTGTGCTTCGGCGCGCACCCCGACGACCTGGACTTCGGGGCCTCGGGCACCGTGGCGGCGTGGACCGCGGCCGGCGTTCAGGTCGAGTACTGCATCATGACCGACGGGGACGCCGGTGGTTTCGATGCGCGCACGGAGGCAGAAATCATTGCCACCCGGCATGCAGAGCAACGCGCCGCCGCGGCCTTGGTGGGCGTCGGGACGGTTCACTTCATGGGGGAGTCCGATGGGTTCCTCGAGGCCAACCACCGGGTGATCAAGCGCGTCGTCGAGCTGATCCGCGCCATGCGGCCCGACGTGGTGCTGGCCATGCACCCGGAACGGAACTGGGAGCGGATCCAGCGCTCGCACCCGGACCACATGGCCTGCGGGGAAGCCGTCACCCGGGCGATCTACCCGGCGGTGGAGAACCCGTTCTCCTATCCGGAGCTTGCCGAGGCCGGACTGGAGGCGTACAAGCTGCCCTGGCTCTGGCTCTACGGTGCACCGGCCGCGCGTGAAAACCACCGGGTCCTGATCACCGAGGTCTTCGAGGACAAGCTCGCCGCGCTGCGCCAACACCTGAGCCAGCATCCCGACGTGCCGGCGATGGAGGCCTTCGTGCGCCGCCAGTGCCTGGAACAGGGTGCCATCGCCGGATTTGCCGACGGTGCGTTGGCCGAGGCGTTCCATGTGGTGGCCGTCAACGCCCAGGACACCATCGCCGGGTTCTAGTCAACAAAAGACCGTGGGCCGCCCCCCTCCCTGTCACGGGAAAGAAGGCGGCCCACGGTCGTTTTGGTGTGGTGCGGGACTATTTCTCCGCGGAGACATCCAGGACGATGAGCGGCTCGGTGCTCGGGGCGGTGCTGCTGCCATCGGAAGGTTCGAGGGAAACCATCACCGAGCCGAGCTTCTCGATGCCGTTGAATCCCTCCTTGACCGGCTTCTCGCCGGGGGTGACCCCGGCCAGGAAGGTCGCGCGATCGGTGGAATCCTCGATGAGCCACACCGCGTAGTTCTCCGCCGGGTCAAGGGCGGGCAAGTCGCTCAGCTCGATCATCCCCGCGTCGGCCTTGGCCGAGGTGGTCAGCACCGCGTGCCCGCCGCCTTCCAGATCCCCCTGGGCGACGACCTGGTCGGAGGCACGCTCCACCTTGGCGACGTCGTTGGATGGGATCAGCGTCAGAAGCGCGGCGACCAGTCCGATGAGGACCACGGCCAGGCCCGCCACCACGAACATCCACTTCTTGATCGGGCGCCGGGCCGGGGCCTCGGAGTCGAAGGACACCTGGTCGACAAGATCCATGCCGAGGTCGTCCTCGTTTTCGTCGCCGCGGTGTGCAGGATCGGTGCCGCTCATGAGTTGCCATCCTTTTCAAAGAGTCTCGGTGGCCGGTGAAAGCCACGTGTAAGCCTAGGCCAAAAGGCTAGGTGTTTGGTGTGTGCCGCCGCGCGTTGGGGCAACGCGGCCGACCGTTCCCGGCTAGGCGGGTGCGTTGGCGAAGGAGTGTTGCCGCCATGCCTCGTAGACGGCGATGGAGGCCGAGTTGGCCAGGTTCAGCGAGCGGCGGGCCTCAAGCATCGGCAGGCGCACGGTCGCAGTGATGTGTGGATCGGTCTTGAGCCCGGCGGGCAACCCGACGGACTCTGGACCGAAGAGCAGGACATCGCCGGATTCATAGGCGATGTCGGTGTACCGGGTTTCGCCCTCGGAGGTGAAGGCGAAGACGCGGGCCGGGGCCAGTGCCGCCCATGCCGATTCGATGTCCCGGTGCACCGTGACCACCGCCAGATCGTGGTAATCAAGGCCGGCACGGCGCAGCTTGGAGTCCTCGAAGTCGAAGCCCAAGGGCTCGACGAGATGCAGTTCGGAGCCGGTCACCGCGGCCAGGCGGATGGCGTTGCCGGTATTGCCGGGAATTTCGGGGGTGTAAAAAAGGATTCGGAACACGGAAGACAAGTTTACGCGCCAACGGGTCAAGGGGTTGCAGCCTGGAGGCCCACGGCGCGGCCAACCGGGCGGTGATGCGGGTGCAGGAATCGGCGGATCAGTGCATTCCGCCGAGCAACCGGGCAAGAATGGTGCGATCCACCACATGTGGGGCGGGGCCGGTGCCCAGGAACATTTTCATCTCCCGCACCAGTTTCACGGCGTTGACCACGTTGACCGCGTTCATCGGACCGGGATCCCCGCCGCGCGCATAGTCGATGACCGGCTCGTGCAGGTTGCCGTCGGGGGAGAGGATGACCGTCCACCCCGTCACGTTCATTTCCGGGAAGAGGCCCTGCATGTCGTGGACCAGCGGGGCGATCTTCGGCGGGTCGATGTGCTTGCCGTCGCGCAGCAGCGATGTCCCGTCCCAGCGGTAGACGCCCTTGGGCAGCATCATCGAGTGCACGAGCGCCAACCGGTAGCCACCGAGCAGAGCATGGTCGATGTAGCCGCCGCTTGGCGCATGCAGGCCGTTGATCAGCCGGGCCGCGGGCAGGGAAGGCAGCAGCTGGCGCGAGATCAGCTGGACCGTGCGGTTCTCCCGCGCCAGGCGTGCCTGGGCGCCGAAAATGCCACGTTTGCGCGGGGTGCCGTGGACCTGGCGGACGGAGGTCGCCCGGTCGATGGCGCCGGGAGCCTCGAGGCCGGGAACAAAGATCGTGGCGTCGCTGGCCGTGGGCCTGGAGCCGTTGGCGCCAAAGCGCACGGAGGGACCTGCCGCGGGTGCCGCCGTGGATCCGCGTCCGTTCCCGGCCGGGGACTTG
>JAUNVO010000147.1:3280-7987 GCA_030540695.1 Micrococcaceae bacterium | reverse complement strand
CTTCAGGGTCTCAGGCCCTGCAGAAAATGATCCCCCTGCTTGACTTCCGCCACTGAACCACGCTGGTGGGAATAACCGGCCCGCATTCTCACTTAGCATTGTTAGTGTGCTGGACGGTGGGCCTTCCCCTGCCCAGAAGTTTTGATTTTGAGGAGACAAGGTGTCGGAAAATCCGATTCGGGTTGCAATCGTTGGCGTAGGAAACTGCGCCACATCATTGGTTCAAGGTGTCGAGTTCTACCGTGATGCGGACCCGCAGGCCACCGTGCCCGGCCTGATGCACGTCCAGTTCGGCAAGTACCACGTCAATGACGTGCAGTTCGTTGCCGCCTTCGACGTCGATGAAAAGAAGGTCGGGCTGGATCTGTCCGAGGCCATCCTCGCCTCGGAGAACAACACCATCAAGATCGCCGACGTTCCGCACACCGGTATCACCGTGCAGCGCGGCCACACCCTTGACGGTCTGGGCAAGTACTACCGCGAGACCATCACCGAATCCCCCCTTGAGGCCGTGGACGTGGTGGCCGCGCTGAAGGAAGCACAGGTAGATGTGCTGGTCTGCTACCTGCCCGTCGGCTCGGACGCAGCAGCCAAGTTCTACGCCCAGTGCGCCATCGACGCCGGCGTAGGCTTCGTCAACGCCCTTCCGGTCTTCATTGCCGGAACCAAGGAGTGGGCGGACAAGTTCACCGCCGCCGGTGTCCCGATCATTGGCGATGACATCAAGTCGCAGATCGGCGCCACCATCACCCACCGCGTGATGGCCAAGCTGTTCGAGGACCGCGGAGTGGTCCTGGACCGCACGTACCAGCTGAACGTCGGTGGCAACATGGACTTCAAGAACATGCTTGAGCGCGATCGCCTGGAATCCAAGAAGATCTCCAAGACCCAGGCCGTCACCTCGAACACCTCGGCGGCCTTGGGCGAGGACGACGTGCACATCGGCCCGTCTGACTACGTCGCCTGGCTCGATGACCGCAAGTGGGCCTTTGTCCGCCTTGAGGGCCGCAACTTCGGTGATGCCCCGGTGTCGCTGGAGTACAAGCTCGAGGTCTGGGATTCGCCGAACTCCGCCGGAGTCATCATCGATGCCGTGCGCGCCACCAAGATCGCCCTGGACCGCGGCATCGGCGGACCGATCCTCTCGGCATCGTCCTACTTCATGAAGTCCCCGCCGGAGCAGTTCAATGACGACATCGCCCACGAAAAGGTCGAGGCCTTCATCCGCGGCGACATCGAACGCTAGATTTCACACCCCGGTCATGCCGGGGTTAAACGTCGAAGCCACCATTTTCATGGTGGCTTCGACGTTTAACCCGATTGAAAGCCGCCTATGACAGACCGACGGCGTTGCCATTCGCGTCGACATCCATGCGCATGGCGGCCGGGACCTTGGGAAGACCCGGCATCGTCATGATCGCACCGGTGATCGCCACGATGAATCCCGCCCCGGTCTTGGGAATCAGGTCCCTCACCTGCAACGTGAACCCCTCGGGGGCACCAAGCAAAGTCGGGTCGTCGGAGAACGAGTATTGCGTCTTGGCCATGCACACCGGAAGCCCGTCCCAGCCGTTGGCGTTGATCTGTTCGAGCATCCGCTTGGCCGCGGCGGAATATTCGACACCATCCCCGCCGTAGATCTCCCGCACCACCGTCAGGATCTTCTCCTCAACCGGTTTCGCCAACTCATAGAGCGGGGCAAAATTGTTTGGTGCTTCGATGGCACGCAGAACCGCGGCGGCCAGGTCTCCCGCCCCCGCACCACCTTGGCCCCAAACATCGGCCACGGCGCATTCAACCTCGTTTGCGACCGCCCACTGCGTGACGACGGCAAGCTCGGCCTCTGTGTCTTCGGTGAACCGGTTGATGGCGATGACCGGTTGGACCCCGAACTTCTTGATGTTTGATGCGTGTCGGGCGAGGTTGGCCATGCCCGAACGCACTGCTTCGATGTTTTCGGCCTTCAATCCGTCCTTGGCGACCCCGCCATGCATTTTCAGGGCACGAATCGTGGCGACGATGACCACCGCATCCGGGTTGCATCCGGCATAACGGGCCTTGATGTCCATGAATTTCTCGGCACCTAGGTCAGCACCGAAGCCGGCTTCGGTGACCACCACATCGGCCAGGGACCTGGCCATGTTGGTGGCAATGGCCGAGTTGCATCCGTGCGCAATGTTCGCGAAGGGGCCCCCGTGGATCAACGCCGGAGTGCCGGCCATCGTCTGAACGAGGTTGGGCTTGATCGCATCCTTGAGCAGCATGGTCATTGCCCCGGCGGCACCCAGGTCATCAACGGTCACCGGGCTCTTGTCGTAGGTGTATCCGATAGTCATGCGGCCAAGTCTGGCGCGCAGGTCATCAAGTCCCGTCGCCAGGCAGAAGACGGCCATGACCTCAGAGGCGACGGTGATGTCGAATCCGGCTTCACGGGGTACGCCTTCCGTGGGGCCGCCAAGACCGATAACGATGTTGCGCAGTGCCCGGTCGTTCATGTCCAGGACACGTTTAAACGTAATTCTTCGCGGATCTATACCCAGGGCATTGCCTCGGTGGAGGTGGTTGTCCAGGATGGCCATCAACAGGTTGTTCGCACTGGTGATGGCATGGAAATCCCCGGTGAAATGCATGTTGATCTCATCCATGGGCAGAACCTGCGAGTATCCTCCGCCGGTGGCGCCTCCCTTCATGCCGAAGATCGGCCCCAATGACGGCTCGCGCAAGGCAATCATCGTTTTCGAACCCGCGGCCGCCAGCCCGTCCCCCAGCCCCACCACGACGGTGGATTTCCCCTCACCGGCCGGAGTCGGTGAAATGCCGGTCACCAAGACGACCTTCCCCGGTTTTACGCCGCGGTCGGGCAAGAGTGCGGGGTCGATCTTGGCTTTGTACCGGCCGTATGCCTCCAGCGCATCCTGCGGGATCCCCGCGGACTCCGCTATCTCGGAAATCGGCTTGAGCACCGCCCGCGAGGCAATCGCAAGATCACTCATGTCGGTTTCTGGCGTCACTGTCATCGTGTGTCCCCTATCTGGATTCCCGATGTTCGGGGGATGAGGAAGACCAAGGTTTTTTGGTTTTCCTTGAATCACCTTCAAGCTACCACCGCCACTCCACAAACGTCTCCAAAGCCGGGCCGGAGAAGGGCTGTTGCCTACTTTTGGCTATCCGGCGGGCTCTCCACCGTGCCTCCCACCGTCCAGCCGAACGGATACCGCGAACGGTTCCGCCCTTCGACAGCACGATGGGAGAATGGATCCCATGTCCACAAAACCCCCATTTGCCCTACTGCTTGATGTCGACGGACCGATCGCTTCCCCCGTGACGCGCGACGTTTCGCCGGAAATCATCGCAATGTTCCTGGAGCTCTCCGCCGCCGGAATACCTGTCGTCTTCAATACCGGTCGTTCAGATGACTTCATCAAGCATGAAGTCATGGATCCAATGATCGCCGCGGGAATGCCTTCGGCGCTTCGGATCCACGCTATCTGCGAAAAGGGCGCCACCTGGTTCACCTTTGATTCCACGGGCGCCGGGGAAGTGCACCTAGACCACAAGCTTGCCGTTCCAGGGAACTTCGCGGAGGAGATCCGCCAGCTCGTCGGTGCATCGTTCAGTAATTACATGTTCTTCGACGAAACCAAGCGCGCCATGGTCTCCGTCGAACAGAACCTCGATGCCATCGATGCCGACTACCGTCGTGCCCAAACCCAATTCGATGAGGCAGCCATGGAAGCAATGGCTCGGCTCGGGCTCGGTGTTCACCGTCATGGCGTTGCAAGGCCCGACACGAACGGCGCCACCGATTTCCGCATCGATCCCACGATCATTTCCACTGACATTGAATCCGTGGCCCTTGGCAAGGACCTCGGTGCGAAAAGGGCCGTGGGCCTGCTTGCTGCGGACGGAATTTTTCCCGGGTCTTGGTTCACCGTCGGGGATTCGCGCACGGACTATGCAATGGCCGACTGGCTAGCGGTCAATGGCCATGAAGTCAGTCATGTGGACGTCCGTCCGGGTGATGGAATTCCATCGGGAAAGACTTACGCGATCCTCACGGCCGCAGACCTTGGCCTGGCGGAGGAAGTTATCCATGACCAAGCGGGTCTCGCCTTTTTGCGTCACTGGCATGCCCTGCTTGGCGCAAGCGCTAGCTAGAACGTGTGGTTAAGCGGCAAAGCCCGCCGGTTAAGCCGGCGGGCTTTGCACAGTGGGATTCAGTCTTCTTCATGGGCCTTACTCCTGCTTTTCGGTGAACGAGTCGAATTCCGGACCGGCTATTACTGCCTAGTCCTAATTCACTCACCGCACGCGAAAGACCATGTCAATAGGAAGGTGGTTACGAAGTTCACGATCCCGGATATCCGGGTTAAACTGCGTCTGGAGCCAAGCCTTGTTCTTCGGCTTTCGGTTTTTTGCAGCCACGGTGGTTACCTCCCCTCAACCTGGTTGGAGGCATGGAAGGTGGCCTGTTCGACCAGACTGGTGTTGCGGGCATGCAACGCTTCGGGCCCGGCGAATATCAATTCAGCGGAGCGGACAGCCCTGGTGGTGACCGATGGGATCGGGGTAGACATGATAAAAGTTCCTCAAGGATTTGGTCGATTACTGACTCATCGGCCTCGGGAACTTTTGAAAGCTAGCTAGTGGCTAGCAAGGCGCCATTCCGGAGGCAGGGGAAGTTGCTCGGGCGGTAAAGCCGCCGAA
>JAUNVO010000147.1:0-3180 GCA_030540695.1 Micrococcaceae bacterium | reverse complement strand
AAAGCCGCCGAAATTCATTGAAAAAATCATCATTCCCACCTCCTTTTCTGGAAGAACATGCCAGAACCACCTGGCGCCAATATTGTCTTGTCGACCTCGATGTCTCATTGAGACTTCTCAATCACATGTTCAACGATACACATAGACGCGCCCACACGCCACTCATTCGGGGATCTCCCCAACTAAAAAGGCCTTGTCCCGGCGTGTCGTTGAAGACACGCCGGGACAAGGCCTTGCGACCACGACCCCGGCCTATTGCTGGGTCGACTCCGGCTGCTGCGCCCACCATTCGCGGAGGACTGAAACCGCCTCATCGGCGTCGATGGGCCCGTTGTCCAGCCGGCGTTCCAGCAGGAAGTTATAGGCCCGCCCAACCACCGGCCCCGGTTTGACATCCAAAAGCTCCATGATCTGTTGTCCGTTCAGGTCGGGCCTGACAGCGGCCATTTCCTCTTGCTCACTGATTTCGGCAATGCGGGTCTCAAGGTCGTCGTAGGCGAAACTGAGCCTATCGGCCTTCTTCTTGTTGCGGGTGGTCACATCGGACCGCGTCAAACGGTGCAGGCGCTGCAGCAGGTCGCCGGCATCGTGTACGTAGCGGCGTACGGCCGAATCGCTCCACCCCGCGTCACCGTATCCATAGAACCTCATATGCAGCTCCACCAAGCGTGCGACGGCCTTGGTGGTGTCGTTGTCGAAGCGCAAGGCACGCATGCGGGCCTTGACCTGCTTGGCGCCGACAACATCATGGTGCCGGAAGCTGACCGCACCGCTTGGCTCGAACTTGCGGGTCGCGGGCTTGCCGATGTCATGCATCAGTGCCGCGAAACGCAACACGAAGTCCGGACCGGGAACCGGGCCATCGACATCGCTTTCAAGTTGCATGGCCTGTTCCAGCACCGTTAACGAGTGTTGGTAGACGTCCTTGTGTCGATGGTGCTCATCTATTTCCAGACGCAGCGCGGAGACTTCCGGGAGCACGATATCGGCAAGTCCGGTCTCCACCAGTAAGTCGATACCCGCGCGCGGGTCGATCCCGTTGATGAGCTTGATCAGTTCATCCCTGACCCGCTCCGCCGAAATGATCTTGATGCGGTCGGCCATCTCCGTCATGGCCGTGCGCACCTGCGCAGCCACGTCGATTCCGAGCTGGGAGGCGAAGCGCGCGGCTCGCATCATCCGCAGCGGGTCATCGGAGAAAGACATCGACGGCGTACCCGGGGTGCGCACCTCGCCGGCGGCCAGGTCGGCCGCTCCGTTGTAGGGGTCTACCAGTTCAAGGCTCGGCAGGCGCAGGGCCATGGCGTTCATCGTGAAGTCGCGGCGGAAAAGATCGTCTTCCAGTTTTTCTCCGAAGGCCACGATGGGTTTGCGCGAGGAAGAATCGTAGGCGTCGGCCCGATACGTCGTCACCTCGATGGTGTGCTCACCCTTGCGAAGGGCAATGGTTCCGAAGTCGCGCCCAACTTCCCAAGTGGCATCCGCCCAGCCCTTCACCGCTGCAAGGGTTTCATCGGGCGAGGCACTGGTGGTGAAATCCAGATCCGGAGAGACACGCCCCAGAAAGAGGTCCCGCACCGGTCCTCCAACCAATGAGAGCTCAAAGCCGGAATCAACAAAACGTTGTCCCAACTCGAAGATCACGGGGGGCAGAATGTCGATCAGGACCTGGGGGGACGGTAGCTGCTGCATAGTTCTTTAAGGGTGCCAGACTTTCTTGATAGTGCCATGATCCCGAGCACTTCAATTCGGCGTTAGCTTCCCCACGCTCCAACACCCCCGGCCGACGGCCTAGATCCGGCTAACACGCGCCGATCGTGCGGGGCGGCCAATATGCCACTCATAACCTATAGAGTGGATTCCATGGCCCATCCAGTTCCCAGCGCCCCGAAGCGCACGCCGTTGACTGCGTCAATGGCGCATGCGCAGGCGCAAGTGAGCCCGGGCCACCATCCACTTCCCACCGTTGAAGAGGTTTCGGCCGGCGGCGTCGTCATCGACACTTCCCTTCCCAGCCTTCCGGTGGCCATCATTGCCAGGTACAACCGTGGCGGACGCCTCGAATGGTGCCTACCCAAGGGCCACCCCGAGGGAGTGGAAACCAACGGGGAAGCCGCGGTTCGCGAAATCGAGGAAGAAACCGGGATTGCCGGGGATATCCTGGCTCCCTTGGGCTCCGTCGACTACTGGTTCACCGTCACCAACTACCGGGTCCACAAGACCGTGCACCATTTCCTCTTGCGTGCCACGGGCGGCGAGCTGACCATTGAAAACGATCCAGACCACGAGGCTGTAGACGTGGCGTGGGTGCCCCTGCTTGACCTCGGCAAACGCCTGTCCTTCCCCAACGAACGGCGTATCGCCGATCTTGCGCGTGAAGTGCTCCCCAACTATGAACCAGGTACCTAAACACGACGCGCGCCCCGGCACGCTATCCAACCCCCAGCAAGTTTCCGCACCAAAGCGGCCCCAAGGACATTCGAAGGCGTATGCCCTGATGGCCTCGGGTACCTTGGTGTCCCGAATCCTCGGTTTCATCCGTACCGCGCTCTTGGCCGTTGCCATCGGTTCCAGCACCACGATGGCTGACATCTTTGAGAAGGCGAACGTCATCCCGACGATCATCTTCATGTTGCTGGCCGGTGGCATCTTCAACGTGATCCTGGTGCCGCAACTCATCAAGGCGTCGAAGGCCTCCGACCGCGGATCCGCCTACACTTCCAAGCTGGTGACACTCACCATCGTGGTGATGGGTCTGCTCACTGTGCTCCTGGTTTCCATGGCCGGCCCATTGATCAAAGTGCTGACCCTGGAGTGGACCCCCGCCATGATCGCCATGGGAACGGTGTTCTCCTATTGGTGCCTTCCACAGGTGTTCTTTTACGGCGTGTTCGCGGTGATCGGCCAGGTATTGAACGCCCACAGCCGCTTCACCGCCTACATGTGGGCGCCGGTGGCCAACAACCTGGTACAAATCATCACCATCGGCTCCTTCATTGTGTTCTTCGGAGCGTATGGTGGCCAGGACCAGCTCGCTGACTGGACCACCAACCAAACCGTGCTCTTGGCCGGCGGCGCCACGCTGGGGATTGTGGTGCAGGCCCTGGCCCTGTTCTGGCCACTACGCAGCGTTGGGTTGAACCTGCGTCCGGACTTCGCCTGGCGCGGCATGGGGCTGCG
>JAUNVO010000146.1 GCA_030540695.1 Micrococcaceae bacterium | reverse complement strand
CGAAATTAGTCCTGGAGCCTCTTACGGCCGCCCAACGGGGTCAGTTGCGCGATATCAGTCTTCGAATCCAACAGGCGATTAGGGAGCAGGAGAGTTGGCGTGCAACAAGCCCCCACTCTTCCGACACTGACTAACCTCGATATTCCATCGGCACGGGCTCGCACCGCCCTGCACCTGCCCCGCTCCGCTACGGCCGTTGAGTGCTGATTATTTCATTTGCGCCGCCCGGTGGGGATTTCGCATGAGGTCGCACATACGGCACAGTTCCCCCAACGGCTGGGGCCGATGAACTCGACCGAGCTCGGAGATGACCGATCTAGGATTCGCCGCCATCGTCGGGAGCTTTGCTTTTCCACAAGACTTCCCGGCCAACCGAAAGCTAGATGACTTCGGAAAAGCTGTCGTTAAGGTGCTGGTCCCCGAGGATCTCGGCCAGCCAGGGGATCTGGGCGGGGTCCGCGGATTGGTGGGTGGACACGATGTCCAAGCGCACCTCGTAGGTCCCGGGGCCCACGGCGCGGGCCCCGTCGGCAGTCGGAGCCGTTTCGGCCGCGGGCTGGAGGGAACAGGTGGGTTCGGCGCCGTGGCCGATGACCTTCCTGGCAGTGTTCCCGGTGGCGTGATGGGTTGCGCGGCGTTGTATGGTCTTCATGTTTTCCAGCGTGAGCGTCGTTGCTAGGAGCGTGCTGTGCGGCCGCATTGTGCAACCCGTGAACCCGGGCGGCGCATGGGCCAGACGGCTGCGGGTCCCGGGGCCGGTTAGGCTGGGGCTGTGGAATTTTCGAATCGATTTCTGGCATTGGGCGACTCCTTCACCGAGGGCATGGGGGACGTAGATCATACGCGTCCCAACCAGGTGCGCGGCTGGGCCGATCGCGTGGCCGAGCAGCTCTGCGTGGACCCCGACTGGGGGTATGCGAACCTGGCCATCAGGGGCAAGAAAACGGGTCAGGTCGTCACGGAACAACTCTCGGCGGCGTTGGCGCTCAAACCGACGCTTGCCACCTTGTACATGGGCGCCAACGACATCCTGCGCCCCAAGATCGACATCGATGCGTTGATGGTGGACTATCGCAAGATGGCGCTCGCGCTCGCCGATACCGGTGCGACCTTGCTGCTGTTCACCGGATTCGACACCGGTGGGTCCGGGATCTTCTCCAGCACCAGGGGGCGCACCGCGATCTACAACGAGGCAGTGCGCGAGATTGCCGACGAATCAGGGGCAACCGTTGCCGACTATTGGCGCTGGCGCGAATTCCGGGACTGGCGCTATTGGTCAACTGACCGCCTGCACATGAACTCATCCGGACATACCCTGATGGCTTCGAAGGTGCTGGAGGTGCTCGAACACCAGACCCGCATCGAGGTGCCCGAACTTCCGGCCGTGACCGAGCGCTCGCGCAGCGAGAAATTGCGCGAGGACGCAGCCTGGGCCAAGGAACACCTCATGCCCTGGGTCAAGCGCCGAATGACAGGAACCTCTTCGGGAGACCGCCTCAGCGCCCGTTTCCCTCACTATGTGTCGCTCGAAGTGGCGCAAAACCCCTAATCCAGGGCTTGCACCGCGCCCAGGTCCGCGCGTCGATGCTGGCAAATCACCTGCCCTGATGCTTTGCTGAGGTCCATGGATGGGCAGGGGAAGCAGCAAGGTCAGCACCAGGGCGAACCGCACAACCAGGGCATAGCCGAGCGGCTCAACTGGCTGCGGGCCGGGGTGCTGGGGGCCAACGACGGGATCGTCTCGGTTGCTGCGGTGGTCGTGGGCGTTGCCGGAGCCACCTCCGAGACCGGGCCGGTGCTGATTGCCGGGGCGGCCGCATTGATAGGCGGGGCCGTTTCCATGGCACTGGGGGAGTACGTCTCGGTGTCCAGCTCGGCCGACTCGCAGAAGGCCCTCATCGAGAAGGAACGCCGCGAACTGGCTGACATGCCGGACGAAGAGCTGGCCGAACTCACCGGCCTTTACGAAGCCAAGGGGCTGAGCCCGGATACCGCTGCGGTGGTGGCCCGGGAACTGACCGAGCACGACGCGCTTGCGGCGCACCTTGACATCGAGCTGCAGCTCGACGAAGACGAGGTACTGAGCCCGTGGCATGCGGCCTTCGCTTCGGCGATCGCCTTCACTGTGGGCGCCGCACTGCCCTTCGCCACGGCGGTGTTCCTGCCCGGCGCACTGAAGATCCCGGTGACCTTCATTGCCGTCATGCTCGCATTGGGGGCAACCGGCGCACTTGGCGCAAAGCTTGGCGGGGCACCGATGCTCCGGCCGACCGTGCGTGTGCTCATCGGCGGGGCGGCGGCACTTGCGCTCACCTTCGCCATCGGTTCGTGGCTGGGAAGCTCCGGGATGCTCTAGCTTCCGTGTGGCCTCGCCGCGTGCCCTGGCACTGGCGGGGCCCCGTGACCCGGGATATGATCGGCCCACACATCCTTAGGTGCACCTGCTTTTGGCGCCGATCTTGGAAAGGATCAGGGCCCATGCAGGAAACCGACTCCCGGCCACGCGGTGGCAAGGCGCGCCGGCGGCCGCTTGTACCTGTGGCCATTGGTGTATTCGTGGTGGTGCTGGCCGCAGCGGGGTGGGCCGGGTACCGGGTGCTGGACCCCGTGAGCAGCTCACACGCAGCGAACGGCCTGACCTGCATGAGCACCGCATTTGCGCAGTCCTCCCCGGCGACGCTGATCATGCCACGGATCATTCTGAAGCCCGGGCAGTCCATTGTGGTGGGATCCCTGACGATGGTTGATCCCGTGAACTTCGAGCTTTTCGGGGCCGGGGTCCAACACCGCAGCACGGGGGCCGGCTACTACAACTATCCGCTGGACGAGGAACTGTCTTCGGAAGCGCGGGCCTGGACCCAGCGAGTTGGTTTGCCCGCCGCCCTGGGCGACGGTCCAGCGGAATCGGT
The DNA here is from genome assembly GCA_030540695.1 of Micrococcaceae bacterium. Lineage (GTDB taxonomy): Bacteria > Actinomycetota > Actinomycetes > Actinomycetales > Micrococcaceae > Paeniglutamicibacter. Next base: position 5,107 of record JAUNVO010000146.1, on the reverse strand, counting down.
GATCCTGGTGATCGTCCCGGTGGACCTGGAGAAGGAGTCTTCCCTCAACACGGTCCGCGTCGGATACCGCAACGGTTGGGGAATCCCGTACCGGACCGAGGTAGTCGGGCCGTTCGAGGCCAGGGCCGATTGCGACACCGCGCCAGGAGAAGATGACTAGGGATTCGGCGGCCATGGACGGTGCCGGGGACTCGGTGTTGTTTGCTCCACGCATCGCCGGTAGGATGGGGGTCGTGCCTCCTAGGGGGCACAGCCACTGACATGCGGCGGGAGAGTCCCGTTCAACATACGTTGGTCGGGCGCCGTAGGAGCAATTCCTCCCCGGGAAACTCTCAGGCCCCCGTACCGCCGCGAAGAGGCAACTCTGGAAAGAAGCAACATCGCCTGATCGGCGGTGCCGCTCACCGAAGGTGCAAGCACGTACCGACCTCACCATGGTCGTCGCGTCGCGGAAACTCTCAGGTCACAGCAACAGGGTCGGGGAGGAACTTGCAGTTCGTTCGGTGTGGCAGCACGCCGATGACCCAATGGAGTTCCCCATGACATTGACCCCGTCCGCTGAGTTCGTCGCCCGCCACATTGGCCCGCAAGGCAACGACATCGACACCATGCTGGCCCAGCTTGGCTATTCCTCCCTCGACGAATTCGTCGACACGGCGGTCCCCGCCGACATCCGCATGTCGGATCCGCTTGATCTTCCCGAAGGCCGCACCGAGGCAGAGATCCTTGCCGACCTGCGTGTGCTGGCGAACAAGAACGTGATGAAGACCCAGATGATCGGCCAGGGTTTCTCCGACACCCACACGCCACCGGTGATCCTGCGCAATATCCTGGAAAACCCGGCCTGGTACACCGCCTACACCCCGTACCAGCCCGAGATCTCCCAGGGCCGCCTCGAGGCGCTGCTGAACTTCCAGACCATGGTCATGGATCTCACCGCCCTGCCGATCGCCAACGCCTCGCTGCTTGACGAAGCCTCGGCCGTCGCCGAGGCCGTGCTGCTGATGCGCCGGGCCAACAAGGCCAAGGCCACCGCCAAGACGGTGCTCGACGCCAACCTCTTCCCGCAGACCATCGCCGTGGTCAAGGGCCGCGCCGACGCACTGGACTTCGAGATCGAGGTCGCAGACCTCTCCGGCGGCCTGCCCGAGGGTGAAATCTCCGGGATCGTGCTGCAGCAGCCGGGCAACAACGGTGCACTGGTTGACCACACCGCCGTCATCGCCGCCGCCAAGGAGCGCGGTGCAATGGTTACAGTCGCCGCTGACATCCTGGCACTGACCTTGATCACCGCACCCGGTGAGCAGGGTGCGGACATCGCCGTGGGCAACACCCAGCGCTTCGGCGTCCCGCTGTTCTTCGGCGGCCCGCACGCAGCCTACATGTCCGTCCGCAAGGGTCTGGAGCGTTCACTGCCCGGGCGTCTGGTCGGCGTGTCCAAGGATGACGCCGGGACCCCCGCCTACCGCTTGGCACTGCAGACCCGCGAGCAGCACATCCGCCGCGAGAAGGCCACCTCGAACATCTGCACCGCCCAGGCGCTGCTGGCGATCACCGCCTCGATGTACGCGGTCTACCACGGTCCGGCCGGCCTGAAGCGCATTGCCCAGCGCACCCACAACCACGCACGCACCATCGCCACCGCCCTGCGCGGTGCCGGGATGGAGCTGGTCACCGACGCGTTCTTCGACACCGTCCAGGTGAAGGTCGAGGACTCCGCGGCGATCATCGCCAAGGCCGAGGAAGCGGGCATCAACCTGCGCGCCGTTGATTCAACCACCGTCGGCATCTCCACCGACGAGGCCACCACCGGCGCCCACGTCGCGACGATTGCCGGCATCTTTGGCATCGACGGCACCGATCTGGCCGCCGAGGGCTTTGAGTTGCCTGCGGAACTCCAGCGCACCAGCGATTACCTGAGCCACCCGATCTTCAACACCATCAAGTCCGAGACCCAGATGATGCGCTACCTGCGCCGCCTCTCGGATCGCGACCTGGCGTTGGACCGCACCATGATCCCACTGGGCTCATGCACCATGAAGCTGAACTCCGCCGCCGAGATGGAATCCATCTCCTGGCCCGAGTTCGCCTCCATCCACCCCTACGCCCCGGAACACCAGACCGCCGGTTGGCGCGAACTGATCACCGACCTCGAAGCGCGGCTGACCGAGATCACCGGGTACGCCGGTGTCTCCATCCAGCCCAACGCCGGTTCGCAGGGCGAATACGCCGGCCTGCTGGCGATTCGCGACTACCACCGCTCCAACGGCGATGACCAGCGAGACCTGTGCCTGATCCCGGCATCCGCGCACGGCACCAACGCCGCCTCGGCTGTGCTTGCCGGCATGCGGGTCATCGTGGTGAAGACGGCTGCGGACGGATCCATCGACGCCGGTGACCTCGATGCAAAGATCGCGGCCAACAAGGACACCCTCTCGGCGATCATGATCACCTACCCCTCCACGCACGGTGTCTACGATGCCGACGTGCGCGAGGTCTGCGACAAGGTACACGCCGCCGGAGGCCAGGTCTACATCGACGGCGCCAACATGAACGCTGTCGTCGGGCTGGCGCAGCCGGGCAAGTTCGGAGGGGACGTCAGCCACCTGAACCTGCACAAGACCTTCTGCATCCCGCACGGCGGAGGCGGACCGGGCGTCGGCCCGATCGGCGTTGCCGAGCACCTGGTGCCGTTCCTTCCCGGGGATGCCTCCGGCACCTACTCGATGCGCGACGGCGTCCCGGTGGTGGCAACCATGTTCGGCTCCGCCGGCGTGCTGCCGATCTCCTGGGCCTACATCGCGATGATGGGCGGGGACGGACTGACCCAGGCCTCCAAGATCGCGATCCTGAACGCCAACTACATCGCGAGCCGGCTCACCGAGCACTTCCCGATCTTGTTCACCGGCAACAAGGGCCTGGTTGCCCACGAGTGCATCCTGGACCTGCGTGAGCTGACCAACAAGACCGGGGTCACCGCCGAGGACGTGGCCAAGCGCCTGATCGACTTCGGTTTCCACGCACCGACCCTGTCCTTCCCGGTCTCGGGCACCCTGATGGTGGAGCCGACCGAGTCCGAGGACCTGGGCGAGATCGAGCGGTTCATCGAGGCCATGGTCGCGATCCGCGGCGAAATGGAGCAGGTCCTCGCCGGGGACTTCGCCATTGAGGAATCCCCGCTGCGCAACGCCCCGCACACGGTGGCCTCGGTCATCAACACCGCATGGGACCGCAAGTACACCGTCGAACAGGCAGCCTTCCCGGTGTCGGCGCTGCGCGTGGACAAGTACTTCCCGGCCGTGGGACGCGTAGACGGCGCAGGCGGGGACCGGAACCTGATCTGCTCCTGCCCGGCTCCCGAAGCCTTCGAAAACTAAGTCCAGACACTCGTTTTTTGCCTCACGAAAGGTAGCTTGATGAGCGACCCGAAGAAAACCTCCCTGCATGCCAAGCATGCCGAACTCGGTGCTTCCTTCACCGACTTCGGCGGCTGGGACATGCCGCTGAAGTACGGTTCGGAACTGGCCGAGCACAAGGCGGTGCGCGCCACCGCCGGGCTGTTCGACCTCTCCCACATGGGCGAGGTCTGGGTCCAGGGGCCCGAAGCGGCGAAGTTCTTGAACTCCGCGCTGGCCGGGAACATGGCCGTGATGTCCGTGGGCCGGGCCAAGTACTCGGTCATCTGCAACGAAGCCGGCGGCATCATCGATGACTTGATCACCTACCGCCGCGGGGAAGAGAATTTCCTGGTGGTGCCCAACGCCGGCAACGCCCCGGTGGTTGCCGCGGCACTGGCCGAACGCGCAACGGGTTTTGACGTCACCGTGAGCGATGCCTCGCCCGAAACCTCGTTGATCGCGGTGCAAGGCCCGGCATCCGTGGCCATCCTGCACGAACTGGTCGATGAATCCACCAAGACACTGATCAGCGACATGAAGTACTACGCGGCCGATGACGCCACCGTGGCCGGACACGACGTGCTGCTGGCCCGCACCGGCTACACCGGCGAGGACGGCTTCGAGCTCTACCTGCCCAACGGGCAGGCACCGGCGCTCTGGGACGCTCTGATGGCCGCCGGCGCCGACCACGGGTTGATTCCTGCGGGCCTGGCGTGCCGCGACTCGCTGCGCCTGGAGGCCGGAATGCCGCTGTACGGCAACGAGCTCTCCGAAGAAGGCAACCCCTTCGAAGCCAACCTCGGGCCGATCGTCTCCTTCAAGAAGGAAGAGGACTTCACCGGGCGCAAGGCCTTGGAAGCCATCAAGGCCGCCGGTGCCAAGCGCGTGCTCGTGGGGCTCAAGGGCCTGGGGCGCCGGGCCGGCCGAGGGGGCTACCCGGTCTCCAGCGATGGCGCGCAAGTTGGCGTCGTCACCTCCGGCCAGCCCTCCCCGTCACTGGGTTACCCGGTGGCGCTGGCCTATGTCGAGCCCGGCTTCACCGAGGTCGGAACCAAGCTCGATGTCGACCTGCGCGGCAAGCCGGAGGCCTTTGAGGTCGTCGCACTGCCGTTCTATACCCGAGCCAAGTAACGTTGTCGGTGGCGGTGCCCGCTGCGGGTCCGCCACCGATGACCGGCTAACTTCAGTACCCCAAAAATTCTTTGAGAGGAAACACCCCCATGAGCAAGGTTCTTGCCTCCCTTCGTTACTCGGCCGAGCACGAATGGGTCGATAGCTCGACCCCGACCAAGGTCGGCATCACCCAGGTCGCCGCCGACGCACTGGGCGACGTGGTCTATGTCGACCTGCCCGAGGTCGGCGACACCGTCACCGCCGGGGAGACCTGCGGAGAGGTCGAGTCGACCAAGTCGGTTTCGGACCTGTACGCACCGGTCACCGGAACCATCCTGGAGGTCAACCAGGAGACCATCGACAACCCGGCGATCCTGAACGAGGACCCCTACGGCGCCGGCTGGCTCTTCACCGTTGAGGTTTCCGAGGAGGGCCCGCTGCTCTCGGCAGCGGACTACGCCTCGGCCAACGGCGGCGATGTTGCGTGAGCCAAGTCTTTGAATCCCTGGCCCCGGCGTCGCTGACGCAGGACATCGGGAGTCTTGATCCGGAGATCGCGGAGCGTATCGACGCGGAACTGGCTCGCCAGCAGCGCG
>JAUNVO010000145.1 GCA_030540695.1 Micrococcaceae bacterium | reverse complement strand
CTGGGGTTTCGGGCAGTGTCGCAGCGCGGTCTTCCGGCGACGGGGCGGTCGCTGATGGCGGCACTCCCCCCGATCCATGTGGTTCGGTGGTTGCGCGATCCGCCGGCACCCCGGTCGCGGTGAGTGCGGTCGGAACCGTTGCCCGGTGCGGTGCGGATCCGTGGGTCGGTTTCCCCGCCCGTTGTGCGAGCCATCGGGCAATGTTCCCGCTCCATTTGCCGGCCATGGGCCCCCCTTGTTTCCTGCGTCGATGGGCCATGGGCGGCCCGCCGTCCTACGATACGTTCCGCTGGTGGTACCAGCGGCATTTCGCACACTAGCATGCAGATGGGGATGGACCCGATCCCTGCCCCCTGGATCGGGGCGGGCGGGTCCATCCTCATGCGTGGTGCATCTGGTGCCGGCGCGGGCCGGACGGTGCGCCGGTCAGGCCGGGTCGACGACGATCAACAGATCGCCGCCCTGGACCTGGGAGGTGCCGGTAATGGCCAGGCGGGAGACGGTTCCTGCCACCGTGGAAGTGATCCCGGCTTCCATCTTCATCGCCTCGATGGTGGCCACGGTTCCGCCGACCTCGATGCGGTCACCGACGGCGACCTGCGGGGTCACGGCGCCGGCGAACGGCGCGGCGATGTGGCTCGGGTTCCCCGCATCGGCCTTCTCCGCCACGACGACGGTGGATTCAACCTGGTTGTCACGCACCATGATCTGCCGCGGTTGGCCGTTGAGCAGGACGGTGACGGTGCGCATGCCCTTGTCATCGGCCTCGGAGATCGCCTGCAGGATCACCAGCAGGCGGACCCCCTTGCCCAGGGAGACGACGTGTTCGCGACCCTTGACCAACCCGTAGAGGTAGTCGCGGGTGTGCAGCGTGGAGACGTCGCCGTAAGCTTCTACGGTTGCCGCGAAGTCACGCGTCGGACCGGCAAAGAGCAACCGGTTCAGCGTTGACCGGCGGGTTTCCGAATCCCCGTTCAGCGCGGCCGAGTCCTCGGCGGAGAGTTCCTCGACGCGCGGGCGCACGACACGGCCCTCAAGGGCCTTGGACCGGAACGGCTCCGGCCAGCCGCCCGGAGGATCGCCCAGTTCCCCGGAGAGGAACTGGATGACGGAGTCCGGGATGTCGAAGGATTTGGGGTCCTTTTCGAATGCGGCCGGATCCACGCCCATGCCCACCAGTTGCAAGGCCAGGTCGCCGACGACCTTGGAGGACGGGGTGACCTTGACCAGACGGCCCAGGATCGAGTTGGCCGCGGTGTACATGTCTTCGATGGCTTCGAAGCGTTCCCCCAGGCCCAGCGCGATTGCCTGCTGGCGCAGGTTGGAGAGCTGTCCACCGGGGATCTCGTGACGGTAGACACGGCCGGTGGGGGCGGCAAGCCCCGATTCGAACGGTGCATACATCGCACGCACCGACTCCCAGTATGGCTCCAGCGATGCGGCGGCCTCCAGGGAGATCCCGGTGTCGCGTTCGGTGTTCTCCAAGGCGGCAATCAGCGCGGAGGCCGAGGGCTGGGAGGTGGTCCCGGCCATCGATGCCGCCGCGACATCCACCGCGTCGACACCGGCGTCGATGGCCGCCATCAGGGTTGCACTCTGGCCGCCGGCGGTGTCATGGGTGTGCAGGTGCACCGGAAGGTCGAAGCGTTCGCGCAGTGCGGTGACCAGCTTGGCCGCCGCGGCAGGGCGCAGGAGCCCGGCCATGTCCTTGATCGCCAGGATGTGTGCCCCGGCATCAACGATCTGCTGTGCCAGTTCCAGGTAGTACTCAAGGGTGTAGAGGTCCTCGGCGGGATCCAGCAGGTTGCCGGTGTAGCACAGGGCCACCTCGGCAACCGCGGTCCCGGTCTCGCGGACCGCCTTGATCGCCGGGGCCATCTGCGAGACATCGTTCAGTGCGTCGAAAATGCGGAAGATATCGATGCCGGTGGCGGCGGCTTCCTTCACGAACGCGTCGGTGACCTCGGTCGGGTACGGGGTGTAGCCCACGGTGTTGCGTCCACGCAGCAGCATCTGCAGCGGGATGTTGGGCAGCTCGGCGCGCAGCAGCGCCAGGCGGCGCCACGGGTCCTCACCCAAAAAGCGCAGTGACACGTCGTAGGTCGCTCCGCCCCAGACCTCCATGGAGAACAGCTGCGGCATCACGTGTGCATAGGCAGGCGCCGCGGCGAGCAGGTCACGGGTGCGCACCCGGGTCGCCAGCAGCGACTGGTGTGCATCGCGGAAGGTGGTGTCGGTGAGGGCCACTGCCGTTTCGGCACGCAACGCCTTGGCGAAGCCTTCCGGGCCCAGCTCCAGCAGGCGCTGGCGCCAGCCGGCGGCCGGTGCCTGTTCGGAGGGTCCGTCAAAGGGGCTGCGGTCAGGCTCGGAGGTCTTGTCCCCCGGGAAGGAGGGCAGCTTCTTGCGCGGGTCGATGCCCTCCACACGCTCGCCGTGGGGCTGGTTGACGCTCACGTCAGCCAGGAAGGACAACGCCTTGGTGCCACGGTCCTGGGATTTGCGTCCCGCCAGCAGCTCCGGGTGCTTGTCGATGAAGTCGGTGGCGACTTCCCCGGCCAGGAACGCCGGATCGTCGAGCACGTTCTGCAGGAACGGGATGTTGGTGGTGACGCCACGGATTCGGAATTCGGCCAGCGCACGGCGCAGGCGGGTTGCCGCGGTGGAAAAGTCGCGGCCGCGGCAGGTGAGCTTGACCAGCATCGAGTCGAAGTGCGGGGAGACTTCCGCTCCGGTATAGATGGTTCCGCCGTCAAGGCGAACCCCGGAGCCACCTGCCGAACGGTAGACGGTGATGGTTCCGACGTCCGGGCGGAAGCCGTTGGCCGGGTCCTCGGTGGTGATGCGAGCCTGCATGGCGACGCCGCGGATCTTCAGCTCGTCCTGGCGGATCTCGAGCTCTTCAAGGGTCGCGCCGGCGGCAATGCGCATCTGCGCCTGCACCAGGTCGACGTCGGTGATTTCCTCGGTGACTGTGTGCTCGACCTGGATGCGCGGGTTCATCTCGATGAACACGTGCTCTCCGGCGCGTTCACCCTCGGTGTCGACGAGGAACTCGACGGTGCCGGCGTTCTGGTAGTTCAGCGCCTTGGCAAACTTCACCGCATCCTTGTACAGGGACTGGCGGATGCCCTCCTCAAGGTTCGGCGCAGGGGCGATCTCGATGACCTTCTGGTGGCGGCGCTGCAGCGAGCAGTCGCGTTCGAAAAGGTGCACGACGTTGCCGTGCTCATCGGCCAGGATCTGGACCTCGATGTGGCGCGGGCGCAGCACGGCCTGTTCGACGAACATGGTGTCATCGCCGAAGGCGCTTGCGGCTTCGCGCATGGCCGCAGAAAGGGATTCGGCCAGCTGGTCGCGGGTGTCCACGCGGCGCATGCCGCGCCCGCCACCGCCGGCCACGGCCTTGACGAAGACCGGGAAACCGATCTTGTCCGCTTCTTGCGTGAGGTACTCGACATCTGAACTGGGTTCGGAGGAACGCAGCACCGGGATGCCTGCGGAGCGGGCAGCCCGCAAGGCCTCGACCTTGTTGCCCGCCAGTTCGAGGATCTCGGCGGCCGGGCCGATGAACTTGATGCCTGCTTCGGCGGCGGCGCGGGAGAGGTCGGGATTTTCGGCGAGGAACCCGTAGCCCGGGTAGATGGCATCCGCGCCGGCTTCCTTGGCAACGCGGATGACCTCCTCGACATCGAGATAGGCCCTGACCGGGTGTCCTTCTTCACCGATCTGGTAAGCCTCGTCGGACTTCTGGCGATGGATCGAATTTCGATCCTCGTAGGGGTATACGGCGACGGTCTTCGCGCCCAGCTCATAGCCGGCACGGAAGGCGCGAATTGCGATCTCGCCTCGGTTGGCTACCAAGATCTTCGTAAACATGGCGCTCCTGCGAATGATAAAGGGATGAATATGCACACGTACCCAGGGTGCGGCCCGTGCATGAAAACTGGTCGATGCCTATGTTCAGGCGTCCCAAATCCACACCCTACCGTGAGCGGACGCACACGCGGCAAAAGATTGCGCCGGACACGAAACAGTGGTGTCAATCGTGAGTTCGTACAGGTGGCCGCAAAGGAAGCGGAAGCCGATTATGATGTTATGGGTACCATCCATCAACTCGCGAGAAACTAACAGTAGAAAAGGACGTGGTCCGTTCCGTGCAGGTAGTGAGCATTAGCAGCCTTAAAGGTGGCGTAGGCAAGACCTCCGTTACGTTGGGGCTCGCGTCGGCCGCTCTCGCAGCTGGTATCCCCACGCTCGTCATCGATCTGGACCCCCATGCGGATGCCAGCACCGGGCTGGGCGTACGCGCCGATTCCAAACTGACCATCGGCCGCATGCTGAAGGCCGCACGCAAGACGAATCTGGCCGAGAACATCGTTTCCAGCTCGTGGCAGGCCAAGGCCGTCTCCAAGCGTTCCTTGACCCGGGTACCCGTGCTCGACGTGGCAGTCGGCGATGCCTACGCTGGCATCTACGACCGTCCGGACCTGCGCGCCCGTGACTTGCGTCGTCTGACGCAGCTTCTGTCCAAGACCTCGGGCTACGCCCTGGTGCTCATTGACTGCCCGCCGTCGCTGAACGGCTTGACGCGCATGGCCTGGAGCGCCAGCGATCGCATCCTCTTGGTTGCCGAACCCTCGTTGTTCTCCGTGGCGGGAACCGAACGCACCCAGCGGGCCCTGGAGATGTTCCGCAAGGAGTATGCCCCGGAGTTGGGCCGGATCGATGTCGTCGCCAACCGGGTGCGCCAAGATTCCGATGAGCACCGCTTCCGCCTGACGGAGATGCGTTCGATGTTCGGTTCCTCGATGCTGAGCCCGGAGCTTCCGGAGTTCGCCGACTGGCAGCAGATCCAGGGTGCCGCATACTCCGTCCACCAGTGGCCGGGCAAGCCCGCCAAGAAGACCGCAGGCCTCTTCGACCAGCTGTTGCGCAACATCACCGACACCGAGAAGAAGAAACCCTCCGGCGCCTAGCGTCTGCGGGAGTGGGCCCAGTGCCGATTTCATTCATGAAAAAAGCCGCTTCGTGGCTACGAAGCGGCTTTTTTGTGCTGGGCGCCTGCTGGCTTCGGTGTGTGCTGGTGCGCACGGAAGCCGGCAGGTGCCGTCCCAGCATATTTTTTCGGGTTTCCCCGGGGTTCTAGCTGACCGAACGCTTCGCCGCGCGGCGCACCGCGAGCTCGTCGTCGGGAAAGTCGGTGGCGCGCTCGCTGGGCAGCTGCGACAGAGATCCCTCAACCTCACGCCACACACGCCCCACGGCGATCCCGAAGACTCCCTGTCCACCCTGGACCAGGTCGATGACCTCGTCGGCCGAGGTGCACTCATATACCGAGGCGCCGTCGCTCATCAAGGTGATCTGGGCGAGATCCTCCACACCGCGTTCGCGCAGGTGTCCCACCGCCGAGCGGATCTGCTGTAGCGATACGCCGGTGTCCAGGAGCCGTTTCACGACCTTGAGCACCAGGATGTCACGGAACCCGTAGAGCCGTTGGGAGCCGGAGCCACTGGCTCCGCGCACTGCCGGCTCAACCAGGCCGGTGCGCGCCCAGTAGTCCAGTTGGCGGTAGGTGATCCCTGCTGCCTTGCAGACGATGGGGCCGCGGTATCCGGCATCCTCGTCGAGCACCGGCAGGTCCTCGGTGAAGAGCAGCCCCTGGGTATTGCGATGGGACGCCGAAGGCATCATTGAGTTCGCATAATTATCGTCCGTGGGATTCATTGGAATCTCCTTGCTCAAGCATCCCCGTGAGGGAAAGAGGAATGCCTGGCTGAGGAACGACTCCGTTGCGAGTGAAACCGAACATCGTTGCGTGGCAAACCTTGGGAAACTTATGCTTCGACGGTACGACTACATCGGGGCCGCGTCAAAGACCTTCAAGCTTTACTTGAGGCGTGTCGCGGACGGCCGTCTATTTATCGAAGTCTTCCGGTTCGACCTCATCGAGGAATTCGCGGAATTCACGCATTTGGTCCTCCTGGCCTTCGACGACTTCGGAATCCTCGGAAACCATGACCGATGCTTCATCGAGCACCTGTTCGTCGCACAGGATCGGGCACGGGGTGCGTAGCGCCAAGGCAATGGCGTCAGAGGACCGGGCATCGACGCGCACGTCGTCGGCGAAGACCAGTTCTGCACTGAAGACGGCGTTGAGCACGGAAACGATCTCCACGCGCAGCAGTGGCGCGTGCAGCGATTCCAGGGTTGAAATCATCAGGTCGTGGGTCAGCGGACGTGGTGGAACTATCCCCTGCTGGAACATGGCGATGGCCGAGGCCTCCGGGGCACCGATCCAGATCGGAAGGTGTCGCTGGGAATCGGATTCCTTGAGCAGGACAAGTGGCTGGTTGGAGGGAAGTTCAATGCGAACTCCCACGACTTCAAGCTCATGCATGGTTCGCTCCTTTTCCAGGCGGCCGCATCTTGCAACCGCCTTTTGACCGACCTAGTGATCCAGTTTGGCGATCGCGCCGTTGACCAATGCGCCATGCAACGCCATGCATGCATCACTGATTTCCCGGGCAGTTTCGGCTGCCCTGGCTCGGGAGGCGACGTCGCCACGGCGCATCTGGGGTGCCACGACCCTTTCGACAAGTCCGACCTCGCGGTCCGCGGCCGCCCGGAAGGCCCGCAGGTGGCGCGGCTCGATTCCGTGTGCCGCCAAGGCAGCGGCCGCCGCGGCAATCTTTTGGGCATGTTCATCGAAGCGGTCATTTTCGGCCACGATCATGCCAAAGGCGAGCAGGTCTTCGACGAGTTCGGCGTCGGCTCCGCTGAGGCCTTGCAGCTCCGCCTTGGTGACCGGACGGGTGCGGGCGACCAGGTCTTGGGTCATCTGTTCGCTGATGCTTCTTGGGGCCAAGGTGTGGCCTCCGGGAAGCTGGTCGGGGCGTTCCCCCCGATCAATTCCGTCCAGGTAGTCCTTGATGACCTTCAGCGGCAGGTACTGGTCCCGCTGCAGGCCCAGGATGAAACGCAGGCGTCCCACATCGTCGGGCAGGTACTTGCGGTAGCCGGCCGAGGTGCGTTGCGGGGTCAGCAGGCCCTTTTCCTCGAGAAAGCGGATCTTCGACGCAGTGACCTGCGGGAATTCCCCGTGAAGCTCTGAGAGGACCTCACCGATATTGAGCGCAACGGGTCGCTGGGTGTCGCCGGACACCACTGCCAGTCGTGGATTTCGGGCTGCCTGATTCACGAAGTTGTCCTGTTTACTCGCGGGTGTTGGCCGGGTTGTTTGGCAACGAGCTGTAGAAGGTCAGGCGGAATTTGCCGATCCGCACTTCAGATCCGTTGGTCAATCGCACCGAGTCAACACGGTCGTTGTTGACGTAGGTTCCGTTCAATGAACCGCTGTCCACGAGCCGGAAACCTTCGGCGTCACGAATGAACAGCGCATGCTTGCGTGAGACCGTGACGTCGTCTAGGAAGACTGCCGCGTCGGGGTGGCGCCCGGCCTGGGTGCTGTCTTGATCCAGCAGGAAGCGTGCGCCCTGGTTCGGCCCGGAATGCGCGATCAAAAGCGCGGACCCCTGCGGCAAGGCCGAAACTGCTGCACGTTCTTCAGGACCCAGGCCAAAGTAAACAACGGGTTCACGCGTCACCGGTGGCAAGGCAATTCCCGTTGTTTCGGATGATGTCTCGTGCTGCTGGTTAGGCACCTGAGCTTCAGCCATTTCCGGTCCTCCCAAAAATCTCTGTCATAATTCACTACGGACGTTGTCCCACCCCAAATCGGGCAATCGTCACACCTCAAGATTAGCCTACTAGGCGCCGTCTTGTTTTCGGGAGTACGAACATGGTGGATATCAACGGTTTCGCGGCCGGCATGGGAAGATGCAGCCAGGCCAGATTCCGGGGACCAAGTCCCCCGACAGCAAAACACCTCACCGCAATCCGGGCACAAACCACGCTGGGACATAGGCCTTGGCTTGGTCTATGGATTCGTCTTCACGCTTGTTCCCATACTCCTTGCCTGGCAGTCGCGCTACAAGAAGGTTTCCTGGCCCGGGAAGTCCGTCATCGTCTTCGCGGCGGTGGTGCTGACCATCCCCTACCTCCTGACCCTGGGCATCTATGCGGATTCCACCGCAGCCACTGCCAAGGCCAGAAACAT
>JAUNVO010000144.1:6886-8242 GCA_030540695.1 Micrococcaceae bacterium | reverse complement strand
CGGTGGCCATCGGGGATCGCGGGCTGGAGGACTCACTGAACCACGATGCCTTGGCAGACCCATTCAGCGGGGAACTCATGGGATCGGCGACGGAGAAGGGAAACGCGAAGCTGGGAATCGACAGGACCGAGCAAGATGCGCTGGCCGCCCGTTCCCATCAACGCGCCGCGGCAGCCCGTGGTCACCTGGATGCGGAAATCGCCCCGCTGGTCATTGCCCAGCATCGTGGTGCGGACCTCGTGGTTTCCACAGATGAAGGAATCCGGCCGAACGCCACGCTCGAGCAGCTTGCTGCCTTGCCCGCGGCATTTTCCAAGGATCCCTCCGCGACCATCACCGCGGGTTCTTCCTCGCCGCTTTCGGACGGTGCCGCGGCCTTGGTGATTGCTTCCAAGGGGGCAGCCCGTCGGGCGGGACTCAGCTGGCTCTGTGAGGTCGGGGCCCACGGGCAGACCGCGGGCCCCGATGGGCAATTGCACTCCCAGCCCAGCAGATCGATCCTTGCTGCCCTGGCCAAGGAAGGCTTGGGCGTCGATGACCTGGACCTCATCGAGATTAACGAGGCCTTCGCCTCGGTGGTGCTGCAATCCGCCAAGGACCTGGGCGTTGATCCGCTGCGGGTCAACACCGAAGGCGGTGCCATTGCCTTGGGCCACCCGGTGGGTGCTTCGGGCGCACGGCTGGTGCTGCACCAGGCGATGGAACTGGCCAGGCGTGGCGGCGGAACCGGTGTGGTCTCACTGTGCGGCGGTGGCGGGCAGGGCGATGCGCTGGTGTTGCGTCGCTGATTTCACACGTGGCTAAGGGGCTTTTTACAGCCTGCACGAAGGTTCGGTGCCTAACGTGTTAACCACCTCATGAAGGTGCGAGTGATGAGAGCACCGGTCGGGCACAAGGCGATTTTCCCCCCGCCACCGATCGGTGCTCACCCTTTTAACCGACTTGGCGTCGGGCGTCATTTTGGCGGATGCGGCGCCCTCGACAATTCCTCGACTTCGGACCAAACTGAAAGCATGGCTCGCCCCGGCCCAACGGGCGATGTGTTCTACGGATCTAGGAGTGCGCGTGATGAGCGAAAAACCGGTCGGCGACGAAAAAACGGAAAACGCGGCGGAACCCGAACATGTGGCCAGCGAACACGACGAGGCCCTGGTGGAGGAATGGGAAGACGAGTCGTTCCCCGCTTCGGACCCCCCATCGAATTATTGATTCGCGGCTGGCTAACAATCAATCCCCAGCCTTCATTCAGCTTCGCATCCTAAGCTGAAACCACCTTCTCAAGGTGCGAGTGATCAGAAGAACCGGTCGCGGCGGAGTTTCACCTCCTTAGCCGTCACGACCGGTTCTTCACGTTTA
>JAUNVO010000144.1:4028-6786 GCA_030540695.1 Micrococcaceae bacterium | reverse complement strand
TACCGCCGGGTCGGAAATTCCGGATTGATCCTTCCCCCGATTTCCTTGGGCCTGTGGTGGAACTTCGGAGACAACCGCCCCTTCGAGACGCAGCGCGAGGTGCTGCGCCACGCGTTCAACCACGGCATCAACCACTTCGATCTGGCCAACAACTACGGACCTCCCTACGGATCCGCCGAGGAAAACTTCGGCCGGATGATGCGTAAGGACTTCAAGGCCTACCGCAATGAGCTGGTCATCTCCTCCAAGGCGGGCTGGGACATGTGGCCGGGCCCCTACGGGGACCTCGGGTCGCGCAAGTACATCATGGCCTCCGCCGAGGAGTCCCTGGGCCGCATGGGCCTGGACTACGTCGACGTCTTCTACTCGCACCGCCCCGACCCGAACACCCCGATCGAGGAAACCATTGGCGCCCTGGACACCTTGGTGCGCCAGGGCAAGGCCCTGTATGTCGGCATATCCTCCTACTCCCCCGAACGAACCGCCGAAGCCGCTCGCGTGGCCAAGGAAATGGGCACGCCGCTGGTGATCCACCAGCCCTCCTACTCGATGCTCAACCGCTGGGTGGAAGACGGCCTGCTGGAGACCTTGAAGGAACACGGGATGGGCTCGATCGCCTTCACCCCGCTGGCCCAGGGCCTACTGACCAACAAGTATCTCGCGGACGATGCGGCAGCGCCCTCCGGAGGAAGGACCTCACTGGAAGGCACCCTCACCAAAGAAAACCTGGCCAAGGCCCGCAACCTGGCCAAGGTCGCGGAATCACGCGGCCAGTCCCTGCCCCAGCTGGCCATCGCCTGGCTCTTGCGCGAGGGAGGTGCCACCTCGGTGCTGCTCGGGGCTTCCTCCACGGCACAGCTCGATGAGAACCTCGGGGCATTGGGCAACACCGCCTTCAGCACCGAGGAACTGGAAACGATCGACAGGATCGTCGCCGGGGAAGCGGGCGTCGACCACTGGCGTAAAGTCGCCACCAGCTAACCGGGCCACGCAATGCGAGCTTTCTGGCCTGCGGATACGGATTCCGCAGGTCAGAAGGACATATACAACTGATACCGCATAGTGTGCGTTCACCAACGGCTGATATCACCACTCAGTTTGCGTGATCGGCTTCACAAATCCTGCTTTTCACGACATGATGGAACGGTACGCGGCGCGCAACCACCGTTCAACGTCGAACCTTGCCGCCCAGTGACTACCAGAAGGAGCATGGCCTTGACTGCCAACGCCCAGACCTCGACCTCCACCGGATACCAAGTCCTCAACCCCGCCACCGGTGCAGTGGTCGAAGAGTTCCCCACCGCCACAGACGCCGAGATCCAGGACGCGATCGCCGCGGCCGAATCCGGCTACCAGCAGTGGAAGAACGTCGACATCAACGAGCGGGCCAAGATCGTCGCCCGCGTTGGTGAACTTTTCGCCGAACGGGCCGACGAGCTGGCCGCAATCATCACCGAGGAAATGGGCAAGCCACTCTCGGAGTCCAAGGGCGAGGCGGAGTACTGCCAGGAGATCCTGCAGTACTTCGCAACCGAGGGCCCGACGCTGGCCGCGGATCAGGAAGTCAAGTCCATTGGCGGGGGCAAGGCCATCATCCAGCGTCTCCCCGTGGGCCCGCTGTTGGGCATCATGCCGTGGAACTACCCCTACTACCAGGTGGCCCGCTTTGTCGCGCCCAACCTGATGCTGGGCAACACCATCGTGCTCAAGCACGCCGAGAGGTGCCCGCGGTCGGCCTTGGCCATCGCGAAGATCATGGCCGATGCCGGGGTTCCGGAGGGCGTGTACAACAACGTTTTCGCCACCCACGAGCAGATCTCCACGATCATCGAGGATCCACGTATCCAGGGCGTCTCGCTGACCGGCTCCGAGCGTGCCGGTTCGATCATCGGCGAGCAGGCAGGACGCCACCTCAAGAAGGCAGTGCTGGAACTGGGCGGGTCGGACCCCTACGTCATCCTTGACTCGGCGGATATCGCCGCCGATGCGGCCACCGCGTGGGCCACGCGCATGGAGAACACCGGCCAGGCATGCAACTCCAACAAGCGCATGATCGTCATGGACGACATCTACGACGAGTTCCTCGAAGAGCTGACGAAGCTTGCCGCCGACCTGGCCCCGGGCGACCCGGCCAAGGAGGAAGAGGGCACCTTTGGTCCGCTGTCCTCACGCACCGCAGCCGAAGGCGTTGCCGAGCAGGTCCAGGACGCCATCGACAAGGGCGCAACCCTGCATGCCGGCGGCACCCTGCACGAAGGCCCGGGAGCCTACCTGTCCCCGACCATTCTCACCGGCATCACCAAGGACATGCGCGCCTACTATGAGGAGCTCTTCGGCCCGGTGGCCGTGGTCTACAAGGTCTCCTCCGATCAGGAAGCACTCGAACTGGCCAACGACACCCAGTACGGACTCGGTGGCGCGGTGTTCTCCACCGATCCCCAGCGTGCCGCCAAGGTCGCCTCGGGCTTGCAGTCGGGCATGGCAAACGTGAACGCACCCAGTGCAGAGGGCGCGGAAATGCCCTTCGGCGGGGTGAAGCGCTCGGGCTTCGGCCGCGAGCTCGGTCCGCTGGGCATGGAGGAATTTGTGAACAAGCGCCTCTTCTACGTGGCCGAGTAACCGTCACAAAGCGATGGTCCATGAAGTGGGGGGTGACCCCACCCGGATTTTACGGGTGGGGGGGAGCCCCACCTTTTTTGAATGGGCCCGGCCGGCCCGGGGCCGTCCGCAGCCGGCTGGGGCTGCCGCCGCGCTGGGA
>JAUNVO010000144.1:0-4018 GCA_030540695.1 Micrococcaceae bacterium | reverse complement strand
TTGGTCCTTGCCGGGGGGGTTCCCCCGACCCGGATTTCCGGGGTCGGGGGAAGCCCCACTTTTTATGCAAGGGCACCGGCCGGCCGGTGCCCTTGGCCCTATTTCCTGCGTTCCAGCATCCCGATCCGCTGGCCCTGCGGATCGAGGATCTCGAGGCTGTTATTGGCATACCGGGCCCCGACTGCTTGTCCCAGCCAGGTGTCCACACCCTCGCAGAACATCATGGTGGAAGCCAAGGGGCCAAAGACCAGGTCAACGCCGTCGACCTCGTAGCTCCCCATCAGCCTGTTGCAGCCATCGGACCCGTGCAAGGACCCGTCCTTTTCCAGGACCAGGGAAGGCTGCCCCTCTTCGGTACTCCCCCAGGTTCCCACCGGTTCAAATCCCCCGGCCGGACTTCCGGAACACGCCGAGAGCGTCAACGCCGTTACTGCCAGGACAAACATCCCTGTTTTACGCATCCCCAACTCACTTTCCCATGTAGTCGAAATGCCAGGCCTCGGCATAGGGCGAGCCCTCCTCAAGGATTTTGCGGTGCACCCAGTTGTACTTCTTCGAGTTCGCCTTTAACCACTTATGGTACTTGCCGCGGAACGAATAGTCGTGGGTCTCCGGGGTGTCGATGGCCGTTCCCCACCCATGGTTCGAGGTCCCGGGGCGCGCAGCGATGTAGGGGCCAAGTTCAACCCAGTATGCATCTTGGGTTTCCCTGGTCCGATAGGCCAGATCGACATCCAGGTTGCGGCCGAACTTCTTCTTGAAAGCCGCATTGAGCCGGTTGAGGTCTTTCAGGGCGGGGGCGGCGATCAGTGTCTTTTCCTTGTCCCACCCGATGGCCACGAGCATCTTCTGCGCGACCTTGCCGTTCTTCTGGGCCAAGACGGTCTTCGCCGAATAGTTCGCGGGCTTGGTGGTGGCCGTTGACTTGCGGGCCAGCTGGCTGGTCTTCATCCACCCGCTCATCCCCTGGGTCTGCACAAATATCCAGCCCGTGACCGACCCGGCGGTCTTCTCCATCTTGAGGTTCCTGTAGACCACGGAGTTGCGCGGAATGTCCCCGATGCGGATTTTGCCATTCACGCTCTCATGCAACTGGCCGGTGGAGACCTTCGTCCAGTATCGGTCGGTGAGCCCGTCACGGTTGGAAGTGTATTTCTTGTCGATATAGATCTCACGCCCGGGCTTTTTCGCCACGATCTTCAGGTATCCGCTTTGCACCCATCCGGTTTTTCCCCGGCTGGCAATCTGGCTGAATCCCTTGGATGTCTTTTTGACGGCATAAATGCCGTTCTTGGGCAGCGTCGCCAGCACCGTGGAGCCGGTGGTTGCCTGCTTGCGCAATCGTAGTTCGGCAGTGGTCTTGCCAAGGTCCCCCCGCTTGATGGCCTTCGGTGCTGCCTTGGGCACGGCGCGCAAATAGGTGCTCGACGCCCAACCGGTTTTCCCGGCATGGCGTACCTGGCTCCACCCTGGCTTAGTGGATGTCACGGTGAGCCTGGTGTTCTTGGGGATGAGCGACAGCTTCTTGCCTGCGGCGGAGGGCTTGGAGCGCAGGTTGAGGTTGGCCGTGGTTTGGACGGTTTTTGCCGCTGCCGCGCGAGCCGCACCGGCCACCTGGATCTGTCCCGTTGCAGGCTCCAGGACCTGCGCGTGGACCGGGTTCAGCGATGCGGCCACCAGGGCAGCACCCAGCAAGACCGGCGCCGTTCCCCGTCGAAGGGCAGCGAAGCTTCCCCTCCTGCTTTTACCGTGCATGGTTCCCCCCGCATAACGACGTTTTGGTGACAAGCCAGAGACCGGACATGCGGCACCGACAAGTACATTTACCTTGTTAGACTAACCTCTTTACAAGTGGATGTTCCGGTATCGGCTCGTGACGCCGCAGGCGCATAGAGTTGAGCTGTTGCCAATTGCAAGGAGTCACTGGATGTCACCGAAACTAGGTTTCAGGAAAAAGTCGCGTTCCCTCCCACCCCAGACACCTGCCACGGGTGTTGCCGCCGCCGCACAGCTGGAGCCCCGCACCGTTCCAAGCATGTGGATCGACCCGCTGGGCCGCGTTGCCACGCGTTCGGTCCAGTTGCTGGTGGTGCTGGTGTTGGCCTCCGCAGTTGTCTTCAGCTTGCTAAGGCTCAGCGTGGTCGCGCTGCCGATCGTGATAGCCCTGATTCTCACCTGTGCCCTCTGGCCCGTGGTGCGGTTGTTCCGCAAGGTGATGTCGCCGATGCTCGCGGCGTGGTCCGTGTTCCTGGGGTCCCTGCTGGTCCTGGGCGGAATCGGCACGGCCTTGGTCTACTCCGTGGTGGCCGAATGGGACACCCTGGTGCAGCAAGGCGTCGAAGGCTTCCACAAGGCCCAGGACCTGCTCAACCAATTGCCCTGGAGCATCTCCAATGAACAGATCGACGGTGGCATCAAGGAAGCCACGAGCTTCCTGACCAGTTCACAGTTCGGTTCCGGTGCCCTGAGCGGGCTGTCGGCAGCCGGCAATTTCTTCACTGGTCTGGCATTGCTGCTGGTGATCCTGTTCTTCTTCCTAAAGGACGGCGACAGGATCTGGGCGTTCTTCCTCTCCTGGTTGCCCACTCACCAGCTGAACCGTTGGAGGTCCACGGGCCAGCGCACCGTGGAGACCCTCGGTGGATACATGCGCGGCACAGCGACCATTGCTGCGGTGGATGCGGTCGGCATCACCATCGCGTTGCTCATTTTGCAGGTCCCCCTGGCCATCCCGCTGGGCGTGGTGGTGTTCATCAGCTCGTTCATCCCGCTGGTGGGAGCCACCTTCGCCGGGATCCTGGCCACGTTGATCGCCTTGGTGACCAACGGCCCCGTCGTCGCCTTGATCGTCCTGGGTGCGGTGATCCTGGTGAACCAGCTGGAGGGCAACTTCCTGCAGCCGGTGGTCATGGCCCACGCCTTGAACCTGCACGCACTGGTGATCTTGCTGTCGCTGGCCGCCGGAACGGTTCTTGGCGGCTTGGTTGGCGCGGTGCTCGCCGTTCCGCTGACCGCCGTGGCCTGGTCGATCATAAAAATCTGGTCCGGCAGGGACATGCCGGGGCAGGATCCCGGCACGGATCCGACGGGCGCAACCGCCGCGAAGAAGCCCTCCAAGGAACAAGTCATGACCCAGATCGAGATGCATACCGCCAAGCAGGCATTGAATCCAGCGGCCAAGGGTGCGACCGGCCGCCGGTCGTCCAAGCCCCAGCGCAAGCATTCGTAGCAAGCAACACCTGGTGTGAGCGTGGGCCGTGTCCAGAAGGAATCCCTTCTGCACACGGCCCACGGTTATTGGTGCGGGACAATCAGCCCAGGTGCGAGCTGTGGACCCACCCTTCAAGACGTCCCGCGCGCACCTTGGTCCATTGGCCCCGGATTGCCAGGACCACCACCGCTTCGCCGGCTTCGAGCTGCGAAAGTGCGCGATAGTTGGCCGATGCACCCTGGTACAACGTGGTCGAGGTGTTCGTCACCGGCGACTCGGAAGCCAGGTAACGCAGGTGCAGTTGGCTTGCCGGCACCCAGCCAGCGCCGGTGTCCAGGGAAATCCTGCGCCACGGACCCATTTTCCCGTTGACCCGCACCAAAGTCCCCGCCTGCATGATGCGCAGCACCGGGAAATGGTCGCCCGCGTCCTTGCGGACATTGAGCCGGACGGTGGTGGTGTATTCCGTCGCGGTCATCACTTGGATGCCGGTGGGAGGGCGTTGGACATGTATGCGCGCCAGGTAGGCGCTGGGCACCCAGCCGATGTCCTTGCCGGTGGAGACCTTGGTCCAGGTACCCAGCTCCTCGAGCTTGCGGACCTGGATGTTGGCCGCCAGGACCCGAAGCACGGGATAGTTGGTGCCCGACCCCTTGCGCAGGTTCAAATCAGCGGTGCTTCGGTGGGTCGGGATGAAATCCTCATCGGGGACTTCCGGGGAACTCGGTGCCCCGGAGGCCTCCCGTGGCCCCGCCCCGGCAACGGGGCGCACCGGAATCCGCGGGCGGCTTGCGGGGAGCTGGATGC